>CAIWCL010000040.1 GCA_903911205.1 uncultured bacterium
CCCGCCAGTCGCGAGCGCTCAGATTGGTCGCGGTCGCCGCTGCGGCGGCTCCCTCTGGTGCGATGCCCGCCAGAGCGAGCGAAAGCGGGCACCTGAAGCGAAGCTTCAGCAGCCCGCCAGTCGCGAGCGCTCAGATATGCGGGCGACAGGGCTCGAACCTGCACGGGTTTTACCCCACGGGAACCTAAATCCCGTGCGTCTGCCAATTCCGCCACGCCCGCGGAGGCTGAGATTGTACGAGAATCGACCTTTGAGCCGATTCCCCTCATTCTGGCAAACCGCCGGATTGTTCGTCGCGCCTCTGTGGTCCATCGGCGTCCATCGGCGTCCATCGGCGTCCAACGTCCTTCCATCCACTCCCTCCGTCACACGATGCCACCCGAGAAGTCATGAAGAAGTTCAGCCAACAGGCCGCAGCCAACTTCGTGCCGCTTCTCGCGAGGATCATCCTCTTCCTCGCGTTCGTACCTGTTGGTTGGCACCATGCGATGGAGATGGGCCAGTTCTCTGGAGATGCGGGAGCGCGTCTGCGCGAACTCGGCATCGTTTCGACCGAACATTTCCGCGAAACGCTCGACCTCAACGCTGCTGGACTTCAGCCCCTGCCGGCAACCACCGGCGTCGCTCGCGTCCGCACTCCGATCGCCCAGGAAGTCCCTCCCGTTCCGCTCGTCGCGGCTGATGCCGCCGGCTACCAAGCACGGGCGCTCCACGAACTCACATTGACCCTCGACCGCCTCCGCCTCCCGAAGCCCCATGTTTGGGCATGGACGATCACCGTCTTCGAACTTCTTGGCGGCGCCTTCCTCCTTGTTGGCCTTTTCAGCCGAATTTGGGCCGGTGGCTTGCTTGTCTGGGCAATCGCGCTGCTCATTCTCGCGACCCCTTCGCTTGGGAACGCTTGGTCGTCCCTCTGGACTCCGACCGATCCGAACTCGGCGTTCGCGCGCAGCCAGGCGTTGAGCCAATTGAGTCTGATCGTGCTTGCAGCGGGCCTCACGCTGACCGGACCCGGCAAATGGAGCCTGGACGGCTTTATCTTCCGCGGTCGCGGCGGCGACGACGGTGGCGACGGCGAGTAAACCGCGCATGACGCGTTGTGTTGGCGTTTCGCGAGTCCCTCGACCGTAGGATCTCCCCATGGACGCGCGCGACCGCAACGCAGTGCAGGATTGGAACCAGGAGCAGGAGCCACTTCCGCTCGGTTCTCCGTCAGCGCGTATTCAAGACGACGAACGAGCGAAGACCGTCGGCGCCGGTCGAGGAGACTCGCCGGGAACTCCGCGGGCAAAACCTCAGGGCGCGACGCGCGCAATCGCCATCTCACTCGCGTTGCATGCGGTCATCGCACTTGCGCTGCTCGGCACCGTTTGGGGTGTTTCCGGCGCCCTGCATGAAGAGCCTCCGCCCGTTGTCCTCACCGCCGATTTCTACCAGCCCGCCCCCACACGGCCGACGATGCGCACTTCGCCTTCGTCCAACACCACCAACAACGCGAGCGCTCGTGACATCGAACACGCGCCACGCGCCGCCGACGAGCTCGACGCCCGCTTGCGCGCGCTCGAAGCAAGCGGACCTCGGAGCGAAGCCCTCGAAGGGCTCGCCCGACGATTCGGCACTTCCACGCTCGGAGGCGAATCTGCCGTCGCGCGCGTCGGTGCGAGTTTCGCGGGGCTCGTCGCAGGAAACGCCACGAAAGTCGCGTACGTCGTCGACGCATCCGGCTCGATGGTCGGGAGTTTCCCCGCAATTGTGGATGAAGTCGAACGCTCGCTCGCTCGCCTCGAGCCGACGCAGCAGTTCGCACTCATCGCGTTTCGACGCGACGGCGCGGTGGCATTCGGCGGAACGCCTGCGAGCCTGCGGGGCGCGAGCAAGGCGGAGCGCGCAGCCGCCGTTGCTTGGCTCCGAAATGACGTCTTCCCGAGCGGACGTTCGAGCCCCATCGAGGCGCTCACCGAGGCGCTGCGATCTGGCGCTGATTGCGTCTTTCTCCTCTCGTCCACAGTCACGGGCCCCGGCCGTCACGAGCTCGATCGTGCATCGATGCTCGCGCTCCTCGATCGACTCAACCCGCGCGACCCGCGCAATGGCAATCGCCGCGCGACGATCCAGTGCATCCAATTCCTTGAGACCGATCCCGGCGGTACGCTCGAAGCGGTTGCAGTAGAACACTTCGGCTCCGGCGGATTCCGATTCATCCCGCGTGAGGCAACGTCGCTCGACGCGCCAACCGCGAAGAGCCCGCGCTGATCGCGGCAACCAGAGGACACGACACGCATGACTGGCGGCATCTTCTTCTACGCAACGAACAGCGATGGCAGTTTGGAGTGGATCGGCAGCGCGATGATTTGGCTGCTTCTTCTCCTTTCGCTCGCAAACGTGGTACTCATCTCGCTCGCGCTCTCCACGAATCGCCGTACGGCGACACTTCCAGATGGTGAGTCGGATGCGATGCGCAGCCTGCTTTCCGCGGGGCGCTATCGCGAAGCGATCGAACGAAGTGGCCGCGGCAGCAGCGACCTCTCCGCCGTTCTCTCGCGAGCACTCGACCACGCACCGCGCGGCGCAGACGCGATGACACACGCCGCCGAAACCGCCGCCGATGAGTTGCTGTCCGCGCGCCTTCGTGAACTGGAGCGACTGAATGTCCTCGGACAAGTTGCGCCGATGATCGGACTTTTCGGCACGGTGTACGGCATGATCGTTGCATTCCAGACGATCGCGTCGACAGGCGGCGCAGCCGATCCCGTGCTTCTCGCAGGCGGAATCGGCACAGCCCTTGTGACCACGTTCTGGGGGCTCCTGATCGCAATCCCCGCGACCAGCGCGTACGCACTCGTACGAAATCGCGCCATCGCAACGTCGGATGAGATGCTTGCGACCGTGGATGAAATGGTCGCGCTTTTCCGTCCGAAGGATGCGAGCGTCGACCCGGCAAGCGCAAGCGCGGGCAACGCGACTCGTTCAAAGCCGTGAGGAAAAACTGCCGGACGCGACCCACACCGATCTCGAGCCCGCGCACACGCCACCTGATGCCCCGCAATCGTCGCAAGTTTCCCGTCGCCGTCATCGAAGCGAATCTCACGCCGATGATCGATGTGACATTCCTCCTGATCGTCTTCTTCACGCTTGTTTCCGGCATCGCCGACAACGAGCGCGTCGACATGGCGCTTGCTCGAGTCACACCCGGCGCGAGCGCGCAGGCCAACGAGGATTCCCGCGTCATGCTGAACGTCATACCGGCAACGGACGGGCGTATTGGCGGATATCTCCTCGCCGGGGAAACCTTCGACGCAACACCCGATGGGGTCGCGCGTCTCGCCGACACCCTCACGGGGCTCTACCGACGCAACCCAAATCTCGCGGTCAATCTCCGTGCGGATCGCGCGACCATGTATGAATGGGTCGAGCCCGCGATGCGTGCTACCACCACCGCTGCAAGTCTTGCCGGCGGCGGCGCGCTTCCACGACTCAATCTTGTTGTTCTCGAAGAGGTGGACCGCGAGGAGACAGAAACCATCAGCACGCAGCGAAGCACGAACGGTGGAGGACGCGGTGGCACGTGAACATCGCGCACTCCTTCGAGGCGATCACGAACGCGCCCGCCTCTCGCTTTCGATCACTCCCATGATCGACGTCGTCTTTCAACTGCTGATCTACTTTTTGCTCACGGCAGGAATCGTCTCGAAGGAGCGAAACATTCGTGCGGAAATCCCCCCCGCGTCGAGTGCGGAGACCGAGCCAGATCCCTTTGCGCTCGATCTCGAGCCACTCGTTATCCGAATCGCATCAACGCGCGATGGCGCGTCCATCACCCTTCCCTCGGAACTCGCGAGCGTGCGAAATGCGCGCGAATTGGAGCGCGTCTTGCGAGACGCACGCTTCGATGAAGCTCGCTCGCGCGGCTTGTTCCCTGCGGATCATCCGATTCGAATCGCGGCGTCTTCCACTGCACGATGGGAAGACGTCGTTGAAGTGTTCAACGCAGTGATCGCGGCGGGATATCGCTCTGTTGCGTTTGGAGGTGATGCATGAGAACGGCCAATGCACACCGCGTTGCACTGTCTGCGTACGTCATGACAAGTTGGAGCGCATGCATGATGGCGAGCCCAAGTACAGGCGCGCTCCTTCGTGCATCACCTGCATGGTCCAAATCACCCTCGGCCTTCGAGCACGCCCGCGCGGATGACGCCGATGCCGCGAAAGAATGCATGACGATTCGTCAAGCCGAACTCGCGAATGACACTGCAAAGCTCAAGACGTTTCAGGAAAACAGCAGTCTTTCCGCGGCGATTCTCGCCGATCGACTCGCGCTTGCCGAACGTGCGATCGTGCAACGCGCGAGCGCGAAGACCGCCCGTCAACTCGCCGCAGCCGAGGACGCGATCGCGTCCGATCGGCTCGTGCTCGCGGCGAAATGCACGCCGCTCGCACGACGACAACTCGAACTCGAAGCGGCGGAAGATCTTCTCTTACGCCGCTTGAGTGCCGACGCAAGTGATGTCGCGATCGCCCTCGGTGTCGCAACTCGCGACGAACATACTCGCGCCACGCAGATCGCTCGCGCTCTGACGCCGCTCTTCGCAAGCCCCGCGATCGACCCGCTCAATGCTGATGCAACGAGCATCGCCACCGATCCTGCCATTTTTCGAGAAGCGATGCTCACAGGGCTACTCGCGGCGCTCCAAGCGGAGTGCGCGCGTCACGAGCGCCAACGTAAAACCTCCAACGACGGTGAAGGTACGCAGGGAAGTCATACGCTTGAGAGCCCATCGACCAGAACAGAGACGGAGCTTCGGGAACGAGCCTCGCGATACCTTGCTCTCGCAGCGCGAAGCGAACTTCCAGTTCCATCCGAGCTTGGCGATGCGCTGGCAATCGCGCAGGCGCGGATGATCGCATGGACGCCGCCAGAGACGACACAAACGACGCGCGAGACACTCGCGAAACTTTCAAGCGCGCTCGAAACCGCATCTCGCTCCAACGATCGAGGCGCCGCGCTGCTGGCGAGCATGCTGCGCGCGAAACTCGACGCTGCTGCACCGCGACTGCCATTACAGACGACGCACGACGACTTGCTCGATGTGATCGCTGCATGCGCTGCGTCCGACGCCATCGCCGCGTCGTACGCGCCGGCACGCGATCAACCGCGCGATCAACCACGCGACCGAGCGAGCGGACAGTCCAGCACTTCAGATTCCGCCAAACTTCGCGCGATCACCGAACCGCTCGACACGCTCTTTTCCCGCGACACGACAACGTCAAAAGCAACGTCAACGTCAACGTCAACGGCAACGGCAACAGCAACAGCAACGACAACAACCACAACGATCCGAACAGAGCAGCTCGCCGCACTTGCTTCCCAAATTCGTGAACGCATGACCCCGCGGATCCTCGCGGCCGCCGCACACGATGATGCGCCGCCACTGCTCGCAGCACTCGGCACTCTGCGCATCGAACCAAGTGGTCTGCGCGTCGTTTATCCGTCATCGCAGATGGAAGTCCTCGATCGCGCGGCACGCGACGCATGCATCGCACCATGGTTCACGATTCCGTACTCCGCCGCGCTTCTCCGCGACAATCAGTCAAACGCGCAGAAAACATGCGATCACCTTCTTGCACTCGTCGCGAGCATCGAGGCCAGCGAGCGAACCCGCGACGCCTTCGAGATCGCGCTTGTTGAGCGACGTGCGGATGCACTTTGCTCGCAAGCGGGCGAAGTACGACTCGCGGAAGCGCTGCTGCTGGCGACACGCGTTTTTCCAAACGATTCTTCGCGCGATGCGTGGATTCTCGAAGCGTGTGACCTCGCGATGTTTCCCCGATTCGGCCAGCCGAACCTCGTCGAAGCCGATCGCTTGCTCGCGAGTCTTGTGCAATCAAGTCCGTCGCGCGAACTTCGCACACTCGAACTCCTCGCGGAGAAACATCTCACTGACCAAACCGGGACGGCTGGGCTGAACGCAACGAAGCCTCGTCTGGAAGCACTTTGGAGAGCACTCAACGATGGGCCTCTGAAAGATCGCACGAGCATCGAACTCCGCGCGCGCACCGATGCACTGCGCGCCGCCGTGGCGCTCGCGACGAGCGAGTTCCCCGCCGCGCTTGCATACGCAACGGCTGCGATCAATGCTGCACCAACCTCGCTTGCCGCACAGCGCGCCGCGATCACATGGATCGGCGCCGCCACCAAGTGCAACGAACCCTTTCCGTCGCCGGCGAAGATGCAAGAAACGATCCGGCAGTTCCCACGCATGCAGTCGGTACTCACCGACACCGTGGCCGCTCTCGCGCTTCCCGTGGAAACCGATGTCGAACTCGGCGCCCTCGCAGATCCGAGCACCCTCCAAACTCGTCGCATTCGTGCACAGCAACTCGAAGCACTCGCGTCACCTCTCGATACGACCGACAACGATGCCATCTCGCAGTCCACCGCCGCGCACGCACTTCGAATGCACGCATTAGGGCTTCTCGCGAGCGGATCACTCCCCGAGGCAGTCGATCGCGCACGCGTCGCACTGGAGCGTGATCCGAGCAGCCGGTTTGCACTCTGGATTCTTGGCGAAGCGCTCGTGGCATCCGAGGATGCAAAGTTACGCAGCGAAGGATTCAGCGTCCTGCGCGACCTCGCTCCGATTGGCGCAACCGAGCGAGACCGCTACTGGTGGCGCGCACAAGCACGCATGCTCGAAGTGCTCGCCGAAGAGGCTGCGCAAGGCGATTCGCGACGCGCTTCCGACATCGCCGCACGCACCAATCGTCTCTCCATCATCGACGAAAATCTCGGCGGCGATGTCACGTCACGCCGAATCAAGCGCGCCCGCGATCTTGCCGGGACGTCGTTGCGTGACGACACTGCACCAACAGGAAACGGAGCCGCGCATGGCAGATGAAGTTGGTGACAACATCGCAAAAAAGAACCTCCATGCGCTCGGGGGAGGAGTTCCCGCGCCAGCGAGTCCACGCGACAACGGCGCCCAGGGCGACGGCGACCGCGCGCGAATCGCTCGCTTCGAGGGCGCGTACAACCGAATCGATCGCGAACTCCAACGACTCTTGAATGAGCCTCGCGAAGGTCGACGCCGCGGATTCGCCGCATCGGTTCGGCAGATTGCCGCGGAGCGCCGTCACTTCGCGCGACATCTCGATTTCCTGCTTGAGGCAGGCGAACTGCGCAACGCACTGGTGCACAATCGTTTTGGTGATGTCGAATACATCGCTGTTCCAACCGAAGCGACGGTTCGTCAGTTGGAGTTGATCGAAGAGGAACTCCGCACACCCGTTCCGCTTCGCGCGCTCGCCGCAAAAGAGGTGGTCTCGATCTCAACCACCGACCGCATCGGTCACGTATTGGCGCTCGTTCGCGACAAAGGTGTTGTCCGATTTCCTGTGCGACGCGATGGACGCATTGTCGCGCTCCTCACCGCCAGTGGCATCGTCCGTTGGATCGCCTCACACGACATCGAGTCGTGTGTGCTTCCTGACCAAGAACCGCCGCGCGCCGCCGCGGGGCCACTTGATGCACGCGCCGCAACAAGCAATGGCGAACGCATCATCTGCGCCATTGCTTCGGTCACCGTCGGCGAGGCATTGGCACGCGACCACCGCAAAGATGAATACGCACTGCTCCCGCGCACCGCGAGCGCCGACGAAGCACTCTCGCTTTGGTCGAAAAATCCGCGCCTTGAGGCTGTGATCATCACCGAACACGGCCGCGCGGACGAGGCGCCACTCGGAATCGCGACGGCGACGGATCTCATCAAGTTGCTTGAGGCGAGAACTTGAGGCGAGAACTTGAGGCGAGAACTTGAGGCGAGAACTTGAGGAGCACGCGGGTTTCAACGAAGACTCGCCCTCTGTAAGTTCGCATGCAAGCTCAGTCATGAAAGACACCACCCCGCGCGATGATGACGCGCGGGGTGGTTTGAAGCGAGTAGCTTCAAGGGAGTAGCTTCAAGGGAGTAGCTTCAAGAGCGAGCATGCAGGCGCATGCTGAAACGTCGGAACGTGGCACGTGCGAACTTACGTGGGGTTCCGCGCGACGCGGAAGCCGTGGCTGTAACTTCCGTAGGACGGAATGCTGCCGCCGCGCATCGAAGAGCGCACTCCGTCTGCGCCGTAACTCCACGCGCCGCCGCGCATCACGCGATACGTCCCCGCTGAAGGCCCAAGTGGATTGGTCGATGGGCTCGTCGCGTAGTAGGTGCTCGAATACCAATCTTGCACCCACTCCCACACGTTGCCCGACATGTCGTGCAATCCAAATCCATTGGACGCCTTGCCACCAACCGGATGTGTCTGGGAGTTCGAGTTGGGGTCATACCACGCAATATTCCCGACAAGCGTGTCGTCGTTCGTCCCACTCGGATACCCCGTAAAACTGTGGAACGCCGTCGTCGTACCCGCGCGATACGCAAACTCCCATTCAGCCTCCGTCGGCAGGCGCATGCCCGTCGCCGTCAAAAACTCTTGAACCGCGTTCCATGTCACCTGATCCACCGGGCGGCTTGGAACCTGTGCTGCCGGCACCTCGGCACTCGCGATCTGGAAGTAGGACGGATTTGAGCCCATCTTCGTCTGCCATTGCGACTGTGTCACCTCGAAGCGTCCGAGGTAGAACGCACTCGTCAGTGTCACCACGTGCACGGGGAGTTCTCCACTATCACACGGTGTCACATCCGAGACCGAACAGCCCATGCTGTACGTGCCGGGTGGAATCAACAGCATCTCGATATTTGTCCCGTTGTCACGGACACGCCATGGGTATCCGGTGGCGACGATCGCCGCGCGCAGCGCCGCGTTTGTCACAATTTCGGGATCAGGACCGTCCTCGAGGAGCGTCGCCCACGTCGGTGTGGCGGCCGTGTATGTGAACGCATGCCGCAGCGTGGCTGTACCGTTTGGAGTCGTCACGGCGACGGACTTCGTCCCAAGCTTTGGGCTCAGTGGACTCATCGCGGTCACGACGGTTGGGGTGACAGACAGAATCGCGGCGGCATGACCACCGACGGTGACGCTCGTCGCACCATTGAGGTTGGTTCCGATGATCGCAAACACCGTCCCGCCCGTCCTCGGGCCGCTTCCTCCCGTGACCTGCGAAATCGTCGGAGCCCCGACGGCACACGCGCCCCAATTTGAGAGCAACGCCGCCAAGTCATAGCCGTCCACGACACCATCGTTATCCGTATCGCCGGAACATGCCTGACCGCACACTGGCGTGGCGCTCAAGATCGATGCGAGGATCGCGGCGGCGATCGAAGAGAACCTGAGAAATGACATCGACATCGCGATCTCCTGTTCAACCGCGGGTCACGGGACGCGCGCCCCGATGCCCCCAACAGTCCGTGCGAACAGAGCGATGCTAAACCTGCGCCTTCAAAGAGGCGCAACAGCAAATGTACGCACTTGTGCGTTGGATGCGTCACGCATTTCTCCGCGCGAACAGCGTCTTGAACGCGCGCGCAAAGGGCAGAGACTCGTGCCTCACCGGCAACAGGTCATCTGCCCCCTGCGCGCCGCATCACCCCGTGCACGATCCGTACTGTTTCGCACGTCGCATGGCTCGCATCTCCAACGAGCAACGCTTCAGCCAAATTTCTCGCGGATCCGATCGCGTACGTCGTCGAGTTTTGACAACTTCTCACGCTTGCTGTCGCCAAAGAGCGGCAACTGTCCCGGCGACTCGACAACACGCGACGCCGCAAACCCGCAGAGTCGCACGGCGCGCCAACGCTTCGCTGCGAAACTCGCAAGGAGTCGCCGCGCCGCCTCGCGCAACTCAACCGTTTGATCGGTCGCGATCGCAAGCGTCTTCTCATGCGTGTGCGTTTCGAAGTCGCTGAAACGAATCTTGATCGACACCGTTTTTGCAAAGAGTTCTTTCGCACGGAGTCGTCGCGCGACCTCATCTGCTTGTGCGAGCAATCGTTCTTCGACCTGCACAACCGATACGAGATCCTCGTGAAAGGTCTCTTCTTCACCAACGGATTTCGCCGCACGATCCGAGTCGACCGCGCGATCATCGAGCCCCTGTGAAAGCCGCCACCATGAACGGCCCGCGTCGCCAAAGTAGAGCGCGAGTTGCTTCTCGCCTGCGCGTTGCAGATCGCCGAACGTTGCGTACCCGCGATGCGCGAGTTCTTGGGCCGTGACTGGCCCGACACCCCACATGCGCCCCACAGGAAGCGG
>CAIWCL010000041.1 GCA_903911205.1 uncultured bacterium
GCTTCCGCGAGAAAAGGAAAACTCAGCGCGCGAGGTTCGTCGCGAGGTTGATTACAGGCACGCGCCCCATGCTGAAAGCACGATCGCAAGATCTGAAGCGCCAGTGTCGCCGTCGCCGTCGAGGTCGGCCGACGCGGTACCCCACGCGCTCAGCACGACGGCGAGATCTGACGCGCCAACGTCGCCGTCGCCGTCGAGGTCCGCCGGGCATGCTGGCCCTGCTGGTTCAACGCGAATACGAGCGATTGCGTAGAGCGCGCTGGCGGTGTCGTTCGCACGAACGACGAGCCAGCCCGTGTCGGTGAGACACGTGCCGCCACCATCTCCGTTATTCGCCGTGCTACCCGCGAGGCTGATCTGGTTGATTGCCGTACCAGTGAAGTTGGTGTCACCGATCGTCGCGCCCGCCTTGGCAAGCAGGCGAAGACCACCAACAGCATCCCACGCCATGAGCGCGGTTCCGCTGTCAAGCCCGTTGTTGACGTTGGCCGCGAAGACCACGCAACCGTTGTCGCTTGCACAGATGCTCGTACTGCCGTTCAAGCTTGCGAACACCCAGCCCTTCAAACCAGGAACCGCGTCACCTTGGCGGCACACCGTCACGAGCGTGCCGTCGGTCTTGCGCACGCCGATGAAGGTCGCCGGCGCGGGCGACGAGATCCCCGTGCCGTCCGGATTCATGAAGATGCCTTCGAACGCAAGCATGCCACTGGCGGTACGGACGAAGCCGGTCGTATTTGGAGATTGGAAAACCTTGCCGGCGAAATTCGGGTCGGTCGAATCAGTGATGCCCGGAATCGCCTGACCCTTGCGGATGAGAATCGAGAAGACGCCATTGCGCTCAGTCATCACCGCGCCGTTGTCGACGGACGTGACCACTCCGCCGAGTGTGGCGATGAACGTCATGGTTCCATCCGTCGAGACTGGTCGCTGGCCGAAGGACAAGGACGATGTATTGGCAATGGTCAAGCCGTCAAAGCCTGGAATCGGATCACCTTCCCGCGCAAAGATGCGGTATGAGCCGGTCGCGAACGCATTGGTGCAGTACACCGAGTCGTTGGCGGTGGTGATACCGGTGCCCACAAGCTTCGCGGAAAATGCGTAGGTGCTGCCGTTGAGGAACTGACCGAACGAGTCGGGGTTCAGCGTGAGCCCCTTGTAGCCCGGCGCGGCTTCGCCCTTGCGCGAAACCAGCACATCGGAGCCTCCATTGAGGAGCACAATCGCCGCGTTGTTGGCGGTCACGGTGTCGCCACCGACGAGCGTGGTGTAGAAGAGCGATTCACCCGCGTTGTTGGTCCGCTGACCAGAGCCTGCATTCATAGGTGACGCGGAGTACTGCGCTCCCGCGGTGCCGGGGCACACATCGAGGCGTTGGGCAAGCAGCACCGGAGCACCCGACGGAGGCAAGAACCACATGGCCGTGTCGTTCTGCGTCGTTGCGCCGGAGTTCACGATCGTTGGGCCCGTCATATAGCCCGAGACAACGATGCCACCATTCGACGAGATGTTGTTGCTCGAAGCGATCGAGTTGTTCGGGCTCGCAGTGCGCGAAATGATTGCGTCGGCGGGCAAGTTTCCTGGGACCGCCGAATTGTTGCGAGCGACAACTGTCCATGGTGCGCCCGTTCCCGTGACGAGCACAACGTGGTTCGCCGTCGCGCCCGTCGCGGTGATGCCGGGGCCCGCGATCTGCGAGCGGAAGGTCACCTTGCCGTTGGCATCGATCGCCGGAGTTGAGAACTGATTCGGCACCCAGACCACGCCATCGACACCAGTGACGTTCGCGGGGGACAAGCCGTCAGCGACCGTGAGGATTTCCCATGAGCCGTCCGCAAAGGCGGAGGTCGACAAAGTCGCGGCGAGGGATGCGGTCAAAAACAGGCCGACAACGGAGGGCCGAACGATGCTCTTCATGGAAACTCCTCTAAAAATGTGCTCGGTTCCACCGAGGCGGGAAGGGACTAGGGGCGTGCGGCGACCCGCACGGCGGGGCGAGCATAATTGGGAATTCTGCCACTGCAAACTTCCCTAGGGAAAATTCGCGTACATAGTTCAGGTCTGGTGTAGCGAGTCTGCCCGGTCGAGTCTTGGGGTTCGAGCCGACATCAAACTCACCTGCGACCTGTACCTCGTGGTCGCCGTTCCATCCCCCGCAGTCGTTTCATGGACGGTCGCCCGACGCACGGACGCACCACGGAGCCAGTTCCTAGTAACTTCAAGCCATGGCTTCAGTTCCAAACCGGGGATCGCGCAAATCATTGTCAAGTCGAGCACGCGTTGCTCGCCGAGCGAGCGGTGCGCCCATCGCGCAGGATGGCGCGTTCGACGGGATGACGGCGTTCCGAAACGAGTGCGAGAGTGTGATGCAGCGCATTCGGTCAGCCGTCGAGCGGCTGAATGCGGACGTCGCGGTCAACCCGTTGAAGCCGCAGGATGCAAGCCGCGCGCTGAAACTCAACAAGAACCTGACTTGGAAGTTTGCCCGCATACTCCTCGCTGAGGAGTGCTTCGACGCGATTCCGATGCTGCCAGGGCCCGAAGGAGTCGATATCTATCTGCGGGCGTTCTCGTCGAGGGGTGCTGATACCGCCTTGATCGATGCACTTCGCGCGTCGCTTCGAGAATTCGACGATGTCGTCGCACGACACTTTGGCAATCGCGCCGAACTTGACCTCGTGCTCGATGGCATGCGCCAAGATGGCAATCTCGAAACCTCCCGCCGTCTGGCCTTTCGCGGCGCCGCGGGCGTGTTCGGATTCCAAGTCGCCGCACGTATGACCGTGCAGATCCTTGTACCGACCAAAGAGGACCCGTCGAAGTCAGACATCGCGCTCGTCGCTGGCGTGAGCGGTCTTCGACGACTCCGCCCGATGGCAACCCTCCCGGTCTTTCGCACCGCACAGTCCAATACGTCAGGGCCCACTCGTGTGCCGCTGTTTCCTGTTGGAGATCACTCCAGCGACGACTACCTCGTGCACAAGTTCTCTTCCGTTCCCCATGGCACCATTGAGACGGCGCAGACTGGCGACAAATTCTCAGTGCAAATCAAGGGCGGGCCGGTAGGACGCATCGGCGATGCAGATCTCTTTTTCGCAATGCGCACCGCAGCATGCGTCAACCTTCTGCACCGACCCAACGACCCGGTGAACGAGTTTGTGACACAGATCAGTGTCCCGTGCGAGTATCTCGTCACCGATCTCTTCGTGCCCCGATCTGCCCAAGGACTCGACAGCATCCAAGCGTCGATCCACGCGACACTTTCAGGGCCACTTTCAGCCGATCCCGTCGCGCGCGAAATCGCGCGGCTTCCCATTGACTGCGAGATCGAGGTGATCGAGGACTTCGCAACTGCGTGCAATGTGGAGCGGATTCCCAAGTACCGCGCGATACTCGAGGATGCATTCGTACGGCTCGAGCAACGTCCCGAAGACTACGTACTCGTGCGCGTTCAACTCGAGTACCCACCGCTGCCCTGCGCGGTACTCGTTCGCTGGGAACTGCCGGTGAAGTAGTTCGTGCGCATCGGGTTTCGTTGTACGCCGAGTGTCAACTCAGAGCCACAAAACATCGCGAATACCCGCACGAATCACTGATTCCAAAAGAGCCGCTTCTTACGAAGAATCCTGCGAATGACCGGAGCCGTCCCCGCCCCTGCCACTCGTGCGTTAGATTCAAGTCCGTCTCATGAGGAAACCCAACGAGCCGATCTCTCACGACGCCAGTCCGCTGGCGTGGGGTAACGCCCAATGGCGCGCGATGAGTTCGCCGTTGCGTTTCGAACTGGAGCTTGTCGCAGGTTCGATCTGCCCCGCCACAGCGCAAGACTTCGCCGAGGCGACGGGGCGCACGCGTGCCAGCATCTACCCGCACCTGCAAGCGATGGTTGATGCTGGCTTCTTGGTCGTCTCTGGCCATCGCCCAAGCGCGCGTCGCCCGGTGGCGATCTACGACCGCGGCCCGATGATGGATGTGCCGCCGTACGATGTCGAAAATTTCGATCGTGCGCGCGAGTGGATCCGTGCCAGCGACGCGTTTTTCCGCCTCCACGCACGCGAGCATCAGGGTTCGATTCGCGCGATGGAAGGCGGCTCGACACTCCTCGAAGGTCTCGATGTCCACTATCTCTTCGGAAAGATCATGCACCTCGACCGCGCGGGCATGGAAGAGTTGATCACGCTCAAGAATCAACTCCGCGATTTCGCGGCGCGGCACGCGAAGCCAAATGGCGGCGAAATCGTGCGTCTGATGCTCGCGATCATTCCCGATCAGCGCACTAAATCACTGCAAGGGAAGCGCGGACGCCGCAAATCAAGCGCGTCCTCGAAGGCGAAAAAGCCTGGAAAGTCCTGAAGTCCGGGAAACGGTCGCACGCAAGGCGCGCGTTCATCCCGGCTGCAAAAACCCAAGATGCAGTTGCGCGTGCCCGAGATGGAGCCGCATCCACTCATCGTGCGTCATGCGGCCAAATGCGGGGCTCGCATGCGTCATCTGCTCGCCGCGATCAAGCCGATCAAGCACCTTGCGAAGGCGCGCGAGGCCATCCTCAAATGAGCACTGTGGTCGCGGAGACATGTACGACGCACTCTGTGGGATCTTGAACCCAGCGGGCAGTGTCTTGCCGCTCGTCATGCTGCGCTTCATGAGCGGTGCAATCATCCGAATGATGAATGGGACCTTCGCCTCAGGTGGTGAGCCGTCGAGGGCGAACTCCCACATGATCGCGATGTGATCGAAGTTCTCACCTGGCGTCCAGTTGCCCGTGGCGCGAAGCGTTCCAGCGCGATGCGCCGCCTCGATCTTCGCGAGATCTTCCTTCAAGCATCCTGTGCAATGAAACGAAAGTTCGCGGCGTGCGGCCTTCTTTGTATTGATCATGGTTTCATTGCTCCGTTCATTGCTTCTGGCGATTCCACACCGCCCTCACCGCCGCTCTTTCCACGCAGTTCATCGATCAGTCGATTCGATGTCGGATTGTCTGGGAGATACCAGTGGAACCCGCTCTCGACGAAGACGGCCACAGCGTTCACCGCAATGATCACACCGAGTAGGAGCACCGAACTTCGCGCTCCGATGCCAACGCGATGCACTTCACTGCGCTTCGGGAGAAACAGCATCTGTACGCCACTCACGGCAACCACCACGATGAAGACAACAAACGCCCAGGTGTACAGGTGCATTCCGAACATCGGCGCACCGTAGCCGGGGTCGCCGGGCGCGATGTGCAACAACACTTGTCGTCCCGAGACCGTGCCGCCCACGAGCGCCGCAAGAATGCTGCACGCATAGCACTGCGCAAAATCATGTGCGTCGACAGGTCCACGCGCAGCGCGGCACAAGAGCCACGCCGGACCAAGCGCCGCAAGCATCATCGCCATCCGCTGAATGATGCACAGCGGGCAAGGAAACTCACCCGCGCCAAATTGCGCCCAAAGCGCGCCGAGCAGCACCGCGCAGGTCGCGAGGATGCACGTGATGGCGATGCAGAGACGAAACAAAGTCATGGGACGATTCGCCTCGAAGCTCAAAGGTTGATGGGAAGTGTGTCGGTTGCGTGATGCTTGAAGAGCATCCACACCGCAACGAGCGAAACCGCGAAGAGAGCGCCCGCAAGGCGACGCTTGCCGCGCCACATCGCGATGAGCGTTGCGAGGATGAGAAGAAAGATCAACGCGTCCATTCGTTCGCACCCACTTGTTTCGTCGCAGATTTTGGAAGACTCGCGACAGGCTTCGCTTCGAACGGCTTCGCTGGCGCATCACCCGTCGGCTTCGCATTCATCGTGTACCACGCCTCGGTCGACCAAATGTTCTCACCTGTGGTCGAGACGGGATTCGTGCGCAGGTAGACAACATGCCCCGGCTTGATTCCCGGCGCGCGAAGCATCACCGCGCGTCCCGACGCATCGGGAAGAGCGGCCGTCACAGCCACTTCTTCCTCGTCGATCTTCGGTCCACCGTACTGAGCAGTCGCCTCGTATCGCCACTGACGCAGCGCATAGTTCTTCGCATCGCGAAGCCATGCAGGATCGACCGTATCGGTGAACCGCACGACCATGCCGTCAGGGAGCGCCGAAACCTCTGCAATCTCAAAGATCTTCGCGTTGGTCGGGCGCAAGCGCTGCAATCCGAAGCGCGTGTCGCGCCAGTTCCAGTTGCCGCCTGAACCAATCGAACACGCGTAGAGGCAGCCATCGGGGCCCTCGATGAGCCGCTGCACGCCGCCTTCAAGACCATTTCCTGCACGATACGCGCACCCTTGCAGTTCGCCGGCGACTTCCTCAAGCGACACGCGATTGATGCCACCGAGGGTGAGTTCCGCAAGCCACAACTGTCCCGCGAACGGCCCCTCGCGAATGGCAAGCGGCGTGGTCGGCGAGTTTGCGATCTCGTTCTGCGGCAACCACACCGCGGGTGGCGACGGCGGGTTCTCACTGAAAAGACTCGCGTGACCACCTTCGGGATAGACGCGCGACTTTTGTCGACCGTTGTAATGGCCGTAGAAACGCCCCGCTTTCGCGTGATTCAGTTTGCTCGCGGGCATCCACGCGCCTTGGTTGTCGGTGACAAAGATGTCGCCGGTCGATGTGACCTCGATACCGTTCGGCGTGCGGAATCCACCCGAGAGGAACTCGATCTCCTTGGTATCGACGTTGATGCGGTAGAGCGTGCCGCGGTGCGGTGGATTCGGACCGTTGAGTCCGATGAGTTCGCCTTCGACGCCATCGACCTCGATGGTGTTGCCAAAGTAGATCGAGGTGGACAGCGATCCATAGATCCAGCGGTCCTTCTCCTTCAAACCGAAGGAGAAATGGTGATAGTTGTCACCGACCCACGGCCGCGCCCACTCTTCATGGGTCTCGAAGACGCCATCCTTGTCGAGATCGCGCAGGCGATCGATGCCGGGGCGATGCGAGATGTAGATATCGCCATCGACGCACACAACGCCGCACGGATCGTGATAGCCGCCAGGCAATTTCTCGACCTTCACCGTCTCCGGCGAGCCATTGACCACACCAGACAGGAGATACATGGTGCCGTTCGTCTCGGTGCGCAGCACGCCGTTGTTGACGGGTTCGAAATTGCTTACGACCAAACGCCCATCGGGCAGAAACGCCATCCCGCCTGCCTTCGGTGCGAATCCCTCCGGGCGCAACGGTTCAACCGTGAATCGCGGGTAGGCAGTTTCGATGGGAAGCCCATCGCCAGGTCGCTGGTGCTCGCGGCCGTCCTTGTAGACCTTCGTGCCGGGCGCCACAACGCGCGTCACGCCCTTTTCGGTACGAAACGCCTCGGCAGGAACGAGTTCGAAGCGACCGCTTCCCGGTTTGCGCCAATTCAAGATGAGTGCAGCTCCGCCAGCATTCTGAAAGAGGTCGACGCGGAACGGATGCAGGCCCTTCGCGAGTTCGATCTGGCCTTCTTTCGGAGAAGGCGGGTGGACTCCATCGTGGACAATGACGCGCGTACCGTCGATGTTGAGCACGCCACCGTCGTCGCAACGGAGTTCGAAGATGTAGTTGCCGGGCTCGGTGATTTCGAGGAAACCAATTGCCTCGATCGCGATTTGGTCACGACGCAGGCCCGCAGGCACCAGCGACTCGATGTCTTTGAAGTCGATGCGATCTTCGAGGCGATCGTGGTTTGGCGTCGCGTCCTCGGCAACACGCGCCACGCGGGTGAGTTCGCGACCGATCTCGTAGATGCGCAAGGTGTAGCCCTGCTCAAGATCGACGGGCGGCGCAGTGAAGAGCCCAAGCGTTGACGCAACGAGCACGGTCACAGAAGTCAGCATGGGGTCATGCTAACCGAGCCACGCCATGGCAGATGGTCGTGGCGGGATGATGTGGCGGGATGATGTGGCGGGATGATGTGGCGGGATGATGTGGCGGGATGAGAGAGAACGGTCGAGAACGGACTCCAACAGGCCGTTACCGCGATGACGTCACGCCAGTTTTCCGTCCTTCTTCGCCATCATGGCCAACATGTCGACGCAGCGCGACGCGTAGCCGTACTCGTTGTCATACCAACTGAC
>CAIWCL010000042.1 GCA_903911205.1 uncultured bacterium
GCGGGCCTCGGCCTGCTCGGCGTGGGTCTGATTCGTCGTCGCAAGTGATCACAACGGTGATCGTCGCTCGATTTGTCTCTGCGGCTCTACTGCATGGACACTCTCGGTGACCGCGACAGCGCATGAAGTCTCTGGATGATCTTCATTGATCCTTTGTTCGCAACGGATTTCCCGGGTGCCCCAAACGGGCACCCGGGTCTTTTTTTGATGTCGAATGTGGCGACGCGGTCGAAGATTGGAAGCGTCAGCGGACGAGCGCTTTGCTGATCGCGAGGAGAGGTTGGCCCAACGTATGAATGGAATGCACATGCATACGCTTCCGGGCCAGCACGCGCGGAACTCAGGCTCTCCTCGCCCTGGCAGACTCGGCGAGTTTCCCTGCTTCGTTCGCCGCGCAACAGAACAGACACCTGAGCAGTTCGCATCGAACCTGTTCGAACTCAGAACGCCGACGAGCAAAGTTGATCCACTCGGGCTCGCAGTGCTCCTCGCCCTCGGCTTTCAAGTGAGTCGGCGGACGGTCATGGACGGAGTCGAACGAGTCGGAGCGAGTCATCAAGGCGATGAGGACCTTGTGTCCCGCCAGCAGTTTGCAGGCTTTCCATCTCCCAGCAGTCGTCCGCCTTCGCGCGGAGAGATCGTCGAGCTCGCTGTCCATGCGATCCGAAAGTCCATGCCCTCAGCCCGGCCTATCGTCCCGTTGAGTGGAGGCAAAGACTCGCGACTGATCTTCTTGGGGCTTCGGTCGCTCGGCGTGCGTCCGCGCGTTCTTCTGACTGCAGGCTCGGCGCGGCACTCCGTGGACGCGCTGATTGCGCGGGACATCGCTCGACAGTACTCCGATCTGATCGAATTCGTTCCTAGCCGCGCATGGAGCGGCGACATCGAGCGATGGCGTCACGCGATGACATCCTTTGAGTCACTGGAGCATGGATGGTTTGTCCCTGTCGCGCTTCGAGCGCGATCGCTCGGTGGACCTGTGACAGACGGCATCGGTGCAGGGGTCTTGGCAACCGGTTCGCTTATGAAGGAAGAGGCCGTCCGACTTTGGAAGCAAGGGCGGATGGACGAACTCGCGGAATGGACGCTGCAGCATGCAGCGGGCGTCGGAGGGGAGTTTTTTGAAGAAGCGAGACGTGTCGGACTTCCCCTCGCGTCGGCGGATGAAGTGCGGCAAGAGATCGTCGGTGCACTGTTCGCGCTTCGGAACTATCCCAATCCGCTCGGCTGCTTCAGTTTGTTTCATTGGACTCGGCGCGGCATTGGGGCGAGCGCGTTCGGACTGTTGGGGCGCGAGAATGTGATTGCGCCCTGGATGGACTTTGAACTCTGCAAATCACTTCTCGCGATCGAACTCGATGAGGCGATCCAACATGACTGGCGAGATGACGTTCTCGCAGCGCTTGATCGCACGGGATTGCCGCTTGCGGAATCGCTCCCGCCTCTCCGGCGACGGCCCTGGAAGTCGCTCCAAGGGGTTTGGACGTGGAGGCGGTATTGCAGCGCGCTTCCGCCGCAGTTGCGCCAACTGAGCGCGGTCTGTGAACGAACTTCTGGCGTCCGAAAGACCTTCGGTCGAGCCGCACTCTCAGCGATGTCGATGCTCCTGGGGGCATCGGAACCTCGCTCGCGTTAGGACATCGCGCCGCGAGTCTCTGGTAAGAGTTGTGCAGGGCAAGTCAACATCGACGGGGTGTTGGGCCGATACCAAGAGGCGGTTGAAGTCGAATGATCGGTGCGGCATGTCCTACGCGATGCGCAGAGGCGGGTAAGGTGGGGAAGTCACTCATGTTTCCGAGGAAAGACAGCATTCGGAATCTCACAGAATGTGATCGCCCTCGATTCCTGTGGCGGTGGTGGTGTCGTTTGGGCCGCCTGAGTCGCTGGCCGCTTCATCAGCTTCGGATGGCACGATTTGGTACCCGTTCTCGTATCGATTTCCCGAGTTACATCGTTGGTGGCAGGGGTATCGAGATCGGGAATGGTGTGCTCATCGGTCGAGGTGCGCGCATAGAAGCGCACTTCATTTCAGGGGGTAGCGTTCGGATTCGGATCGGAGATCGAACCCGTATTGCTCCGCACGTTCATATCGGAGCGGCAGAGCGAGTCGAGATCGGGCAAGAATGTGGCATCGGCTCTTATTCGTGGATTACCGACCACGATCACGATACGTCAGATCCCACCGCGTCCGTGGTGACTCATCGTCGTGTGGTGGTTGCACCGACGGTCATCGGGGATCACGTGTACATCGGAGAACGGGTGGCCATTCTTCGCGGTGTCACCATTGGTGCGGGCAGCATTATTGGGACAAACAGCGTTGTGACTCGAGACGTGCCGCCGTACTCCATTGCCGTTGGTGCGCCGGCTCGGGTCATCCGAACCTTCGATCCTCAGACTCGACTGTGGGCCCTACCCGCGAGTCACGCGGGGAACTCTCCGGGTTGAAGAACCAAAAAGATTGCAGAGACTAGAAGCCCTTCTGGCCACGCTCGGGTGGTAGAGGAACCGTCCCAAAAGATCGGCGTGGTCTTTGCTCGCATGAATGTCTCGTTGTCTCTCGACAATTTGCAAGTTCTTCGTGCAAGTTGAGGCGGAGCCTGATGGTATAAGTCGTGTTCTTGTCGGTATTTGTATCTGAGCCATCAGCGGTCTGCCTCAAGACGCGTTGGCGGCCTTCGGTGCATCTTCCCGGCGCGCACTTGCTTCTTAGGAATTTGCAATCGTTGGAACCTTGATGAATGGAACGAACGACAACCTGCACCGAGGTCTTGCCTATGAGGCATCGCTTCGACACGGCGTCGCTGCATTCCGAGGGCACGTGGCGACCAACAATCGCCCCAAGATTGTCGCGCGTGTGTTCGCTTGGCCGCTTGCCTGCTTCACAGCCGGAGTGACTCAGCTCGCTGAGTTTGCTGGAGTGGGGCGGCTATGCAGGTAAGTCCATCCGGGAAAGTGAGTGCGATGGATTTCTCGGGTGTCAACCACGTGCACCCGGTTGGTGGTCTTGCCATCACTGCGGCGGCTGCCATCGCGACGATGGTTCGCCGGGTTCAGGTGCCGATTGTGCTACTGACGGTGGCATGTTTCATTCCGTCAGCCCAGCGTGTGGTCATCGCTGGCGCAGACTTCAACTTCGTGCGGCTGATGGTGTTGGTCTGTCTGGTGCGCATTGCGGCGCGTGGTGAGTTTTCCGGCATTCGGTGGAACGCCATCGATACCGCGATGGCGATCGGGGCGGTTGCGAAAGTCGTTTGCGCACCGATGCTCCGGGGCGAAGCGAGTGATCTCGTCTCCGCGGTCGGATTGAACTTTGAAAGTTTTGGTGCCTACATGATCGTTCGGGCTACCGTGCGATCAATCCATGACGCGAGATTGCTCGTGCTGTGGGCAGCAGGGCTTTGCGTCGCTGCGGTTCCGTTCTTTTTGATCGAACGCATGACTGGTCGAAATCTCTTCTCCATCTTTGGTGGGATCGCCGAGTTCACAGCGATTCGGGAAGGGAGACTTCGCTGTCAAGGTCCGTTCGCGCATGCGATTCTTGCAGGGTGTCACTTTGTCGCGTGGATCCCACTCTGGATTGCCCTTGCACTCTCCACAGAGCGGCGTTCGAAGTGGCTCGGGATTCTTGGTGTCGTTTCAGGCTTTTTGATCGTGTTTTTCTGCGCTTCGAGTACGCCGCTCGTGGCATTGATCTTCGGTTGTGCGGTGTGGCTCATCTATCCAGTACGCGGGCATCTCCGACTGCTTTGGGTGTGCGGTATCGTTCTCGTGCTGACGTTGCACTTCTCGATGAAGCATCCAGTTTGGCACCTGATCTCGCGCATCGATCTTGTCGGTGGAAGCACGGGGTATCACCGGTACCGATTGATTGAAGCTGCCGTCGACAGGCTTTCGGAGTGGTGGCTCTTTGGTACGCCGAGTACATACCATTGGGGAACACAGCTCTTTGACGTCACAAACCAGTTCATTCTCGAAGGGGTTCGTGGTGGAGTCTGGGCGCTTTTGGCCATGTGTGCTGCGTTTGTGTTTGCATTTGGGTCGATCGGATCAGACCTTCGATCGATCGCCACTCGTCGGCGGCTCACGCCATCCCGAACTTCGACGTCGGCAGCAATACTCCGAAATGACGAGCTCTTCGTCTTCGCGATTGGCGCAACGCTCGCGGCACACTGCGCGATTTTCCTCGCGGTCAGTTACTTCGGTCAAACCCTGCTGATCTGGCTGTTTATCATCGGAATTGCGGGCGCCCATCGGCAATGGTCTCGCGTCTCGCGTGCAGAATCACCCGTCGACGCCCGAGCAGAACGCATCGGGGTTCCGCCATCAAGACCGAGCTTGGAGAGTCGCGGTCGTCCTTCGCGCGATGATCGCCGTCGTGACGTCGAGCCACTTCCAGTGCTTCATTCGAACCCTTCGGAGGGCGTGCATTCCGGAACTCGCACGGCCTTTGGATCCGTCGGCAGCGCCGACAACTGTCAGGGGGCGTCATGATCGAACGTCCTTTGCAATCGACAGTCAACGTTGCGGGAGAAGGTGTCGCGGTCCAAGCGCTCTTACTCGCGGGGTCGATCCGAACCGCGCGCGCACAGCCGCTCGCGCGGTCACTCGGCGTTCCGCTCGCGGCACTTCCGGTCGACGCGTCCCGCACACTTTTGACATGGTGGATCGAATCGCTGAAGTCAACGGGCGCAGTGACACGAATCTCGGTCGCCATCTCTGATGCATCCGAACGAAACTGGTACGAGCGAATCATTGAGGAGTCGGGTGTCGAGTGCAGTGTGTGGGTTGATCGAAACGAACATCGTGGCGCAGCCGGTACTGTTCGCGATTTCTTCGATGCATGCGGCGCAGAGTCCGACACGGGCATCTTGGTCGCGGAGTGTTCGACCTTTGGCGACTTCGGCCTCGACAGACTGCTGCCTCTGGGAGCAACCCCCGACTACGCCACCCGTGAGCAGTGTGCGGCTCCGCACGCGTCTGTGCTCATGTGGACGGACGGTCGACCGGCAGGGGCTTTGTACTTGTCGAGAGCATCTATCCAGCAGATCCCAACCATCGGGTACTTCGACGTGAAGGAGCAATTGCTCCCTGCCATCGCCAAGTCGGGAAGCCCCGCGACGGCTGTCCTTTCTCGGGCAGCGCCTCATCGCGTTGGAAGTCTTCAGGGTTACCTGAAACTCATGAATGCTCGCGCAGACGCGGGGGTCGAGATGATCTCGCCACAAGCATCCATTCATCCCACGGCGGTGCTTCAGGGTGGTGTTTTGATCGGCAAGGGGGTTGAGGTAGGGGCGGGTGCGGTGATCTCAGGTTCCGTGATCATGTCTGGCGCTCGCGTTGCTTCTGGTGCGATCGTTGCCCGTTCTGTGGTTCCGCCGGGAGCATCGGTGCGGGCGGGAGTGCGCGTCATCGATCAGGTCTTCGCATCGCTTGAATCAAGTGGGAGAGACGGCCGATGACACTCGTTTCTCAGTGGTCGTATCGAGATGGTTGGACGCTCCTCGCGCTTGCCGCGATGAGTGTCATGGCCTTCCGTGCGGCGTGGAGTGAACTGCTGACGGAGATCGTGCGTCGAGAAGACAACGGTTACATCTTGGTCGTCCCATTTGTTGCGGCGTACTTGATGTGGTTGCGGCGATCTCGACTTCGATACGTTCGGCGTCGTCCAAGCCTTTCTGGCCCCATGCTGTTCGTATTCGCAGCGCTGCTGTCGTGGTATGGGTTTGAGTCGGACACGCGCATTGCGATCCACGCAGCAGCCATCCTTTCGCTGACGGCTTGCTTCGTCACGATGGCGGGGTTTGCGGTGATCGTGCGGATGTTGCCGGTCTTTCTCTGCTTCTTGTTCTTACTTCCTGTTCCAGGAGAATTGCGACGCGCGATTGCGGGTCCACTCCAGGAATTCGCGGTCATCGTGACGCATGACGTTTTGGGCATCGCGGGTGTTCCATGTGAACGGAGTGGTATCAGCATCCTCATCAACGAGAAGGAGATTCTTGTTGGTGAAGCTTGCGACGGCATGCGGATGGTCTTCGCGCTTGCATTGACGTTCTTCGCATTCGTCTTCAGCATTCCGCTCCGGACACATGCCCGAGTCGTGTTACTCCTCGCGAGTCCGATGATTGCGCTTTTCTGCAACATGGTTCGCTTGATCGCGACGGGACTCGCCTACGCGTACTCCTCCACGCAGTTTGCGGAGGAGTTTCACGACGTTGCGGGATGGCTCATGCTTCCGCTCGCGATCGTGCTTCTCCAAGCCATTGTGAAATTCATGAGGTGGCTGGACCTCCCCGTCTATACATGGAGGTTTCTCCAGGCATGAAAAGTCGCCTTGCACGTATTCGTGTGTTGCACCGACTCAACGCCCTCGCCCCAATTGCGGCGTTGCTGACACTCGTCGGAATCACATTTTTGCCTAGCCTCGCGGGAAGCCAAGTCGATCGCGTGGCGATCGATGCTCGGGTACGTGAGGTCGAGCAGCACCTCCTCCAGACCCCATTCAGACTTGGTGATTGGGTCGGCACGGATGAACCGCTGCCCGCTGCGGCTCTTGAGATTCTTCACGCCTCCGCGGTACTCTCGCGTCAATACACGAATCTCCGGACCGGTCAGAGGGCCCGCCTTGCAATCGTGTATTGCGGCGACGCTCGAGACATGCTTGGGCATCATCCGCCGGTCTGTTATCCACGATCGGGTTGGCGGTCGGTCGTTCAGCCTGCGTCGGGCGGCGCATCGACTCTCGCGCTCCCAGAAGTTGGACAGGGCGTTTCGGCGAACCTGTATCGATTCGAGAAGGCAGATCCCTCAGGTCTTGAGCGCCGCATCACCATCGTGGGCTTCTTCGCGATCCCAGGAGTGGGGATGACGAGTGACGAGAAGGTGCTCCGGGACCAATCGGGAAGTCGTGCGCATGCCTCGCTCGGAGTTGGGCAAGTGCAGGTCCTCCTCGACGGGCACCCCAACCCAGAATCGGTGCAGGAAATCGCGCAAGAGATTCTGCGGGCGCTGCCTCGCTCTACTTTCAGCATCTTGTTGGAGGATCCTGCCGATACAGCGACTCTCTCAATGAGAGCGGCGGTGTTTGAAATGACGGTGTTCGGGGTCGCAGGCGGCTCAGCTGGCCGCTGTTGGATGACGTCGAACCCCGCGAGCGTCCACGGGCTCTTCGCGAGAAGTGGGTAGTTCAAGATGAGTAGTTCAAGATGAGTAGTTCAAGATGAGTAGTTGAAGGACGGGTCTCCGGAGCGCTTTCGTGAGATCTGACAGGGTGGGTGGGCCAATCGGTGTGTGAACGAGCGTAGTTTGGGCTGGCTTTCGTGAGAGATTCGGAGGTTCCTGGTGAGTAGTGTCGATCGAAACAACGCCTTAGAGATCTACCGCCCAGAAGCCGCGAACGATGCCGCTGCGGCGGCTGCGGTCAATCCCATCCACATCGTGCAGGATCGGCTCCAAAACCGTTGGAAGTGGATGATTCTCGTCGGTGTGCTCCTTGCACCACTTCTCGCGTTTGCGGGATACATGTTCGCGCCGGTGACGTGGGCGTCGGTGGGTTACGTGCAGGCGGTATCTGTCCTCAAGCCACTCGTGACCGAGACGATGGAAACAGAGCGGCTTGACGACTTCGCAGCGTTCATCGCCACTCGAGCGACGCTGATTCGAAGTGATCGAGTGTTGGAATCGGCCGTGCGGACCATCCGTTCCGGTCGCCCAGTCGCGGATGCGTCGATTGTGGCCGGTCGAGATCCGCGTGCAGACATCGCAGTGATGCAGGGAGCATTTGCCGAGATCACCGATGACGCAGAGGCTGTCGCCTATCTCCGAGACGGGCTGACGGCGGTTGTGCCAAGGGGCTCGAGTTTCATCGAAGTTCGTTACGTATCAAAGAACCCAGAAGTACCCGCGGCTGCAGTCAATCTCGTTCTCGACAGTTTCATGGACATCTATGGTCCGAATGCGGAGAGCGAGCACGAGGAACAGAAGTCCAAGATTCGAACGCTCGCATCGCAGGAACGATTGCGGTTAGAGAAGCTCGAAGAAGATCGCATGGCCATGGCGCGCGATGCAGGTCTTCTCTCACCTGATTTCACGGCTGCGACCGAAACGCGACAAGAGAAACTTCGTCTTGTCGAGAGCAAGATGGACGCCGTGACGGCTGAGATGAAAAAACTTGAGCGCCAACATCGGCAGAAGGCGGCCGCGCAGGGCATCGCGATTGGTGAGACGCCGGACATGACGATGCTTGAACCGACCAGTGTTGAACTCGAGCAGTTTGAACCGCGTTTGGCAGACATTCGACGCCAAGTCGAGGACCAACGGGTGCTCCTTGAACTTGCCAATCGGACGTACAAGGCTGAACACCCGGCGCTTCAGCGGATCACCGTGGAGTTGGCGGGGAAAGAGGGTGTGCTCAACGCGGCGCGGGAAAATGCGATGCAGCATTGGCGTGATGGCTTCGGCGGCAACCGAAGCTACGGTGCACTGAAAGCTGAACTTGCGGAGTTGAGCCTCGAGCGAACTGCGCATATGGAATCGTTGGGTAGGCTCAACGAAATGGGTGTTCGGCTTCTCAAGGTCGATCGTGACATTGCTTCTTCGCAAGGTGAGTTGTCTCGACT
Organism: uncultured bacterium; assembly: GCA_903911205.1. GTDB lineage: Bacteria > Planctomycetota > Phycisphaerae > Phycisphaerales > SM1A02 > QWPT01. The sequence goes on from CAIWCL010000042.1 coordinate 8,616, forward strand.
TGGCGAGAGACTTCGCGAACTCGATCGTGAAGCAGAGAGCATTCGGAAGGGGCGCATTCAAATCGTGGAAGGCGCCTCGCGTCGTGGGTCTCCGGAATCTGACAAGCGACTTCCGCTCGCAGTCGTGGGTGGAATCGGTGGCTTTGTGTGTTCGTTCGCAGCGTTCTTTGTGCTCGGTTCATTGGATCCGCGCGCCTTCCGAGTTTCGCAACTCCAGAAGGATGCGAAAGCGGGTCGTTGGCTCGGCGTTGTTCCGGACATGACCGACATCGCGTCGGATCCGGGTGCGCGTGAACTCGCGACGAACTGCGTGCATCGCATTCGAAACAAGATTGAATCGCGTCGAGAAGATACGGGCACTGGCTACGCGATGATGGTGACCAGCGCGTTCCAAGGCGACGGGAAGACAACGGTGGCCGTCGCGTTGGCATTGAGCTATGCGGAGTCTGGCCACCGCACGATCTTGGTGGATTGCGACTTCATCGGTCGTGCACTCAGTCATCAGTTCCATCACCTTCATTCGCCCGGGATTTGTGATGTTCTTCGGCGGGGTGCGATCGACGGCGAGATCGTTGAAGTCGGCGATCGATTGTCGCTTCTTCCGGTTGGAATGGATCGCACGTTTAGTGCGAGTAATCTTCAAATCGCGTCACTTCGTCGGCTCCTCCGAACGCTGCGGGATCGTTTCGATGTCGTCATCGTTGACAGTGGACCGGTGACCGCGAGCGTTGAAGCGATTCCAGTCGCGTCGAGTTGTGATGGTGCCGTGCTTGCAATTCGCAGAGGTCGCTCGCGCAGTCGACTTCCGGAGTCGGTGCGCGAGTTGACAGAAGCTGGTGTGGATTACCTCGGCTTGGTGCTGAACTACGCCGACGCCGATGATTGCCGGCGGTATGGCTCGATCTCGAAGATGTCCGCGGAGGTTGCGGGCGCGTTGTCTGGCCAACCCGCATCTGTGACGAGGCATCCGTTACTTGGAGGCAAGAGAGATTGAGTGCCCATGAAGAGTATTTCCTGCGAGTTTCAACTCAGGAATGCGCGGGCGCGGAGTGGTGTTGATCTGATGTCTTGGAACCTACGGTGAGCAAAGATGAAGTTTGATCGATCACAACTTTCCCAGGCGAGCAGCGAGGCCGTGGGTACCGATGCAATCGACGATCGATTGACGCGGCGGGTCTGGGGACTTCGCGTCGAAGAGATCCACGCTGCGTTTTGGGCGTCGCATGGGGTCGCTTGTGTTGTGCTTGGCAGCGGAACCCCTCCGCAAAAAGGTGCGGACTTGTACCTTCTCCTTGAGCCGGATCAGGGCGCGCACTTTGATCTGCGACAGATCGCGGAGTCCCTGCTCTGGAATCAAGCACACATCACGCGTTTACGATTGATCGAGCGAGAGTCGCCGCGATATTCGGAGCAGGTCGTCCTCGGTGCGTCCGGCGGTGTCGAGCGAGTTGAGCGTCGATACGCGGTGGATCGCAGCCTCTCAGGTCAAATCCTGCTCGGTACGCGCGCTGAAGATGCGGTCATTTGGTCGTCGGCGAGTTCGGCGACCGCGGCATTTGCCGAAATGCGACGCCATGGTCGGCTTCGCGTGGATTCGGCGGAGTGTCTTGGAGCGCGGTTTGATCTGTCGTCTGAAGCGGGAGAGCAGGCCCTTCTTGAAAGCCTCGTGAGTCACTGGGCGCATCCGGATCACGTGATCCGTGGGATTCGAGAGATTCAGGCGGGCGTCTTTGGCCCTGACGGACTGCAGGTCTCGGCTGATGATCGTTTCGTTGCCCCGGTGTGGATCGGTGCTGGGCTGCCCGACGATCTTCGCGAAACACGCAGCGACAACGGAAGCGCATCGCTTCGAGATTCACGAGCAAGCGCGCTGTACGCCCCGAAGGGAACGCTTTCGATTGGCCCAGTCGCATTGTGGGACGAGAAGCCAATGGAACCACGCGAGGTCATTCCCATCGAGGAGCTCTTCGCGTCGGATTCAAAGAACCGTGCGGAAGCGCGGGCGGATCCTGCGGGCTTGTATGCTCCGTTCAAACGTCTCTTCGACATCCTTGGGAGTCTGTTCGCGCTTGTGGTGTCGGCCCCAATCCTGCTGATTTGCTGTATCGCGGTGGTGGTCGACGACGGGTTTCCCATCTTTTTCGGGCACAAGCGGCAAACCAAAGGCGGAGCGACATTCCGTTGTTGGAAGTTTCGCACGATGCGGCGAAATGCAGAGTCGTTGGTTGCGGAACTTCGCAAGCAGAATCTGTGCGATGGACCGCAAGTCAACATCTTGAATGACCCTCGTGTCACTCGCGTTGGAAAGGTCCTGCGAAAGTTCCAACTGGACGAGTTTCCCCAGTTTTGGAACGTTCTCATTGGTGATATGAGCATCGTGGGGCCGCGCCCAAGCCCAGACAATGAGAATCAGTTCTGCCCTGCGTGGCGTGAAGTTCGGTTGTCGGTACGGCCTGGAATCACGGGCTACTGGCAGGTCATGCGCACGCGAGAGCAGGGCAAGGACTTCCAGGAGTGGATCCAATACGACATCGAGTATGTGGAGCGAATCAGTCCCTTGATGGATCTCTCGATCTGCGTGAGAACAGTTCAAAACCTTCTCAAACGAAAATGATGTTGGCGCGTGGGTGGTGGATTTTCTCCGTGCAGGCGGTCGCTCCGCAATCGAAAATCTGCGCAACGAGAAGTACTCTCTATGTTCGAAGTTGATCATCACAACACCGCGGTGCTCGCAATGTCGACAGGCTGCATCGAAGCTCCTTGCGGTGATTTTTCATATGCTCTTCAAGAACGTGTGCACTGCGATCCAACTGTGATCTCTATGAACCCGCAGATTGGATTCGTGGGCCTGAACTCGCGGGTGCTTGCGATGACGATGCGGGGAGAGGGATTCGCTTCGCGCGCTCGCCCGTGGAGTGCTGAGGCGAGTCCTGCATTCAAAATGTGGCCATTGCCCTTCAGACTGGGCGGGCTTTGTGAGAGGAAGCGGAATTGAATCGGCGAACCAAACGTAGACTTGTGCTTTCGAGTGCGATTGTCGGATCGATCGTGGTCTTGGCAGTGGGCGGCTATGGAGTTCGGGTCTGGTATCGGAACTCACAGACCGAGGAGGCGCGCCGTCTTGGACTTGAGCTCTACGCGGCGCGTCGTTTTGAAGAAGCGCTCCAGCCGCTTTCACTTGCCACGCGCGACACGGCGAATACCGAAATCATCCTTGCGCTCGCGGATGCGCGACGTCGCGTTCCGAGTCCACGACTTCGACATCTGCAAGTTGCGAGCAGCATGTTCGCCAAAGTCGAGGCGCTTGATCCGAAAAACGGTGCGGCGCTCGACGGACAACTCGAGTGTGCGATCGGTTTGGGTTACCTCGATCAGATTCCGGAAATCGCACGTCGGCTCTTGGCGCTCAACCCAGATTCGGTCAAGGCGCGCGAGGCCATTCTCGAGGTCCGCGCTGCACAAGGCCGGTGGGAAGAGGTCATTCGTATTGCGGAAGAACTTCAGACGATTGAGCCACAAGAAGTTCGGTGGCGTGCCATTCAAATGCAGGCGTTGAGCGCTTCGGGTGCTGATGCAGAAGGGCGACTCGGCATCGTCGATCAATGGCTTCGTGAAGATCCGAACAATATCGGCGTTTCGTTCCTTCGAGCGGACGTACTTCGCGCACTCGGCCGATCAACGGAAGCACGCGAGGTCTATGCAAGCGTGGCTCGAAGTGGGGTCCGTGACGCGCGACTCCTCGATCCCTTGCTCGAGGGGTTGGAGAGCACGGGGCAAGAGAGCCTGATTCCTACGGCTATCGAAGCATCGCGGCCGCTGTTCACGGATCCATCGTCGATTTTCTTGATTGAGGCGGAGCGGCTTCTGACGGCCGGACGATTGCGAGAACTCGAGACACAACTCGATCGAATCGCCGATCGGGAGGGTGCTGAGATTGATCGCTTTCGAGCTGCAGCGGCCTATCTTTCGAACGACAATGCTGCCGCCCGCGCGATTGTTGAAAGCGCGATGCGAGCTGGTCGAGTGGAATCTTCTCAGACGGCGCTCGATGTGATGCGGATGGCGCTCGTCGTTGATCTTGGTAGTTCGACTCGACGTGAGCGGCTCGATGAGATTCGGACGACGCAGCCGCTTCTGTTTCAAGATCCTGTTTCGGCGATTGTGTTCGCAGATCTGTTGATCCAATCAGGGGAGTTCGATGAAGCGGTGCGAGTGCTGGGTCAGGCGTTCGATCACTCAGGTCGACGGTCCCAGCCTGTTGGCCTTCGACTTGTGAAGTTGCTTGCGGGACTCGAGCGAGTGCCAGAAGCGCTCGCGGTCGCGCGCGATCTTGGTCTGCGATACCAATCCGACGGCGCTGTTGCGGCCGCCATTCTTGAGGCGTGGTCTGGCGCACTCCAAGCAGGTTTCACGCCTGGACGCGTCTTCGGCGCGCTGGCATCAGACTCTCCGGATGCACTCTATGAGTATTGGAAAGCGATGTCGGAGCCTCGTGAGCTCGGGCCGCTTGTTGCCGAAGTCTTTGCACGTCGTGGCCTGCAAGATCGAGCGGAGTCCATTTTGACCAACTTGCTCGCACGCGCGGAGAGAGCAGAGCATGTGCTACCACTCGTGCCGACCGCGCGTCGCAAGAGTGACGCGCAAGTGCTCGAACTTCTGCTTCGTGCAGCAACACTTCCCGCGAATCCGACGACGTCATTGAATGTCGCGACGCAACTCTCGGCACTCGGTCAGCAAGCGGAGGCAATTGCGCTGCTTCAACGAACGTCGGCGGGCCTTGAGGGCGTGGATAAACAGCGCATTGGTCGGGCGCTTCGGTTGATGGAGACTCCCGCAAATGATGTCCCGGCGCAGCTCGCACGGGAACTTGCTGAAGACCCAAGCGTTGAGTGTGCTTCATTTGCGCTTGCTCGCCCCGAGATCTGGGACAACGCGCCTGAAGTCCGTGCGCGAAACGCGGAGACGGTCACTTCGGCAATTCGGATTCTTCGCGAGGCGCTCGGTGACGAGGCGCATCGCGTCGTGATTGCGGAGGCGACATCGAATCTCAACTTTTACCCTGAAGATCAGGCGCGTATCGCCCGTTCAATCGCGGCACTGGTTGCGCTTGAGCGTCGCACGCCGGACTCTGTCGGAGTGCTCGCAACACTCGCGCGGTTGTTTGAGGTCTCGATTCCACCAGATCCTGTTCGGGCTTCAGAGTATCTCACGCGAGCAGTGCAACTTCAGCCAGGTTCCGTCGACCTCTATCCTGAGCTCGTTCGGGTTCTGCAGGAAACAGGCGAATTTGAGGCGGCATCACGTGCGATCGATCTCTACGCTCGACTGATTGGCGAAGACGTTTCTCGAGGTCGAACCGCAGCGACACTGCTCGAGACGCAAGGTGACTTTGCAAGTGCCGCGGAGTTGCGAGGACGACTCTCGGAGAGGACGCGTGAGACGGTCGATCAGATCGCGTTGGCCCGCGCGAAAGTTCGCGCCGGAGATATCTCCGGTGCTGAGTTGATTTTGCGCGAAATCCTTCGGGGTGATGACGCTCCAATCGCGCAGCGTGAGCTCACGCGGTTGCTCGCGTCGACCGGACGCGTTCCAGAAGCACGCGAGTTGCTAGAAGCAGCAAACGCGGTCGGAGGTTCAGAGCGCGTCGATGCGTTGCGCGCGGAAGTTGAGTTTGCGTTTGGAGATCTCAGCCTCGCGGAGACGTACGCGCGTCGCGCCGAAGCCGCGCAGTCGCTTCCCGCGAACAGGCTGCTTCTCGCCCGCATTTTGCAACGGCTCGGCAAGCAGGTCGAGGCGCGGGAACTCGTCGTTGGGTTGATTCAGTCAAATCCGGAAGCCGATGGCTTGCTTCCGGTTGCTGCGACCATGCTTGCGGGCGACAAGTCGGAATCCGGACGTGCAGCCTTGCAGCGAGCGTTGGAAGCGACTTCCTCGCAGTCACCAGACTTTGCTGCGACGATTGAGTTGCTCGATGCTGCGACCAATGCGAGCGGTCAACTCGTGGCGAGCTCCGAGATTCTCCGTGCGGCACGTCAGTTGACGGTGCTTCACTCCGGCTCGCCACTGGTGTGGCGACTCTGCGCGCAGTTGCATGCCGTTGCAGGACAGTCTGAAGAAGCCGCGAGACTGGCCATGTTGGCTGTTTCCCGACTTCCATCGGATGAGTCGCTTGCGGAGCTTGCGGTAGGAATCGCGATTGCTGCAGGCAGAATTGATGACGCTGCAGCGGTGGCATCCGCGTGGCGTCGAATCACTGGCGCAAATGAACTCTCATCTCGGTCGGCGCAGGCGTTTGTAGAGATGGTGCGGCGGAATCCAGCGGGGGCCATCGACGCGTTGGCTCCGATGCGAGCCACCATCCTTTCGGCACCAAACGCAGACGACGCACTGGCGCTCTTCGTGTCAGCTTCGGTCCTTGCGGGCCGTGCAGATCAACTCGAGACGCAATTGACGAGTCTTCCCGAGACGCGTCGCGGCGTCGCGATTTCAGCATGGATTGAGGCAGCACGAGCGCTGTCGCCAGCGAATGCCATCGGAGCGTTGAGTTCCCTCGCGAAGTATGTGGGGCCGGAACGAGCACAGAGTGCGATCGCGGTCCTCACTGAATTCTGTGCGGATGGCCATAAAGAATCGTGCGTTGCTGCGGAGCAGATGCTTGCACGACTTGGGCCGGAGCGGGGGCTTGGCATTCCGCGTGTCTTGCTCGAGGCTGATTCTGCGGCAGCCAATCGAAACAGCGATGCGCTCGCGCAGTACATGGAGATCATCGCGCTCGCACTCGGCAATCAGGCACTTCGTGGTGTACCGGGTCGCGACGGCGCAAGCATCGATGGTCTCTTGACCTCTCTTGCAGATCCGGAGGTTGCCGCGAAACTCAGAGAAAAACCGATCGCGCTCGCGGCACTGAATAACATGGCAGACGCGCTCCGTCGCACTGGTGGAACATCAGCGACGCCGCAACAAATCGCTGCATCGGTGGTGCGTGCCATTCCGGAGTCGCCAGAAGCTGCGGACACGCTATTTCGCTGCGCGCTCCAGGCGGGTGATTTGTCGAAGGCGCGTCAAATCGCCGAAGGACAGAGCGATCCCACTTTGCAAGCGGTTGAACTCGCGGAGCTCGCGGTTCGAGAATTGGCGGCGAAGTCGCAGTCGGCACGTTCTGTGTTGACCGCGCTCCAACGGTTGGATTTTCAGTTGAGTCGAACTGGCATCATTCGTTGGAGTCTGCTTCAGCGGGTTGAGGCGGTTCGAGCGGCGGTCAGAGCAATAGAAACTGGTAACGGAGGTGTGTCATGAACGATCGTCGCGGCATTATTCTCGCAGGTGGCAGCGGTACGCGCCTTCACCCGATCACCAAGGGACCAAGCAAACAATTGCTCCCGGTGTATGACAAACCGATGATCTATTACCCGCTGAGCACCTTGTTGCTCGCGGGAATCCGCGACATTCTTGTCATCACCACTCCGCACGATGCGCCCATGTTCCATGCGCTGCTTGGTGACGGAAGTGCGTGGGGCATCAATTTGCAATTTGCGGTGCAGCCACGACCAGAAGGGCTCGCGCAGGCGTTCATCATTGGCGAGTCATTCATTGGTGGTCGTCCGAGCGCACTGGTTCTCGGCGACAACATCTTCTACGGCACAGAACTGCAGCGCCGATTGAAGGACATCTCTTGCGAGACAAAGGGTGCGACGGTGTTCGCGTATCACGTCGCCAATCCAGAGGCCTACGGCGTGGTGGAATTCGATGAACGCAAACGTGCGAAGTCCATCGAAGAGAAGCCGAAGCAACCAAAGTCAAACTACGCCGTGACAGGGTTGTACTTTTACGACACCGATGTTGTCGAGATCGCAAAGGCAGTGAAACCATCGGCGCGCGGCGAACTTGAGATTACGAGCGTCAATCAGGCGTATCTTGAGCGCGGTGATCTTGAGGTTGAACTCCTCGGCCGCGGAAGCGCGTGGCTTGACACAGGGACATTCGACACGTTGTTGCAGGCGGCGCAGTTCGTTCAGACGCTTGAGGCGCGGCAGGGGCTGCGAATCGCGTGTCCCGAAGAAATCTGCTGGCGCAATGGTTGGATTGACGACGCACAACTCGAGCGGCTCGGAAACGAGATCGGGAAGAGCCAATACGGTCAGTATCTCTTGCAGATTCTGAAGCATCGCGACTAAGCGCAGAGTGAAACAGTCCATGCAAGCGATCCCCACCGAGATCCCAGACGTCATCGAACTTGTCCCGAAAGTTTTCGGTGACGAGCGAGGCTTCTTCCTTGAGACTTGGAACGAGCGTATCTATCGCGATGCGGGGATGACCGCGAGTTTTGTGCAGGACAATTGGTCGCGTTCGCGTCTTGGCATCTTGCGTGGTTTGCACTATCAACTGCAGCGGCCGCAAGGCAAATTGGTGCGTGTGACGCGAGGATCTGTGTTTGATGTGGCTGTCGATCTACGGCGTTCGAGCGCAACGTTTGGAAAGCACGTCGGTCGCGTCCTGAGCGAAGAGAATAAGCGTGCACTGTGGATCCCACCTGGATTCGCGCATGGATTCTTGGTGATTTCTGACGAGGCGGACTTCGCCTACAAGTGCACAGAGTTCTACGCGCCTGAGTTTGATCGAACTCTTGCATGGAATGACCCCGCGGTCGACATCGCTTGGCCGCTTGATCTTGTGGGTGGCGCAGATGCTGTGCAGCTCTCAGAGAAAGATCGAACCAAGGCTGCCTCGTGGGCAACGGCGGAGACATTCGCATGAACGCGCATGCCCCTCGAAAGGTGCTCATAACGGGCATGGGTGGGCAGTTGTCGCGCGAATTGGTTGCGACCGCGCCTCTAGGCATCACGTTGGTTGCGCTCAGCCAAGGTGAACTCGATATCGGTGATCGCGAAGCTGTGCTGCGTACGGTTCGCGAAAACGCGCCGCAGATCATCGTCAATGCCGCGGCCTATACAGCGGTCGATCTTGCGGAGAAGGAGCCGGATGTTGCGGATCGCGCGAATCATCAGGCTGTTGCGAACCTCGCAGAAGCCGCGGCGGCGTGTCATGCGCGGCTCGTGCACGTTTCGACGGATTATGTGTTTGATGGGTTGTCGCCGCTGCCATATCAACCCAATCATCCAACGGCGCCTGCGTCGGTCTACGGTCGAACGAAGCGTGATGGCGAAATCGCTGCTCTGAAATCAGAGGACGCCTTGGTTGTCCGCACAGCGTGGGTGTACGCGCATCACGGGAAGAACTTCGTCGCCACGATGCTTCGGCTCATGCACGAACGTGATGAGGTTCGCGTTGTTGCTGATCAAATCGGTTCGCCGACAAGCGCGACCAGTTTGGCGCGAGCGCTCTGGTCGCTTACCGAGGCTAGAGCGACGGGGGTGCATCACTGGACGGATGCGGGTGTTGCGAGTTGGTACGACTTTGCCGTGGCAATTCGGGACGAGGCGGCCGCGCTTGGTGCCGAGAAGATCGGTCGGGCGCGTGTCACGCCGATTCGCACGGTCGACTATCCGACGCCTGCCAAGCGGCCTGCGATGAGCGTCCTTTCGAAGGACGCAACATGGGCGCTCATCGGCCACGCGCGTCATTGGCGCGAGGAATTACGTTCAGTACTCTCCCGGATGGAGTTTCTAGGCCGAACCGCCGATATGTGATCGCCCGCGATCAATTCCAAGCCACACTCGAGATCAGCATGAGTCAGACCAAGTCCATCCTCGTCACCGGCGGCGCCGGGTTCATTGGTGCGAACTTCATTCGTCATCGACTGGCGGACCACGCAGGCGAGCGCATGGTGGTGCTGGACGCGCTGACGTACGCAGGCAACCGAGCCAACTTGGAAGGTTGTGACCCATCGCGGGTTGAGTTTGTGCACGGTGATATTCGCGATACAGCGCTTGTTGAGCGACTGCTGCGCGATCATGGGATTGCCACGCTGGTCCATTTCGCCGCCGAGAGCCATGTCGACCGATCCATTTCGGGTCCCGATGCATTCATCGACGCGAATGTGAACGGCACACACTCGCTTCTGAAGGCCGCGCGTGCCGTGTGGCTCGCGGGAAGTGGTATGCCGCATCGGTTCCACCACGTGTCGACCGACGAGGTCTATGGTTCGCTCTCGCCGACGGATCCGCCGTTCGCTGAGACCAATCAGTACCAACCGAACTCGCCGTATTCGGCGAGCAAGGCGGCGAGTGATCATCTCGTGCGCGCGTACCACCACACGTTTCACCTCGACGTGACGACAACGAACTGCTCGAACAACTACGGCCCGTACCAGTTCCCCGAGAAGTTGATTCCGCTCATGATTGTGAATTGTCTGCACGGCAAGCCGCTTCCGATCTATGGCGACGGCATGAACGTGCGCGACTGGCTGCACGTTGATGATCACTGTCGCGGCATTTCACTCGCGCTTGAGAAGGGGCGCGTCGGCGAGGTCTACAACATCGGCGGTGAAAACGAGCGTCCAAATCTCGAGATCGTGCAACGTTTGACGGGCGCGATCGATGCGGCATTTGCGGCGGACTCAACGCTTGCAAGTCGTTTCCCGGGATCCCCAGCTGCGCAGGGTAAACCATGTTGGTCGCTCGTCACGTACGTCAAGGATCGGCCCGGACATGACCGTCGTTACGCGATCGATCCACGCAAGGCGCGCGCCGAACTCGGATACCGCCCGCACGAGACGTTCGAAACGGGGCTTGCGAAGACGATTTCGTGGTATCTCTCGAACGAATCGTGGTGGCGCGCTGTGATGGACGGTTCGTACCGAAATTGGATCGAGTCGAATTACGCATCGCGGTAACGCGCGCTCGTTCGATCATGATCAAGAAATGAACGCCGTGTCCCTTTCACACGCTCACCTTCGTCCCGCATCGATGAGGCGCCTGTGAGCACCAAACGTCGCGTGATTGGATTTGCTGCGGGTCGCGCGATGTCACAGCTCGCGGTGATCGTGCGCGGCATTCTGATTGCACGCATGGTTGGCCCAGACAATATGGGTATCGCCGCGACGTTTATGGTCGTGGTGAGTTTCGTCGAAATGTTTTCGACCACAGGTTCCGATCGATTCCTGATTCAGGATGCGGAGGGGGCGGAACCAAAGACCGCTCGAACGCTGCAACTCGTTGCGATGGTGCGTGGGGCGGTGCTCTCCCTCGCGATTCTTGGGCTTGCGTGGCCGATCTCCGGCGCCTTTGAAACACGCGGCGCGGTCGCTGGGTATTTTTTGTTGGCGCTCATCCCGCTCTTTCGAGGTTTCCAGAATCTCGACTGGGCCGTCCAGCAACGTGCGCTTCGCCCAAAGACGAGCGTCTTGATGGGCGTGGTAGGCGAATCAAGTGCATTGGCCGTTGGTGTGCTGGTTGCGTATATCACCGGTGACTGGTGGGCATCAGTCGCGTCCATGGTGACGCAAGCCTTTGTGGTTTCGCTGGTGTCCCATCTTCGGGCCGAACGCCGTTGGGCCATCGGATTTGATCGCGAGATTTCGCGACGTGCGTTCCGATTTGCGACTCCGTTGTTTCTCAGCGGATTGCTGCTCTTTCTCGCCATGCAGGGTGATCGGATTGCGGTGAGTATCGCCGATACGATCCGCGGCTCGGCAACGTACAACCTCGCGGATCTTGGTCGCTACGCTGTCGCGGGTTCGATTGCGCTCTTGCCAATGACGATCTGCTCCGATTTGGCATACGCCGTGTTTTTACCGTGGATTCGCACGTCTTCGGATGATGCATCTGCGCGACGAAAGAGACGCGATGTCGTGCTGCTCTACGGTAGTTTTGGACTTCTGTTCGTCGTGGGAGCGTCGACGATCGGTGGGCCAGTTCTGACATTGCTGTTTGGAAAAAGCTTCGGAAATCTTGAGTCGCTCATGGCACTCCTCGGGACTGCGCAGGCGATTCGGGTTCTTCGTGTGACGGCGAATGTGGCAGCGATGTCGACTGGCAATACAAAGAACATTCTGTACGGATCCATCGGGCGAACGGCTGGAGTGGTTGCTGCACTCATCGTGACGATTTCTGGGTATCCGCTGGAGTTTGTCGCCGCGTGCGCGGTGGGTGGTGAACTACTCGCGCTCTCGATTGCGGAGTTTGAGGTGCAGCGCACTTCGCGGCATCGCGCAGGTACTGGTCTTCTTGTTCCAGCGATCATGGTGTTGATGTTGGTGACGTTGGGGCTCGGTACTTGGATGGCGAACACCATTGGTCCCTGGCTGAGCTTTGGAGCATTACTCCTTGTCGCGGCGCTCGCGGTACTGGCATCTTGGCAGTGGAGCCCAATGATGCGCGTAGAGATTCGGGAGATGATTAGCGTGCTCCGTAGGAAGAAGTCTGCGTGAGAAGGCAAGGCGCGATCGATTGCGACATGTGACGCGAGGCTTCAAAGGGGTTCAGAACGCGTTGCAACCGATGTAGAGACGTCGTCGATCGTGAGCGTCCGCCAGTGTCGCGGTGAAGTCGCGCGATGAAGTCTCGCGATGAAGTCTCGCGATGAAGTCTCGCGTTGAAGTCTCGCGATGAAGTCTCGCGATGAAGTCTCGCGTTGAAGTCTCGCGGATGACGAGTGCCACGAATACATGCAGCCGCTGAACAAAGATGCCCCGCCCGATCGGTCATCGATGGGGCGGGGCAAGGGTTGAAGCAGGCCGAGATCAGCCCGTCTTATGGCGTCTCTTGCCCGAGAGCGTATTGGCTCGATTCGGGAAGGGGTGAACCGGGAAGTTGCCCACGGCTTGGGTTGGTTTCATCGGAGAGTCCAAAGATCTGGACACCCGACCCTTGAATCGCGCTCGCACCAGTTCCGACATGTACCCACTCGCCACTGGTGAACTCAAGTCGCAACGGTCCCGTCGTCACGTTCGTCGCTTGTGGCCCTGTTGGCGCACCGGCGGCAACCGCGAAGTGGCAATGGGAAACACGAACGCCAGCGGGAAGTGCGGTGGATCCGACCGTCGCACCTGAGAGCCATGAGAGAACGCAGTTCTTAAAGACAAGACTGTCCGCCGCAAAGGTGTTCGGTGCGGCAATATCAGTACGCATCATCCAATATTGATTCGGCGCACTGAGTTGGGCGAAGAAGAGGTTCTTCGCTTCGTTTGCGAACTGCGATTTGGGCGCGTTCGGAGATGCTTGTTTGTTCTCAATCGCGATGTCGACGAACGCGCAGTCGGTGAACGAACTTCCGGGATACTTGTCGAAGAAGAAGTTCTGCGCCCCGTTGACGTTCCAGGCTCGGAAGTTGTTGACAATGTTGTTTCGATGCTCGCCGAAGTACTGGAAGATGTCGCTGTGGATGATCGTCGATTGACCGAGGAAGTTTGAGAGTGACGAGCCGAGCACGCAGCGAGTGTTGCGATAGGCATCGCCGAGAATGGCGTCGACGTGACAGCCGCGCACGAAAGAGTTGTTGGTAAATCCGTGCACCACCTTCGCTGCGATACTGTTGGTGACAAAATTCGCCGCCATCAGGTCGCCGGGTCGGATGAGGAGCGTGCCGCCGTTGGCGTGATTAAATTCCGCGCCATTCGGATCGGAGAAGATGGACTGATCAACCCAGATGTATTGCGCGGTATCTCCGTACAACTGCGTCATGGCGGACATGTCAAACGACACGCCCTCCCATTTCAGACGCTTGACGCGGGTGCGGACAAGATTCTTGCCAGTCGCCTGACCGCTCGCGTCGACGGAGACGATGCGCACAGTGTTTGGTGCGAGCCCGTCCGCTGCGCGAATGGTGGCCCAGCTCCGATTGTCGATGGTGCTCGTGGTGGATGGTGCTCGATATGTCCCTGGTTGGAGGAGCGTGACGAAACCTCCGTCCGCGCCGCCGCTGATCCGGAGAAGATCAATCGCCTTTGCGATGGTGACGACGGGCTGTGCGGCAGTGCCGGTGTTCGCATCACTTCCGTTTGGGGAGACGAAGATTTCGCGAGTCGGAGTCGCCGGGGCCTTGTACGCGAAGTACGAGTTGATCCCGTCGATTCCCTTGATTCCATTCGGCAGTCCAGCCGAGGCGGAAGGATTCTGGAGAACAAGCGGTTGACCGGCGGAACGCGGGTACACAATCGCCCGAACCTCGGCGGTGGCACCAGCGGGGAGCACAGAGAAATCAATGCGCGCCCGATAGCAATGCAAACCGAACGCGTCGCTATCGGTCGATGTACTGACCGTCGTCCATGGTCCACCATTGAGCGAGAACTCAACGCGATCGATGCCATTCGCGTGGAACGCGGCTACGGCAACTTCTGCTGCATCGGTGAACGTCTGAAAGGGGACGTCCGCCCAACGCGCAATGGCGCGTTCATCGCTGAGTGGATCCGTTGCCGGTCCGATGGGCGGCGGAGTTGGTGTGACTGCCGCGAAACCCGATCCAGCGGCAAGCAAGGGAAGCGTTGCGAGGTCCGAGGAACTGCCGCCCGGCTCGGTGGAACCGCTCGAACCTGCAGGCGGGGTTGAATCGTTCTCCGTTGTCGCGAAGGCCGAGCCGAGGAAGAGGCTCAAGTCCATCGAATTGACCGTTCCGTCACCGTTGAGGTCGTACGTGGGATTCGATGTACCCCACGCCTGTGTGAATCCATCGGTGGTGAGACCGGTCTGCGCACTCGCTGAAAGCGAGGTCGGGACGAGGGCAAGGAATGCGATCGAGGCGAGAAAGGGGGAATGCTGACGCATAGAAAACTGCTCCAATGGTTCAACGAGGACGGGACCAAAGAGGTCATCGGCACCTTCTTGCCCCTTGCGAACCATTGCTCCTCGGAATTTGGCTAGGAGATCTGAGCGGGGTGACGTATCCGAGATAGTCCGATTAGATCGATCATTCCAAGACTCTTCCGCGAGAGGCGGGAAGCGCTTCTCGGAATTTCGTTGACTTACCGCGGCCAGCCGCTCCACCACGCGCGTGGACTCAACGCAACTGCACCGTGACTTCGGGTCAGATCATGCCGCCGCAGGATCGCTCCGCCGATCAACCGCGTCCAAGCGTGTGCAAAGAGAGCTGATCGACACAAGAAGCACCAAAGCGGGCCGTAGTGTTTCTCAAAGAACGTCGCATCGCCCCTCGCTCGATTGAGAAATCGCGTGGCGGTCCGACGCTCGCCACTCCCCGTGTCATGCAGCATCTGAATGCGAGGATCGCAAAGGAGCACGCCGCCATCGTTCGCGATGCGCTTGCAAAGATCAACTTCCTCTGCGTACATGAAGAAGCGCTCATCGAATCCGGCGAGACGATGCCACACAGAGGCGCGCA
Organism: uncultured bacterium; assembly: GCA_903911205.1. GTDB lineage: Bacteria > Planctomycetota > Phycisphaerae > Phycisphaerales > SM1A02 > QWPT01. The sequence goes on from CAIWCL010000042.1 coordinate 23,850, forward strand.
CCATCATGAACGCACCCGTGAGCACCGGGACTGATGTGGGCTGATCGCCGCGTGGATTTGCAGCTCCTGGTCTGACCCGCGCAAGCCCGACGAGTGCAAGCAGGAGCGGAAGCGCTCCCAGCATCGGCTGCACGGATCCGCCGTCGACGGATCCATCGGGAAGGTACGTGACGCCAGCCCACGCGGAGGCGTGCGGCGAGGTTCGTGCAAGGCGCAAGAGTGCCGCGATCTCATCGGTGCGCGCGAAGGCATCCGGATTCAGCAGGATGATGAACTCGCCACGAGCGTGACGCGCGAGTTCATTGTTGCCACGCGCAAATCCCAGATTCCCTTGGAACGGGAGTACGCGCACTTGAGGGAACCGCTCGCGGACGAACTGCTCTGTCCCATCGTTGGAACAATCGATGAGAAGGATCTCAATGGCCTCGTCGGCCGCGCTACGAAGTGCGCCTTCGATGCAGCGCTCGATGTACGCTCGACTCTTGTAACAGACAATCAGCACACTCGCGGTGGGCTTCACGTGATCCGTAGCGTTCGTCGAAGGAGCGCGATTTGTCATATCAACGTCCTAAGACAAGCCGTGCTCGCCGAGCGATGTATTGAGGAAGATTGCCGCTTCGCTTCGCATTCACGACCGCCGCGCGAACAATCGCAGGGAGCGCGGAGCAGTAGTAGGGCGTTGTGGCGAGGATGGAGGTTGCCGGCGAGGCACTGCTATATCCAGCAGCAGCGAGCGATTTCCCGCAGCAGCGCTCCACAACAGCAATCTCTGCCGGGCTCAACGTCTTCATCCAGCGGTCCATCGCCCCTCGTACGAAGCCTCCTGTGTCGGCAAACTTCTCGTAACTCGAGTTTCGAACTGGCACATTCACCATATCTGCTGGTCGTTCAATCCCAAGCCAGTCGAACACGGAGCCAAGTTCCGACTCAGGCTGATCGCACATGGCCTCGTACCGTTGCAGTCGAACGCGTGAGGCGCCAAATCGTTGTTGAGCCTGCTCTGCTGCGCGTGCGGCGGCAACCCACAAAAGCGAGATGGTGATCGGGTGATAGGAGCGACGCGCACGTGCTTCGTCTGCTGCGAGGGTTTGGGCATGCCCTGGATCTTGCTCAAGATCAAAGCCGCCCTGGTTCTTCCAATCGCGATAGCTCGCGACGACTGCGCGAGGGTCACGCAGCATGAAGATGGCTTTACTCTCAGGGAATCGCGAGAGCATCTCGGTGAGCCGGAACACGTGCCGTGGTGTCTTCTCGCCCCAGATTGGAGCGTCGCTTCTCGCAGCCCACTCCCGGCAGAATGCCTCAAAGTAATCGTCGGGTCGCCCGCCAAGTTCGGTCGCACGTGCCCGCAGTGCTTCCCGCTTCATCCAACCGCTTTCAGGTTCGCCACCGTGACCAAAGGGCCGATGGGTGAGTGCGAGGAAGTAGTCCTCGACGCGTTTGCGCGACGCACCTTCGAGTGGAATCGCGAGGGCGGGGGCTCCAAGCGCAACGCGAAGGTCATCGAAGTAGTGCGTCTCGCCGGCGATTTCAACGGAAGCGCATCGTTCAAGCGCCGCCTGGAGCACGCTCGTGCCGGATCGGCTTGTGCCGCAGATGAAGATTGGGCCGGAAAAACCAGTTGACGGACTCTGCATGCGCCAAACCTCTCTGAGGCGAGAGCAATCGGTGGTGGTCTCAGACGCCGCCCGCGCGGGGTGTTGTCCTCGTAGTTCGCATCCGAGCTCTCGTCGGAACGTTCGTTGGAGTATGACGTCAACTCCATGTTTTGCGCCGGAAACTTCTGAGGAACATCTCCGTGAAACAAACTATCGGAACGGGCTGTCGTGATCATCGAGAAGTTGGCTTCGAGAACCTGCTCTTGAGGACCTGCTCTTGACGACCTGCTCTTGAGGACCTGCTCTTGAGGAGCTGCCTTCACGCGCGACGATGCGAAGCCGCTTCTTGAGGAGGGGCGCAAGACAAGAAGCGAGGTCATCCGTGGATGGCAACGCGACGCGAACGTTGGGAAAGAAACGTGGGAATGGAACGTGGGAATGGAACGTGGGAAAGGGACGCACGGGGCAAAAAGAGACACGGGATGCTGATGAGGCATCCCGTGCTGCGTTGATGGATGATTGGGAGGGGTTCTGTTGCCCCAATGTATCGATCGGTCTGATCAGCAAAGCGCGTGCACGCTCGATGGACTCGCCGATCGAGCGCGCTCAGTCCTGCCCAAGGCGGATGCGCACGAACTGCACCAACTTGACGCCCTTCGGCACGATCTGGCCGACTTGCATCTTGTCGTCACGGACGTAGGGCTGTCCAAGCAGCGTGACTTCTTCGAAGTACTTGCGCATCTTGCCTTCGGCCATCTTCTCAGCGATTTGCGCCGGCTTACCCGAAGCTTGCGCTTCGGCGATTGCTTCCGCGCGCTTCGTAGCGACAACGGCTTGATCGAGGCCGTCGGCGTCGATGGCGGCTGGCGTTGGCACCGCCGCAGCGATGTGCTGGCAGATACCGGTGCCGGTGTCCGCTGGCATCTCGCCGCCTTCATACTTCAGGAGCACGCCGAGCTTGCCGTCGTGGTGCACGTAGGAGGCGAACGAGCCACCTTCGAGAACCACGCCACGTGAGAAGGAGATGTTCTCACCCGTCTTGAGGCGGACAACGTCCACGCGATCGGTGATCGCCTTGTCGGCGGTCACAGCGCCTGCTGGATGCGCAAGCGCCATCTTGGCGACGTCTGCAGCCATCGCGCGGAACTCTTCGTTGCGCGACGTGAAGTCGGTCTCGCTGCGGACTTCGACAATCACAGCCTTGCCGCCTGCGATGGCGATCGACACGCAACCCTCGCCAGCGGCGCGGTCGGTGCGAGCATCCATCTTGCCCTTCATCTTCTCGCGGATGATCTTCTCAGCCGCTTCCATGTCGCCGTTCGCTTCGACGAGGGCGTTCTTGCAATCACCCATGCCAAGACCAGTGCGGTCACGGAGCTTCATCACGTCCTTGGCGCTGATGTTCACGGTGCTCATATCTTTCGCTTTCAATGATCAGGCCGCGCCGTTGAGATGGCGTGGCGTTGTTGTGTGGAGTGTGTGTTCGAAGAGGGGGTCGACGAGAGAATTACCCAGCGGATTCGCCCGAAGCCGGAGCCGAGGCTCCGCCCGAGGCGCTCGCCGAGTAACGCGAACGCGTCGAGCGACGACGGGTTGGTGCGCCGTCCGATGGGCCTTCGCCGCGCATTTCGCGTCCGCCAGCCTTGTCGCCCTCAGGCGATTCGCCTGCAGAGGTCGAGCGGCCTTCCTTGCCCTTCTTCACCGCATCGCAGAGTTCGCGGATGACGATGTCGATGGTGCGCATCGAGTCATCGTTGCCCGGGATCGGGATGTTGACGAGGTCTGGGTCACCGTCGGTATCGACGAGGCAGACGGTCGGAATGCCGAGCGTGCGGGCCTCGAGAAGAGCGTTCTTCTCGCGGTTCGTATCGACGACCACGAGCGCGCCCGGCATCTGCGTCATTTGACGAACGCCGCCGAGGTTGCGCTGGATCTTCTTCCGCTCGCGGAGGAGTTGCGACTCCATCTTCTTCGAGTAGTTCTTGAGTTCGCCGCTCTCGACAATCCGATCGAGTTCTTCGAGGCGCTTGAGGCGCTCGCGAATCGTGCGGAAGTTCGTCAGAGTTCCACCGAGCCAACGCTCGGTGACGAACGGCATTTGAACGTCAGCGGCGTACTGCTCGATGGCGCCGCGCGCTTGACGCTTGGTGCCGACGAAGCAAACGTCCTTGCCCTTGCCGACGGTTTGTTCGATGAATCGCTTCGCGAGGAGGAGGCCCTTGATCGACTCGCGCACATCGAGGATGTGGATCTGGTTGCGGACGCCGTGAATGTACGGCGCCATCTTCGGATTCCAGTTGCTGCGACGCTGACCGAAGTGAATGCCTGCCTCAATGAGTTCCTGAACGAGAGAAGCCATGTTTGCTCTCCAGCGACACCGACGCAGCGGGTGTGGCATCCCGCCCGTCAAAGGGCGCTTGTGGTTGACGGTGAAACCGTCCTAACTCGAGCCGCGCGGCCACGGTTGCGCGGGGTGACCCCAGGGGCGAACGTCGCCTTCCGGGGAATCGGAGAGTGTAACGAAATCCCTGCGGTTGGGGGAAGCAGTGTTGGAGAGGCGGGTGGGTGTGCGGGCGAGGCCGGACGTGGCGGGGACGTGCGGGGACGTGCCGGGGACGGAGCCGAGACGGAGCCGGACGTGTCCGGGACGTGCCGGATCCAAAGGATTGCGCACGCGCTCCCTCCCCAAAACCCCGCATTGTCCGATATATAGCGCGGATGCTCGCCAAAGTCTTCAAGGCCTACGACGTCCGCGCCACGTATCCCAAGCCGCTCGATGAAAAACTGGCGTGGCAAATTGGATATGGCGCGGCCCAATACCTTCTCGAGCAGGCCGCTGCGGAGGGGGCGATCGATCCCATGTCGCGGACGATTTGCGTCGGCCGAGATATGCGGAAGAGTTCGCCCAGCCTGTCGGCAGAACTTCGCCGCGGAATGCGTGACGCGGGCGCGGACGTGATTGATCTTGGGCTTGTCGACACGCCGTTTGTCTACTTCGCGATCAACCATCTTGGCTGCGCTGGCGGCGTCCAGGTCACCGCTTCGCACAATCCTTCGAACTACAACGGATTCAAGATTTCGAAGCGGCGTGCAAAGCCCGTCGGTCAGGACACTGGCCTTGCGGAGATTCAGCGGCTCGCGGCGCTCGTGGAGCGCGAGAAGGTCACATCAAAGAATGGACGCGAAGAAACCCGCGATCTTTGGGCCGACTACCAAGCGCTCTTGCGATCGTTTCTTGATCCGCGCGTACTTTCCGGCGAGCGCAAACTTCGCATCGCGATCGACGCATCAAATGGCATGGCAGGGACGATGGTGCCGAAGGTGTTCGAAGGTCTCGCGGGACTGTCCATTGAACCGATCCACTTCGACAACTCGAGCGGGGAGTTTGTGCATGAACCAAATCCGCTTGTCGAATCGAATCTGCGCGATTTGCAGGCCGTGCTCGCGCGCGGCGGATTCGACGCGGGTTTCTGCTTCGATGGCGATGCGGATCGCTGCATGGTGCTCGATGAGAAGGGCGCACCCATCGGCTGCGATCTGTTACTTGCGTGGATGTTGCAAGACTTCCTTGCGAAGAAGCCAGGCGCTGCGGTGGTCTACGACTTGCGGAGTTCACGCAGCGTTCCCGAGATTGTCCGCGAGCACGGCGGTGTGCCTGTCGAGTCGCGCGTCGGTCACGTCTTTATGAAAGCGAAACTCGCGGAAACGCGCGGTGTCGTCGGCGGCGAGTTGTCTGGACACTTCTACTTTGAAGATCTCTGGGCGACCGACTCGGGTGCGCGCACCTTCGCGGCCGTTGTGACGGCGCTTGCGAGTTCGAAGAAGCCGCTTTCGCAACTGATCGAGCCCTGTCGGCGATATGTGCAGTCGGGTGAGATCAACTTCGAGAACGAGGACAAACTCGGAGCCCTTGCGGCGTTGAAGGCCGCGTATCCGAAGGCGAAGACCTACGAACTGGATGGGTTGTCGATCGATGCCGGTGATTGGTGGGCGAACATTCGACTCTCGAACACAGAGCCGCTCTTGCGTTTGAACCTCGAGGCGCGTGACGCGGTGACGGTGGAAGCAAAGGTCGCGGAAGTTTCGAAGTACCTCGGTCATCGCGTCGCGCACTAGTTTGAGCGCTCGCGACTGAGCGGCCGGTTGAAGCTTCGCTTCAAGTGGCCGCTTTTGCTCGCTCTGGCACGCCTCGCCAGAGGGAGCCGCCGCAGCGGCGACCGCGAAAGAAACGAGCGCTCGCTTTGGCGTCGACCTCGCCA
>CAIWCL010000043.1 GCA_903911205.1 uncultured bacterium
CGACTCGAGCAGGCGCTCCGCGGAACTGAACGATGCGAAACCGATGCGCGACCCCGCCGCCCCCAAGAGTCGCAGTGCAAATCGTGGGCAGGGGACAGTACGAACGCGTGCGCCGCCGCCTAGTGCGATCAGCGTCGCAGCCGAAAGGACGTCGAGAGTCTCGTGATCCGTGGGAGTCGCCGTGACGTTCGCCAGTGCCGTGTGTTCGGCGGCGACGATGCAGGCGTCGATCGCATTCGCGATTGCGATCATGCTTCGGCGCGTCGTCCGCGCGCACGATGGAAGCGGGCGACCCTGCAAAATCCAGCGCGCAAGCTGCGAAACCGCTCCGGGCGCCCCTGCGCCATACATCGCTGGAAAGCGCAGGATGACGGCGTCGGTTGTGGATCCGGCGAGAGCCTCGAGGATCTGGCGTTCGCCATCCAGTTTGCTCCGACCGTACGCAGTGCGCGGTGTCTGCGGCTGCATCTGCGCACGCGGATTCGCATGTGTGCCGTCACGACATCGCCGCGCTTCGATCCTCTCTCTACCTTCGCTGCTTTCGCAGATCGCGGCGATCGAGCTCGCGTAGACGACGCGTTTCGCCCGATTTCTTGCGGCGCGCGCGACGGCGCCGCTGCCATGTGCATTCACGCGTTCAAACTCGGCGTCGCTCGGGACGTGGGGCGGAAAGCGGTGGGCAAGCCCTGCGATGTGAAAGACGGTATCCACGGGCCAAGGAATCGCCTCGAGCGAGCGTTCGTCGAGGTCCGGAACGGTGACGGCTCCGGGTACAGCGCACGCGTCGCGAAGGCAGCGCGTGACACGCCATCCACGCGCTTCGAGCGTGGACGCGAGATGACGACCGAGGTAGCCCGAGGCCCCCGTGACCACCGCATGACGTGCTGCGCTCGACTCGCTCCGCATCAGGGGCGCGAGTGTAACGAACGCTCTATCGAAGCGAGGAATGCTTCAACAAGGCGCTCCTGTGAGAAACTTGAGAGGGCGCGGACTCGGGCGTGCGCGCCGAGTCGCGCTCGAAGAGCATCATCCTGCACGAGCTGTGTGACGGCACTTGCGAGTGCGTCGATATCGCCCTTTGGAACGAGCACTCCGGTTTCACGATCGACAATCGCATCGGAGAGGCCGTAGATGTTGCAGCCGACAGCCGGAATCCCGCAGGCTGCCGCTTCGATCACCGAGAGCCCGAAACTCTCGCGGTGGCTTGGCAGTGCGAACAGATCGGCGGCGGCCATGTAAGCCTCTGGATTGGCCACGAATCCCGGTCGATGGACACGTCCATCGAAGGGGGCGAGTACGGCCGCGGTTCGTTGCAACATGCCGCCTTCGTCCGGACCCGCAAGGACGAGGTGCATGTTTGGGTGCGAGGGCGCGATGCGCGCAAAGGCCTCGGCGAGTTCAGGAATTCCCTTGTCGCGATTGAGTCGCCCAACGAAAAGCAGGACGAACGCGCCATCTGGAATGCCCCATTGTCTTCGAATGGCGTTGCGCGCGGCGCGATCGGGTTTGAAGCGTCGCGGATCGACCCCGCACGCGGAGCCATCACCGAGCACTTCGACGCGCGACGCTGGAATCACACCTTCATCCGCGAGGAACGCGCGTTGCGAAGGGCTATCGGAAAGAAGGTGTGTTGCGCAATGCGCAGTCACGCCATCGAGCAGTTTGAGTGCGCGTCGCGCGAGTCCGCGCCGGGTCGCCCACACTTGGCCGGTGAACCAGTGCACGCGCGCGGGAACTCCCACGATGCGCGCGGTCACCATCGCGAGGAGCCCAGCCTTCGGTGTCATCGACAGGACGAGATCGAAGGAGCCCGCGTGGAAATGTTGGCGCAACTCCGCGAGTGTGCGCAGGTCGGCGAGTGGCGTAATCTCGCGCTCGATGCCGATCTTGATGAAGTCGCAGCGTTCCCGGAGTGTTGGCGAGAGTTCGTCGACGTTGCCTTTCGCGAGGATCGTCACGTCGTGTCGCCGTGCAAGTGCCGCGAGGTGAGGCGCGAGGAACATGTTCAAGGTGTACGGCACGGTCGCAACGACCGCGATACGACACCGGGCTCCGGGCGTGGCGCTCGAAAGGGCAGACGCGGTGCGAGACGCGGAGGAAGACGGTGTGGACGATGGCATGGGCGCGCGTAAAGACCGAATCTACGCGTGCACACGTCAAACAACCAGAGCGTGCACGCGGGAAAGTGTGTGAGCGAGGAAACGTCGCAGCATCGGGGAAGAGCGGCGTGAAGGCAAATCATGCGATTCGGCCGGAGTTGCCGCGGTTTTCATTCGGGTTCGGTCCCTCTCGCACGTTGTAGTCGGCATCGCAGCGCAGGCTCGCGGATATCTTCGGCGAGTCTTTCCCCGCGAACGCTTCGATGATCCATCCAATCGTGTCGAGCCTGATTCGCAATTCACGCTTCGATCCCACGCGTGAAGCGCGGAACCTGTACCCTGTGCGGATGAAGGACACCTATGTCGGACAACTTTGAAGCGCTCGGGTTTGGCCCGGAAATTCTTGCCGAACTCGCAACCCTCGGATACGAGGAGCCGACGCCGATCCAACGGGCGGCGGCCGGACCGCTTCTCGGCGGTCGCGATCTCCTCGGGCAAGCGGCGACAGGAACGGGGAAGACGGCCGCGTTTGCGTTGCCCCTCCTGCAACGTGTCGCGGGCAAAAAGCCTGAGCCGGGACAGCCGCTTGTGCTCGTGCTCGTGCCAACCCGAGAGTTGGCGATGCAGGTGTCGGAAGCGTTCCATCGCTACGGTCGCGGCCTTGGAATCTCCGTCGCGCCGATCTACGGCGGGCAGGATTTCCGACGTCAAATCATCGCGTTGCGCCGCGGCGTGCACGTCGTAGTCGCAACGCCTGGACGCATTCTCGATCACATGCGCCGTGAGACGATTCAGCTCGCAGGCGTCATGTCGGTTGTGCTCGATGAAGCCGACGAAATGCTCGACATGGGTTTCGCAGAAGATCTCGAGCTCATCCTCGAAGCGCTGCCGGAAACGCGGCAAACCGCTCTCTTCTCCGCGACACTTCCGCCGCGCATTGCGGGGATTGCGGAGCGCCATCTTCGGGAGCCTGAACGCGTCCTGATTCCGCGCGACCCAACGGCGACTGGCACTGCTCCGAAGGTACGGCAGACTTGCTACATCGTGCCGCGCGCCCACAAGATCGCAGCGCTCGGACGTGTCCTCGATATCGAAGCACCCACATTGGCGATTGTCTTTTGTCGTACGCGCCTTGAAGTTGCAGAACTCGCGGAACGGCTCGTTGGGCGTGGCTATTCGGTCGAAGCGCTCCACGGCGGCATGACGCAGGCGGAGCGCGATCGCGTGATGAAGAAAGCGCGCGCGGCGTCGGTCGATCTTCTCGTCGCAACCGACGTGGCTGCGCGTGGCATCGACATCGAACACATTTCGCACGTCGTCAACTTCGACGTACCGAGTTCGCCGGAGGCGTACACGCACCGCATCGGTCGCACAGGTCGCGCAGGTCGTGAAGGCGTTGCGATTACGCTCGCCGAGCCGCGCGAACATCGACTGGTGCGCAACATCGAGTGGATCACGAAATCGAAGATTGAGATTGGCGTGGTCCCAACTGCGCACGACATCAAGGCGCATCGATTGGATCTCACAAAGGGCGCGCTGCGCGAGGTTCTCGCGGCGGCGGCTGACGCGCGTGAGGCGGGCAACGCGCCGGATTCGAGCGAACTCGATGGATTCCGCACGGTGGTTGAGTCGCTTGCGAGCGAGTTTGATTTGATGGACGTTGCAGCGGCGGCGGTCAAGATCGCGCACGAGGCATCGGCCGGAAATGCGGCAGACGAGGACGACCTCCACATTCCGTCCTACGAGAGTTTCTCGCGGCCGAAGCAATCGGCGCCGGCCGGGCGGAGATTTGATGATGACGCGCGGCGTGGTCCGGCGGACGCGCGGCGTGGTCCGGCGTACCGAGATGTTCCTGTCGAGGAGCGGCCGGTGTACACGCGCCCAAATGAAGGGCGTGGCTATCCGCGCGGCGAGCACGAGATGCCATCGGGTGGCAGCGGCCCCGGCGGAGGTTTCGACGCGCGCGGTCCGCGTGCGCCGCGACAACCACGCGGCGGCGAACGCCACGAAGCCGATCTCGTGCGCGTCTATATCGCGGCTGGACGTCGCATGGGTATGCGTCCTGCCGACTTGGTCGGTGCGATCGCGAACGAGGCGAACGTTAATCCGCGCGGTATCGGCGCGATTGAAATCGCGGATGGATTCTCGATCGTCGAACTTCCTGAGCGCGATGCGGAGCGCGTGATCGAGGCGCTGAAGGGCGCAACGCTGCGCGGTCGCCGCGTCACCGTACGACGGGATGACGGTCGTCGACGCGCCCGGTAAGCCCGACATTGCCCGTGGACTGGGGATTGGTGGGACGCTCGCTTCCAGGGTCGTCCCCACCAGCTTTGCCAGGGGCCTCTTGCCACAGTCTTCTTACCTCAGTCTTCTTGCCACAGACGTCATGTCACGGGTCGTTCTGTGACGGTTTGAGCGGTTGTACTGGACACGCAGGCTGTGGTCCACGGACGGGCGACCTTTCGTGCACTGCACGGATTTCTCGTTGCGCACGAGCATGCCGGAGCTATGTTCCGTGGATGAGTTTCTGTTGGACGAATCTTCGCTACCGGAATGCGGTTGCGGTTGCGTGCGCGTCGCGTTGCATCGCGACCTGTTCGTCCGTGGTATTCAATCGCGTGGTTCTCAATCGCGTGGTTCTCAATCGCGTGGTTCTCAATCGCGTGGTTCTCAATCG
>CAIWCL010000044.1 GCA_903911205.1 uncultured bacterium
GAGGCTGCGCTTCATTCACGACGAGAGCGCGGCCCTCGAAGTCCTTACCGTTCAGCGCTTCGATCGCTGCGGCGCCAGCTTCCTTCGAGCCCATGGTCACGAAGCCGAAGCCACGCGAACGGCCAGTTTCACGGTCCGTTCCAATGAACACGTCGAGCACTTCGCCATGCGCGGAGAAAATTTCGCGAAGACCATCCGGAGTCGTACGATAGTTGAGATTACCTACAAAGATCTTGAACATGTCTGGCCTCCCAGGCCAGGTGGTGCCACGCAAAGATTCACAGAAGAGATGCGTGGACTGAGTGAGTGCTCGACGCGCAGGGGACTGACGTTCAGTGGTGCCGTCAACGGGGCAGCATACAGGATCCCGCGGTGGGACGAGCATTCGAAATCGTCCTTCCTCAGACTTGGCGGAAATTCTCTGGGTTACTTCGATTTCCTTCGCTTCCGCCCTTGCTAGTCTGACTCTTGGTTGAAGGTGAAATGGCTGATAAATTCGCGGCGGATCCTCGGCGTTTCGCTCCATTGCGCTCCTACGGCGTCAGTCGCGACTCTTCTGCCGCAATTTGGCATTCGAACCCACCCGAGGTTTATGGCAACGCGCAATTCTCGTTCGATGGAATCTGAACCCCGCAGCGACGGGAATGACGCCTACGCGATTTTGGGTTTCGATCCCGTTTTCGACCTCGATCTCCGCACGCTCCGCGCTCGATGGATGAGAGCGGCGGCGGGTGTGCATCCAGATGCGGAAGGAGCGGTGCTTACTTCCGCGAGAGTGAACGATGCGTTTCGTATTTTGAGCGACCCTTTGTCGCGCGCGGAGACCTTGCTGACGAGGCTCGGGTTTGGAGAACTCACTCGGAATGATGAGGCACGAAAGGCCTTACCCCCCGAGTTTCTCATGGAGATGATGGAGTATCGCGAAGAGGTCGATCGTTTGGAGCCGAGTGACGTTCCAGCGCGAGCAGCATTGCGCGAACTCGCACGATCGAAGCGGGATGCAGCGATCGCGGAAATCGCGCGCGCTTTCCGAGAAATCGCGCATGCAACTCAGGATGAGAGCGCTCGAGCACAGGCAGCTCGCGATGTTCTGGTTTTTGGCAATGTCGTCCGGAGTTTTGACAGGATGCTCGAGCAGTTGGACCGTGAGTTCGGAGCGGATTCAACGTGATCGCATCCTTGACCGCTGTTGTGATGAAAACCACGGACCGTATGGAAGGCTCCCAAGACGCGTCCGTTGTGTCATGGTCTCCCCAGGGCTTCGCCCGCTTGTGGAACGGCGTGATGGATCAACTTCGGACGAGCGAAATTCCGGAACTCGCGGCCGTCGATTGGATCCTCGTCATCACGCTCGTGCCGCTTCTCGTGGCGATGGCGTTTTTTTCCTTCGTTGAAACAACCTATTTCGCGCTCACGCCCGCGGAGAGACTCGCATTAAGGCGTGCCCATCCACGGTCGTCGGCCCTTGTAGAAGCTCTTCTTGGAAAGCCGCGCGTTTTGCTTGTTTCCACCATGCTCGGTTCACTTGTCGCCAGCACGGCCTATCTGGTTGTGAGTTCAGTGCTCGTGACGCGATTCGAGCACTCCCTCCTCTTCAGCGTGGCGATTGCAGCGATATCGCTATTCGGTCTAGTGCTCTCTGCGGAAGTGTTGCCAAAGCTTGTAGGAAATGCGGATCGAGCAAGATCGGCTCGGCTCGCGGTTGTCCCGACGAGTCTCTTCTGTGCGATCGCCGCCCCAGTTTCAGAGTTGATCGATCGACTTGTACTCGCGCCATTCGGTCGCCTCGTCGCGGGAGGCAGCGCGGCTGGTGTCGTCGATGAGGCGGAGCTCGCCGCACTCCTTGCGCAGTCCGCAGATGAAGGCTCGATTGACCTGCGCGAGCGTGAGGCTCTCGAGGGCGTCATGCGTCTTCGTCGACTGCGTGTTCGCGACGTGATGACGCCTCGAGTTGACATGGCATGGGTCGGGTTGACCGATGGCGATGGGGACGTGTCGTCGACCGCAGCACGTGCACGACTGACCCACCTTCCGGTCGCCGGCGATGGGATCGACGATATTCGCGGGATTCTCGACCTGAAACGCTACTTCTTGCCCGTAGAGCGGCCGCCACGCGCGGCGTGTATTGATGCGGTGCGATTCGTTCCTGAACTCGCGACGCTTGAGCAACTGCTTGAGCACTTTCGCAAAACGGGATCGAAGCTCGCGATCGTGGTCGACGAGTACGGCGGGACTGCAGGAATTGTCGCGCTTGAAGATTGCGTCGAGGAAATTGTCGGCGACATCGCGTCGGGCGATGAGCGCGTCATCGATAAGCCTGTCGAGATAGAGGACGGTGTTTGGCGAGTCAGTGGTGAAATGGGTGTTGCGCGTTGGGCTGAGATCTTCGGCACGCGCGTCGTTTCGCCGCGCGCGAGCACGGTCGCAGGACTCGTGATGCAACGACTTTCTCGTCTCGCTCGGCCCGGTGACACCGTCGATCTTGCCAATCTTCGCCTCTCCGTAGAAGAGGTCGATGGGGCACGCATTCGGACAGTGAGAGTTTCGCTTCAAGGGAAGGTTGTGGCCCATGTCGGTTGAGCCGCATGACGTCGCCACGACAGAGGTTGTCTTCTTCGCGACGGTGGCGGCTGTCGCTGTGATCAGTGCGGGTCTCCTTGCAGGGCTCGAAACGGGCATGTACCGCCTGTCTCGCGTTCGACTTTCTATCCGGGCCGCGCGTGGCGATCGCGGCGCGCAACGACTCGCACGTGAATACGCGCGTCCGAGACGGATGTTGGCGACGTTGCTGGTTGCGAATGCGATTGCCGGATGGTTTGCGAGCTTCGGCACGTCACAGGTCCTCGATGCGCTCGGATACGGCGTTGTCACGGCCGTCATTCTTGACCTCGTCATTCTTCTCCCTGTGGTCTTCATCTTCGGTGAAGTCCTTCCCAAAGACCTGTTTCGCGTGCATGCAGACCGATGGATGCCGCGCTATTCACAGCTCCTTGTGCTGCTGCGAACCACGCTTTGTTGGACGGGAGTTGTTCCGTTGGTTGTGGGGATCGGCTCGATCGCGACGAGGCTCGTCGGTAGGGGCTCTCGTGAACAGGAACTGGGTGCTCGTGCACGAATTGCCTCGCTCCTCGCGGAAGGCGCGGGCAGCGAGGGGTTAAGTGAGGCGCAACTGGGATTCGCCGACCGGGTTTTCACCATGCGAGGAATCACGCTTGGGCAAGAAATGCGGTCATGGCGCGAAGTGACTTGGATCCCCCTGAGCGCATCACCCCTTGAGCGCGGGCGTCGGTTTGCGTCGAGTGGCGTCAGCCGCATGCCGGTGCTCGATGCATCGGGTCGCGTGGTTGGCATCGTGGCTGCGATCGACCACATCGGTCGTCCTCGAGAGGCGACGACCGCGCTCCTTCGGCCAACCACTGTGCTCCCACCTGCGAGCCCGTCGCTGGACGCGATTGCCGCCATGCGGCGAGAGCGGGTCCAACTTGCGGTTGTGGCGGACCGCCCCGAGCGTCCCGTTGGGATCGTGACCATGAAGGATCTGGTCGAACCACTGGTTGGCGATCTCGCTGCCTGGTGAGACGGTTGTGGTTGGTTTCCGGTCCCTCGCTTGGCGCAAAAGCCATTGCGGGAGGAAGGAGAGGGCGCTATACTCGCCCCCCCGACGCTATGCGTCGCCTGCGCGCTAGTAGCTCAGCTGGCTA
>CAIWCL010000045.1 GCA_903911205.1 uncultured bacterium
CGCAACCTGCTTCGCAACTTGCTCGCTCTGGCCAGCCTCGCCGCGAATGAATCGCGGCGGGCTGATCCACGCCAAATCTCGCGCGCTCGCAACCTGCTTCACAACTTGCTCGCTCTGGCCAGCCTCGGCGCGTTTTACTCGGCAGGTTCGTCGACTTCTGCGCCCTCGTGCGCATCCTCGCGATGCGCAACTTCGTCGCGCAACTTGCGGCCATTCTCCGCAATCGAGTCGTAGATCGACGCGAGCAATCCAACGAGCGGGAATTTCCCGTGTAGCGGTGATTGTCCAAGTCGTCGCAACAAGGCATGTGGTGCGAATGGCTCGGTTTCGCTCGGCATCTCGTTGATTTCGCGGCCTGGTCGCCAGAAGTTCTCAAGCGTGCGCTCAAGCGGCATCGCTTCTGGCGCGGCATCTGCCGCGGGCGGCGTTGAGTGTGCGCGCGCAACCCCGCGCGTCGCAATCGCGCGCGCCTCTTGAAGACGCTCGAGCAGTCGCTGGCCATCAAGTCCGCGCAACGTGAACGCGAGCAGCGGATCGCCGGAGATGCGCTCAAGGACGAGCGACGCCACGCACATCACATGCTTGCATGGCGCGGGTAAATCGCACGTGCACGTTCGGGAAACGCTCTTTGCGTCGGTTGGCACGAGGTGCTTTCCAATCGAAACGAACGGCTGCTCGACGAGCGGCGGCATTTCGCCTGCGAGAAGTTTCGCTGAATACACCGCCTCACGCGCCATGATCGCCACCACGCGATCCCAATCGAGTGCGCTGAGGAGTTCGGGTGTGATGCAAACGGTGTATGGCCTCGGCGCGCGGCCTTGCACGCTCGCTTCGATCCCGGCCTGCGTGATCTGCAACGTCGCCGTCTGTCCAGCGCGTGCGTAGTCGAGACCTTCTGTTTTCACCGCATCGCCGATGCCTTCGAGGAGCAGCGTCGACCACGCGTCTGCGGGCCAGGTGAGAAGGTCCACGCCTTCCTTGCGTCGCAGGCGGATGCCGTTCTTCAAGCGTCGCGGCGTGTCGGGGCGGCGCATCTGGCGCATGCCCGAGCCCGAGTTGAATGACGAATTGAACGACGAATTGCGCGCGTACTGCGAGCCGGGCGTCGGTGCGCTCCCGGCTCCCGTCGGGGGCGTTGACGCCGGTGTTCCTGGCGCCACCGGATCCGTAGCCTCGTGGTCGCTCATGCATCCTCCTCAAGCGTGTCGCGGCGGAGCGTGAGCAGGTCGCGGAGTTGTCCGGTCGAAAGTTCGGTGAGCCACGACTCGCCCGAGCCGATGATTTGCTGCGCGAGCTCGGTCTTCTGCTCGATCATCTGGTCGATCCGCTCTTCGAGCGTGCCTTCCGAGATCATCTTGTGGACGTGCACCGTGCGGTGCTGGCCGATGCGGAACGCGCGGTCGGTCGCCTGATTTTCAACCGCCGGATTCCACCAGCGGTCGAAGTGGAAGACGTGATTCGCCGCCGTGAGGTTGAGACCGACGCCGCCGGCCTTCAGCGACAGCACGAAGATCGGGCACTTCGGATCGCCCGACTGGAAGCGCTCGATCAATTGCTCGCGTCGCGCCTGCGGCGTGCCGCCGTGCAGGAACTGCGCTTCGCTGTCGAGTTCTTGGCGAATCATCGCGACGAGCAGGTGGCCCATCTGTCGGTACTGCGTGAAGACGAGCGCGCGATCGCCGGTCGCGACGACTTCCTCCAGCATTTCCATGAGACGCAAGGCTTTCCCCGAGCGCGCGGAGAGCTTTTCGCCCGGCGCGAGCTTCGGCAATGGCACGGCATCGTCGTCGTCGGAGCCCTGTCGCAGGAAGTGTGCGGGGTGATTGCAGACCTGCTTCAACTTCACAAGCGCCGAAAGGACGAGTCCACGACGCTTCATGCCGTCCGCGTTGTCAACGCGGTTGAGCATGTCGTTGACCACCGAGTCGTAGAGTTGCGCTTGTTCTGCGGTGAGCGGCACGTTTTGCCGCGACTCGACGAGCGGCGGAAGATCGCTGATGACGGTGGGATCCGTCTTCAAGCGACGCAAGACAAACGGGCGCACGAGGTTCTTGAGACGCTCTGCCTGTCGACGATCTTTGTGCCGCTCGATTGGTGCCGCGAATCGGCGACGGAAATCGCCTTGTGTTCCGAGATAGCCCGGCGTGCAGAACTCGAGGATCGACCAGAGTTCGCTCAAGCGGTTTTCGACCGGCGTACCAGTGAGCGCGATGCGATGGCTCGTGCGCAGCGCGCGGATCGACGCGGTTTGCTTCGTCGGTGGATTTTTGATGTGCTGCGCTTCATCAAGCACCACGCGTCGCCAGTGGACGCGTTCGAGGCTGTCCATGTCGCGAACCACCAGCGCGTAGGTCGTCACGACGACGTCGGATGCGAGCGCAGTCTCGACGAACTTCTCGCCCTGCGGACGCTCGAGTCCATGGTGCACGTGCACGACGAGTTCGGGCGCGAAGCGATGCAACTCGCGATTCCAGTTGCCGACGACCGACATTGGGCAGACGAGAAGCGTCGGACCAACGACACGGCCCGGCGCCTTCTGCCGCTCGTGCTGCAGAAGCGCGATGAGCTGCACAGTCTTACCAAGACCCATGTCGTCCGCGAGGCAGCCGCCGAGGCCGAAGCGATCGAGGAACGCGAGCCAGGAAAGGCCTTGCTGTTGATACGGTCGCAGCGTGCCCTGAAAGCGCTCGGGTTGATCGACTTGCGTGTAGCGCTCGTCGCCCTTGAAACCAAGAAGTTCGCTGACCCAACCTTGCGCATCAAGTCCAAGGATTGGAAGCCCCGTGTCCGGGCCATCGAGCCCGTTCCCGAGGCGAATCGCCTGCATGACCGTCATCTGCCCGCCGGGATGTTCCTTCAAGAAGCGCACGGCGCCATTGAGGTCATCCGGACGAATCTCGACCCACTGTCCGTTGACGCGGAGCAGCGGTGAACCTTGTCCGGCGAGTCGTTGGAACTGCTCGATCGAAAGCGTTTGATCGCCGAGCGCGATCTGCCACGAGTAGTTGACGAGGCTGTGCAGGCCGAGTTGGCTGCCTTCGCCGTCGGCGCCGTTGCCGCCGCCCGAAGGAAGCGGGCCGTTGCCTGAATCGATGAGGAGGCGCGCGCCGAGGCGGCTCGCGGGTTGGCCCCACCAACCGGGCGCGAGGACTACGAAGCCCGACTCCATGAGAATTGGCCGGAAGTCACGCAGGAATGCGTAGGCCTCGGTGGTCGAGAGCGCGAGTTCGCACGGCGTCGAATCTTCCAGCGCCTTCTCGACGCGCGGCCAAATGCGCGCGGCGCGCGCGAGTTCCGCAAGCAACACATCGCCCGCAGGTTCGCCTTCGCCGCCAAAGCGCGCGAGAAGCCCCTTGAGCCCGTCTTTCCCTTGCGCCCAGATTTGATCCGCATCGATGACAACCGGTGGATCGTCGTTCGTGATGAGTTTGAACGAGACTGACCACTCCGCGTTGCGACCGAGTTCGTCGCTCGTCTCGAAGCCCGTTGCATCCGGCTCGTTCAACTCAAACGCGAGTTTGACGAAGCGCGATTCGCTCGCAGCATCAAGGCTCGAGAGCCACTGCCGCGCGCCGCGCATCAGGTGCGTGTCGGAACTCTTGAGTCCCTCCACGGTGTCGCTTCGCCGAAGCAGGCCCGTAAGCCATGCGACGTGCGGATCGACGGATGGATCACGATCTTCGATCGCGTCGCCGTAACTTTCCGCTTCGAGAATCTGACGTGCTTCCGCATCGACGAAACCAAGCAGGGTCGCTTCGATAATCGCCCATGGTTGTCCACGGAACTCATCGTCGACGCATCGTGCGCTGCCAGGAATGGCCGCAAGAAGCGCGGTGAGTCGCTGCGCGGGAGCACCGTCGGCGAGCCACGGCTGCCACACCGCGCGGAATCGGCCGGTCTTCTCTTGGATCAGACTTGGGACGATGCGTTGATCGGCGATCAAATCGGCGGCGAGCGCCGCAATTTCGCGCCAGAAGCGGAACTCGTGGCCGGCAAGAAGACCTGCCGCGAGCGGACGCTCGTCGTCGGAAGGCGCAAGCAGAAAGCGAAAAGCAGCGGGGGTTTCGATGGCGAGCGCGGGAACATCAAGGAGCGCGAGGTGCGGAATGACCTCGTCACCAAGGCCAAGCGCATTCGCGAGGCGATCGCTTGGAAGCGGCGTCACGCCGGCTTCGGTTGTGGTCGCGGGAAGCGAAAGGCGCAGCGGCACCGCTTCGTGATGAATGTCGTCGCCCGCGAGCAGATGTGCGGAGACGAGCGCTGCGCGCAATTTTGATTCGTCCGCCGCGAAAGGGTGGCGAACGTGTTCTGCGTGCGAGGCAGCGGCAATGACGGGGACGGCGACGGGCTGCGCCGCGAGCGACGCGTCTTCTGCCCAAAGATGCAGGCGTTCGCGAGTCCAGACAGCATGAAGGACGAGCATGGACAGACGATCTCGAGTGCGGTCAGGAACACGCGGGCCGCGGTGGCCGCGAATGATTGCGCTGGGACTTGAACCCAGGACCTACGGCTTAAAAGGCCGCTGCTCTACCGACTGAGCTACGCAATCGCGAAGGGAAACAGTGTATCCGAGCCCGACGACGAATCGCTGCCGCGGAGCGTCGGTCGAGTGAAAACGCTTGGAAGTCGCATGGTCGTTCAGGGCGCGCGCCGGAAAGGTGTTTGCGTTTCCGTGGCGGTTTGTTTCGCGACTGCGTGGCAGAAGTTCTCGCACCGAACCGCAGAACCCGATTCAACCTCCCGGGTGAACGGGCCGATACGAACCGATACGGCGACTGCCGCGGGAGTCCTCCATGCAACTGTCTCGACTCGTTCAACTTCGTTGTTTGCGCACACTCGGCCTCTTCGCCACCGCGTCGGTGTACGTCGGTGCGGCATGCACGTGCGGCGCGCTTTTGGGCGGTTGCAGCGCGCTTTCGAGCCTCGCGTCGAGCTTGTCGCCGGGTGAGTCGAACGACGCGTCATCGCTGTCGGTTCCCGCGCGCCGCGCGACGGGCTCCTCGGCGACGCCAACCCCAACCTCCTCCGCGGGTGCCGCCTCGAGCGACGACGCGAGCGGGGGATCGGTTGCCACCAGTGCGCCGCTCACGATGCCGCGCGGTGGCACGGCCTCAACGCGCCGTTCGAGCCTCATTTCCGCCGCCAACGGCGATACGCGCCGAGTCAACGACAACGGATTGACCGAGGGCGGCGGAAACATCTCGCAGGTCAGTTTCGCGGCAGAAGGCGGCGATTACGCGCCGGATGTCGACCGTTCCGGCTCATTTATGGTCTTTGCCTCCACCCAGCATCGTCCGACCTTCGACATCTACCGGAAGTCGGTGGATGGCCGAACGGTGACGCAGCTCACGACCGATCCAAGCGACGACATGATGCCGTCGATCGCGCCGGAGGGGACGAAGATCGCCTTCTCCTCGAACCGCAACGGCAACTGGGACATCTACACCATGCCGATCACGGGTGGTGCGCCGACGCAGATCACGTTCGATGCAGACGAAGAAGTGCAGCCGACCTGGGCGCCGGACGGGCGTCGCCTCGCGTTCAGCCGGAAGAACGGTCGCACCGGCACGTGGGAGATTTGGATCGTCGATAGCAGCGCGCCTGGCGTGCGAACCTTCGTCTGCGAAGGCTTTTTGCCGCGCTGGAGCCCGGTCGACCAGAAGGACACCCTTCTGTTCCAACGTGCGCGGCAGCGAGGTTCGCGCCTCTACGGCGTCTGGACCATCGACATTGTGAAAGGCGAAGGCATGAACCCGACCGAGATCGTCAGCGCGAAGAACGCGGCGATTTTGCAGCCGAACTGGTCGCCGGACGGCGAGAAAATCGTCTTCACGACGGTGGTGAACCCAGACGGCAACGGCGAGTGGCCTGAGCAATCCGACATTTGGGTCGTCAACGCCGACGGCACCGGCCGCGTGGGCCTCACCAACAGCCGCTTCCGCAACATGCAGCCCGCCTGGGGTGCGGACGGGAAGGTCTACTTCGTTTCGAACCGCGGTGGCACGGAGAACATCTGGGCGATCGCGGTCGATGGCGCACGAAACGGCACAGGATCGGTGGAGTTCGCGGTAAATGCCAGCAAGAACGCGGCTAAGCGAGCGAGCGAAGCAGCGAAACTCGCGGCTTCCAAGAGCCAGTCTTCGGAATCTTCCGTGGGCGAGGCAACCGCAAGCGCGACCGATTCGACCCCCGACCTCTTAAAGCGGGACACGCTTGCAAACGTGCCTGAGTGAAGTCGGGAGCGTCGTCGCTGCATCACGCTTGATTGCGTTGGCACGAGACTTGATTGGGTTGGCACGAGGCTTGCCGCCGATATCCCCACCATGAACCGGCCACAAACCTCCGTTCTTCTCGCCTGCGTTCTCGCTCGCGTCGTCGTTGCGCGCCTTGCAGCTTTCGCGGCGCTGCGAACCGCGCGTGCGTCCCAAGCGCTGCTCGCACTGCTCTTCATGAGCGTCGCGGGTACTTCGCTCGGCGGCTGCGCGAAGCCGCTCGCGCGCCCGATCGTGTTGAGAGCGCCGTACGACACAGAGCGTGTTTGGGCGGTCGTGCCGTTTGCGAATGAGTCGGGTGTTTCGCAAGTCGACGGCATGGCCGTTGCCGACAAGTTCGTCTCCGAAGTCGAGGGCGTTGAGGGCCTGCGTTGCCTGCCACTCAATCGCACGCTCGCCGCCATGAAGAGTCTTGGCATGACGAACGTACGCGATTTGCAGCAGGCCTACACCCTGATGCGCACGTTGCAGGCCGATGGACTCGTCCTCGGGACCGTGACCGATTGGGACCCGTACAAGCCGTTGCGATTCGGTGCCGCGGTGGAGGTCATTTCGGCCGGCGGGCCTGGGCAGAATCGCGCGCTCGATTTGAACGAGCTCACGATGCCGACCGCGGAAACGCCCGGTGGCGCGGAGACGGCGCGCGCGGAGATCTCACAGGCATCGCGCATCCTCGACGGACGCAGCAACGAGACGCTCATTGAACTCGAGCGTTACGCGCTCGGGCGTTCGGATCCGAACAGCGCGCTTGGGCCGAAGGCCTACGAGATTCGCATCGACCTCTTCACCCGATTTGGTGCGTGGATCCTCACGCGTGACCTTCTCGAGCAGGAGGCCGCGCGCCTCGGTGTGCCGCTGCCGTCAGGCCGTGCGGAGAAGGTCGACGAAAGCGCGGAGTGAGAGCGCCCGAAAGGGCGCATTTTCGCGCAACAAATGTCCGTAAATCCCGCTCAGACAGGCGACTACGACAGGGTGCTCGGCCTAGCCTCGGAGAGATATTTCGGACGGTCCGCGAAAAAACACTTGAACTCCGCGGGCCTTCGGGCCGATAGCCATTCTGGACAAACGGGTTTGAGGACCAACGTCGCTTCGGCCGATCGTTGGAACAAGTTTCCCGTCAGGTGGTGCAGAGAGAGATGGGTCCTAGGTGATTGATCTAGGAACTTCGGTTGAGGCAACCACGCACGTCGAAGGAACAGCTCATCAGGCTTCAGGCCAGCCGATCAAGGCACGCACTGAAGTACAGCGAAGAGGTCTAATCATGCATGAGAATCTCCCCATCGTCGAACGCTTCCTGTCGTATCTGATCGACGAGCGCGCGTTCAGCCCCTACACCTCGCGGTGCTACGGGCTCGATTTGCGGCAGTTTGTCGAGTACCTCGAGACCGACCTCAAAATCAAGGTCGAGTTGAAGAACGAAGAGGCTGCGCTTGAAGCGTCGACGGCGAAGAAGCCGGTGCCCGCTTCTGCGACTGCGACGATCCTGTCCTGCGACGTCGAGAAGATCCGCGGCTTCCTCGCGAAGCTCGCTGAGCAGAACTACTCGCCCGCCACGATGGCGCGCAAGATTGCCACGCTTCGCAGCTTCCACAAGTGGCTCGAGAAGCGCGGCTTCACTTCCACCAATCCAATGACCCTGATTCGCACCCCGAAGCAAGCCCGTCGGCTGCCGAAGGCGATCACGGTCGATGAGGTCGAGCGCCTGCTCTCGGCGCCGGACGACAACGACTTGCTCGGGGCGCGCGACCGCGCGATTCTCGAGACGCTCTACTCGACTGGTATCCGCGTGAGCGAAGTGGTCGCGATCAACCGCGGCGATCTGAACGAGTCGAACGAGTGCATCGTGATTCGTGGCAAGGGTCGTCGCGAGCGTATCGTGCCGCTTGGCGCGCACGCGCTCAAGAGCCTGCGTCACTACCTCGACATGCTCGACGCCGAGATGAAGGCCGCCGGTCTCACCTCAAGTGGCGACGCTCCGCTCTTCGTGAATAAGCACGGATCACGCCTCTCGAGCCGCTCGGTGCGCCGCAAGGTCGCCAAGTATCTCGTCAAGGTTGGTCTCGACCCGGACATCAGCCCCCACACGATTCGCCACAGCTTCGCGACGCACCTCCTCAACAACGGTGCGGATTTGCGCGCGGTGCAAGAGTTGCTCGGTCACCAGTCACTCTCGTCAACGCAGGTGTACACGCACCTCGCGCAAGGCAAGATGCGGGCCGACTACGACGGCGCGCACCCGCGAGCGGAGGCGAGTTGAATGCCGCGAGCGGAGGCGTCGTGATTTGTGCGCTCGCGACTCGCGGCCA
>CAIWCL010000046.1 GCA_903911205.1 uncultured bacterium
ATGCTCTCGTGGCTGCTGACCGTCGCACAGGCTGGCCGCAGCGACGGATTTGAAGCGTTCATTGAGCCGCTCCGTGCAACCATTACGAAGGGGCGTCTCGTGTACCGCGACTTCGCGCTGCGTGCAGGGAAGACGACGACCTCGAACGAACCAGGTGTTTCCAAGCAGGTGGGATGGAAGAACTCGCTCGTCTTTGCGGGCGACATCGATCTCGGCGCGACGCCGATGCGTGCCATCGCGCTCACGACAGGTGTTCCGCTCTCGGATGCAGGGAATTGGTCGAGTGAGGCGCGACGACTCTTCGAGTCGATTGGCGCTGCAAGCCCCGAACTTTTGAAGAGCCTCGTCGTCGGCGTGAAGCTTTCGGGACCGCTCTTTGATGTACAGGGGAAGCCAGCGAAGCTCCAGCAAGAACTCGCGTTCCCCGACCTCGGCGATGCCATTCGTCAGAACCCCGCTGGGGCAATCGAGGCAGTTGGAGGCATCATCGATCTCTTCAAAAAGAAGGACGACAAGAAGAAGGGCGACAAGAAGAAGGCTCCAGCGAACGCGCCTGTCGATGCACCGAAGGACGGAACGACGCCGCCGCCGAAGAGATCGTAAGCCGAAGAAATCTCAAGCCGAAAAACTCTCAAGCCGAAGCCGCGAATGGAAGCTCTTTTGGTTCAAGCATGTGGCAGCCATGAGGCTGCCCGCCGGCAGTGGACAGCAATCGTTGGTTGAATCCGGCGCGCGGGGACAGGGACAGGGACAGGGACAGAGACAGGGACAGGGACAGGGACAGAGGCAGGGAAAGTGAGAGCGACAGGGACCAAACGCCGGAGCGGCGTAGTCGCTGGCGTCACATTGCTTTCACGGAACGTGACATTCGCGCGGCATGACCCCGCGAAAATCAGCCTGCGAAAATCAGCCTGCGAAAATCACATCGGCTTTTCGCCAACGGTCTCGTCGTACACCTGGAGCAACTTCGTCTTGTCGAAGATGAGCTCTTGGCGCGACAGGCCAGTCACCTCGTAGTGCGGCGTCAGTTCGATTGCATCGCACGGGCAAGCCTCTTCGCACATGCCGCAGTAGATGCAACGCAGTTCGTCGATATCGAACTGCTTCGGGTACTTCTCGCGATCGTCCCACGGACTTTCGTCGGCGACGATGTGAATGCACTTCGCTGGGCACGCCGTCGCGCACATAAAGCACGCGACACAGCGCACGCGACCGTCTTCGTCCTTGTTCAAACGATGCACGCCGCGGAAGTACGGGCGATACTGGCCGCCTTCCTCCACCGGACGGTCGTCGCGCTTCATCTCTGGGTATTGCAGCACCCAAATGTTCTTCTTGTTCGAGCCGCCTCGGCCAATGTTTTCGAAGCAGTGACGCAGCGTGGTGCCGAGTCCCTTGAAGATGGAAGGGAGAAAAAGTGCCTCGCCGCGGGTAAGGCGGGTGGGGGTCACATCGATGACTTCTTCGTCGCGGATCGCCATGGGGCCGAGATGGTACGGTGGCGGGGTGAACGACGAAAGCCGTCCATCCAAGCCGCGCGAAGATCTTCTGAGCTCGGACCGTTTGAACGCGAATCCTTCCAAGCCGGATCTGTCGAGCGCATCGCGCGTGGACGCTTCCGAAGGGGCAAGCGCGCGCGCGGTGTCACGCGTTCGCGGGAAACCCTTTTTCTCGTCGGTTGACGCGTCGCTCCTCGGTATCGGTTCGCAGATGTTGAGCGAGGTCGCAGCGGGCGTGCTGCTGGGCTACGGGCTTGACTACCTCTTCGGGACGAAGAATCGTTGGATCGTGGTCGGATCGATTGCCGGGATCGCGGTCGCGATGCTTTCCGTTTTTCGCTTGGCGTTGAAGACGCAGCCTCCCCGGAGGCAAGCGCCGGGAGGCTCCCCGGGCGTCCAGAATGTTCGTCGCGTGAACGGTTCACCCTCCTCGGAACTGCACGACGAAGTCGAAGCCCAACGTGATGGCGCGCGGCCAACCGGTGAGTCACGCGACGGCACCCAAGAGAGGTCGACATGACAGAACTGCCTGAAAACCCGCCTTCAAGTCCCGACTCGAACTCCGGCTCGAGCTCCGGATCGGGCGCCGGATCGGGGAGGGGCTCAGCTTCCGCCCAGTCTCCAACGACCTCGCCGCCGATCCCGGCCTTCCCGATCGCCAAACTACTCACCGTGAATGTCGGGGGCGGAGCTGCCCTCATCGTCCTTTGGGCGATCGTGCATCAGGGCTGGAAGTTTCCTGAATCGGTCTACAAGGGCGTTCTTCTCGGACTGTGCGCGGCGACTGCTGCCCACGTCGGCGGGACGGTGCTTGGCGCATTGCTCACTCCCGGGAAGGGTGTTGCGAACGCGTATCTCGCATCGACGTTGGTTCGATTCGTACTCACACCGCTTTTGGCACTCTCGTTATACTTTCTCCTCCTCGCGGAGGCCCGACCAGTCCTGATCGGGTCGCTCGCGGGGTACCTCCTCATCCTTGTCGCGGACATCGTGACCATGATGCAGGCGATGCAGTCGGCGGCGCATCCCGCTCCTTCGACTGCAGGCAGGTCGGCAGAGAAGCAGTAACGCCGACAGCGCCGAGATGTGTTGGATGACAACACGCGGAAGAATCCGCGAGGTTGTCGAGAATCGCGGTGCGACTTCGTGAAGGTTTTCACGAATCGCAGCCTCGCCGAACAGCGAGGCAAGCCGCGTGAGCGTGTTTCCGTACGTGTGTCTGTGCCCGCGTGCATCACTTTCGCGTGCAATTCCGTCATGAGTTCCTTCATGAGCCTCAGCAATAGCATCATCACGATCGTCGACCTCGCACCGTCGCTTCTCGCGGCGGGCGGAAACCCGATCGAGCACGTCGTTGACAAGGATGTGCACGGTTTCGCGATCGGCGAGTACAAGATTGCGCTCAGCGCGATCTCGCTCGTCGTCGGAGCGGTGATCGTTTTCATCGTTCTCTCGATGGCTGCAAAGCGGATCGAAACAGGGCCGGCAAGCCAGGGAACCGATCGTTACCTGACGAAGGGGCGCATCGCGCAACTCGTCGAAGTGATGGTGCAAGGACTTCGCGACGGGGTCATCCAACCGCTGCTCGGTAAGGAAGCAACGGCGCGATTCCTTCCGTTCCTTCTCACCATCTTCTTCTTCATTCTGGTGTTGAACCTCTTCGGCATGATTCCATTCATGGACATCCAAGAGTTTGTGTTCACGCTCCTCGGACACAAGCACGAACTCGCCCACGGCGAAACGCCTGTGTGGTTCGGTGGCACCGCGACGGCGAGCATCGCAGTCACCGCAGGCCTCGCAACCCTCAGCTTCTTCGCGATTCTTTACCAGGGCTTCCGCGATCTGGGCGTGAAGGGGTTCATCGAGCACATGGCGGGCGGCAAGGACCTCCTCTACGGTCCGATCATGCTGAAGGCCGTTGTTCCGATCATGCTCGTGGTCGAAATCCTTGGCCTCTTCATCAAGCCTGCAGCGCTTTCGATTCGTCTCTTTGCGAACATGGTCGCGGGCCACACGCTGCTCGCGACGTTGCTTGGCTTCGGCGCGCTTGCGTACAACGCCAAGGGTTGGGGTCTGGCAATTCCGGTCTCGGCCATTTCGGTCGTCGCCGCGATCGCGATTTCGGTGCTTGAACTCTTCGTCGCCTTCCTGCAGGCGTTTGTCTTCATGTTCCTCAGCGCCGTGTTCATCGGGATGATGAGCCACCACGGCGATCACGATCACGGCCACGATCATGCGCATGACCACGATCACGCGCATGGCCACGGCCACGGTGCGCACGCGCACTGAACCGTCCAAATCCGGGCTCGTGGGAGGCCCGGCTGAATGATTCGTCCTTCAACCGGCGCGTCCCACGGCGTCCGAGCAAAGACCAAACCTATTTGGAGCACAGTCAGCAATGAGCAAGTTCTCGAAGATCGTTCCGTTCGCCGCCCTCGCCGCCTTCATCGCCGCTCCGGCCTTCGGTCAGGACGGCGCTGACGCCGCCGCTGCCGGCGCCGACATGACCAAGGGCCTCGCCGCGATCGGCGCCGCACTCGGCGCGATCGGTGCAGGTATGGGCATTGGCCGCATCGGCGGCTCGGCCGTCGAAGCGACCGCACGCCAGCCAGAAGCTGCGTCGAGCATCCAGACCCAGATGATCCTCACCGCCGCGCTCATCGAAGGCGTTGCGCTCTTCGCGGTCGTCGTCGGTCTCCTCGCAGTGCTCGGTTGATCCGCGCAGTTTGATCCGCGCAGTTTGATCCGCACGGGTTGATCCGCACGGGTTGATCCGCACGGGTTGATCCGAAACGGTTCATGACCGCTGCAGGACAGAAAACACCCCGGTCGGAGCGGGGAAACCCGCTTCGACCGATTCGCCCACACCGCGGCAACGCGTTTCGGGCAGTCAAGTTGCAACTATAGAAACATCGCTCGAATCCGAGCCAACACCATGACCAACGCGCTCACACTTCTCCCCGTCACGCTCGCTGCCGAAGGCGGCGCCGTGAATCCGCTCGCGTTCAAGTTGCTCTCGTACGGCACCGCGATCGTGGTGACCCTCGGTCTCTTCTTGCTTCTCTCGAAGCTCGTGTGGCCGCGCATCATCGCCGGCCTTGATGAGCGCTACGAGAAGATCAAGAGCGAGATCGACGCGGCTGAGAAGGCGCGTCACGAGGCGCAATCAGCACAGAAGAAGTTTGAAGAGAAGTTGCAGCAGGCGCAGACTGAAGCAACCGCGACGATCGCGGCTGCGCAGGCGACCGCTCGCAAGGTTGCCGACGAACTTCGCGCGAAGAACGACGCGGAACTCTCCGACATGAAGGCGCGCGCGATCGCCGACATCGAGAGCGCAAAGCAATCTGCAGTCAAGGAAATCAACGATCATGCGGTGGCACTCGCAACCACCATGGCGTCGAAGATCCTTCGCCGCGAAGTCGGAGCGGGCGATCAATCGCGCCTCGTCTCCGAGAGCCTTGCTGAACTTTCGCGCGCCCGCAACTGAGTTTGTTCACGCCTGACAGAGCGTCACACGATGGCAACCACCAAGAACATCGACGAAATCGCAAGCGTGTACGCGCAGAGCCTCCTTGAGGTCTGCGATCGTCACGGCGGCAACGCAGCCGCCGAGTCGTGCGCAGCGGAACTTCGCGAATTCGCAGAGATCGTTCGCGCAGACAAGCGCTTCGCGGAATTCCTGAAGACTCCGATCCTCGGCAATGACAAGCGTCGTGCCGCGCTTGATCGGATCGTGAAGGGCCGCGTTTCGGATCTTGTCTATCGCTTCCTCAATGTGGTCGCCGCGCACGGTCGCGCTGGCCGCATTGCCGACATCGCCGATGCGTTTGATGCGCTTCTCCAAGAGCGCCTCGGTCGCATCGAAGTCGACATGTTCACGGTCGACGGCCGCGCTTCGGACGAAGTGATCGCGACCGTGAAGGCACGCGTGAAAGAGGCCTTCGCGAAGGACGCGGTGCTGCACCAGTACAGCGATCCGAACATGATCGGCGGCGTCAAGTTGCGCATTGGTGACCAACTCATCGATGGCTCTGTCGCCACGCAACTTCGCAACATGCATGAAACCGTCGCAAGCCGCGGAACCACGCGTATCCGCACGCGGCTCGGCGATTTCCTTTCCTGAACTTTCCACGACGAATCGACTTTCAAGACTTCTCACCGCGGGCCAACCGCCTGCGCCACTGAGACGACAACTACGAGGACACATCCGTGAAGATCAAGAGCGACGAGATCACGACAGTCATCCGCCAGGAAATCGAGCAGTACTCGGGCAAGCTCGAGATCTCCGAAGTCGGCCAAGTGGTCGAAGTCGGTGACGGTATCGCCCGCGTGTACGGCCTCTCGAAGGCAATGGCTGGTGAGCTCATCGAGTTCCAAGGGTCTGGCGGCAAGGTGATGGGCCAGGTGATGAACCTTGAGCTCGACACCGTCGGTTGCGTGCTTTACGGCGACGCGACTTCGATTCGCGAAGGCGCGACCGCGCGCGCGACGGGTAATCTCCTCGAAGTGCCGGTCGGTCCCGAACTCCTCGGCCGCGTCGTCGACCCACTCGGTAACGCCATCGACGGTGGTCCAGCGATCAACGCATCCGGCCGCCAGAAGGTCGACATCGTTGCTCCTGGCATCGCTGCGCGTCAGCCCGTCAAGGAACCGCTCCAGTTTGGCATCAAGGCTGTTGACTCGATGGTTCCCGTCGGTCGTGGTCAGCGCGAACTCGTGATCGGCGACCGAAAGACCGGTAAGACCGCGGTCTGCCTCGACGCGATCATCAATCAGAAGCAGTACTGGGGTACGCCCGACGCGGTCGTGTGCATCTACGTCGCGGTCGGCCAGAAGGACTCGACCGTCGCCGGCGTCGTTGAAACGCTCCGCAAGAACGGCGCGCTCGACTACACGATCGTCGTCGTCGCAGGTGCGTCGGCCGCTGCGCCGCTCCAGTACATCGCTCCATACGCGGGCTGCGCGATGGGTGAGTACTTCATGTGGCAGGGGAAGGAAGGCAAGACGCCGAAGCACGTCCTCTGCG
>CAIWCL010000047.1 GCA_903911205.1 uncultured bacterium
AACCGCAGCAAGCCGGAACCGCAGCAAGCCGGAACCGCAGCAAGGCGGTGAGGGACGGCGTCGCACTCAGCCGCGCGCGGCGAGAGCCTTCCGCGATTCCTCGAGTAACTGTGCAATTTCGATCGGCTTGAAGAGGTGGCAGTGGAGTCCCTCTTGGCCCGAACGCACGATGGAGTGGTTCGGGTCGTAGCCGAATCCGGTCATCAGAATGACCGCCGTTCCTAGGCTTGCATCTTTGGACGCACGGAACACCTCATACCCGTTGGCGTCTGGCATGCGGATATCGGAGATGACGAGGTCAAAGGGCGTCGCGGCCGCGGCACGCGCGCGCACTGCATCGATCGCGGCTCGGCCATCGATGCAAGCGGTCACTTCACAACCTTGCTGAACAAAGACGTCGCGCACCGTTTCGCGCGTTGTCTCGTCATCGTCGGCAACGAGCACGCGCCGGCCCGCAAAGAGTGGATCGACTTGGCCTTCGCGCGAAAATGTGCGCATGAACTCCTCTGCGCCAAGGATGCCGCGTTGCGCGCTTCCTGCGTTCTTCAGCAGTTCATCGACGCGCATGATGTTCTCCATCAGGCGCTTTGCAAAGGCGCGTGACGTTTCGTCGTTGGCCCGTGCTTCAATTTCACGCGCCGCGCGTGCGAGTTCTTCGAGCGGAGACTCGGCTTCGCGCGCGAGTGTGGTTGAGGTGGCACGCAACGTCTCGCAACGCTCTTGCACCAAGAGATCGAGCATGTGTAACGAAAGCGCGACATAGCGGCCGAGGAGCTCGGCGCCGATGCGATCCTCGTCGTCAAAATGCGCTCGTTCGGCACTCTCGACATTCAGCACACCAACGACATGGTCGTAGAGGCGAAGTGGAACCGTCAGTGTGCTCGACGCGCCAGGCAATCCGCGCACGTAGCGTGGCTCTTCCGCAACATTTGTACAGACGATACTCGTTCCTGTGGCTGCGACGAGCCCGCTCAGTCCGTTTGCTTCCGCACGTGCGAAGATCCGTTCGCCAATACCGAGCGGCACAAGACCCGAACAGAAGACAAGCTCGAGTTGCTCGGTTTTGCGGTTGGTCACTCGGTATTCGAAATTGTCGAAGCCGAGCACGCTGCGCGTCGCGCCGAGCACCCGCGCCTCGAGTGCGCGGAGGCGCTCTGCGGCGTTTTGCGCGTTCAGCTCCGCGTCGTCGAAACGAAGGAGGGCTGCGCCTGCTTGGTCGATCGCATCAAGCCGATCTTGCATGCGGCGGGTTGCGGTCGCATCGACCAAAAGCGCGACCGCGCCATCAATCTGGATGCCGGCGGCGGCGAGAATCGGCGTCATCACGACGTCGTACCACCGACCTTCGGCTCGGAATGTCGCGCGGACGGTACCGGCCACAGCGCGCGAGCGGCGCCATCCGGCGATCGCTTCGACGCACGCATCGGCGAAGCGGCGCATCAGTTCTGGCGTCTGCCGTGAGAGCCCGTGGTTCATCCACACGATTTCGCCGTTGGGTTCGACGATTCCGACGCCTTGCCCGAGCAACTCAAGCGCACGGGTGGCTCGATCCGCGGCGCCACTACTCGTTCGATCGGTGATCGCGAAGTCAGCCAGCGCTTGCCGTTGTGCGAGGTCAAGCGGAGCCGTCCCGCGCAGTTCGTAGACGAAGAATCGCGATGCCGAGTTGGAACGAGAACCGCCACGATCACCCGATTCGGGCGTCGTCGCGTTGTCTCCAGCCGTGTCGTCTGTCGCCATCGCTTGTCCCGGCGCACTTGGCCGTGCGTGTTCCTTGCTCGGCGTCATCCTTCCGCACGAGCACTCCGTTGGATCCGTCCGACGGAGCGCGGAGTGTAGGAGTTCTCCGCGACTTTCGGAGCGCGTCTTCCTGTCGATCGACGCGTGGGGGTAGCGCAGACGAACGCGAGCGTGCGCGGCCCCGGGCAGGAGTGTTCTTCCTCGTGTACGAGCGGTCTCTCGATACACTGCCCGCCCGTGTCTCGAAGCCTCGAAACCGACCTTCGTTGGAGCGACCGACGCCATGCTGCGTGACGAGTTCCACGCCGCGCAGCCTGCCGTCCGTGCACGGGGTCTCGTCAAACGTTTCGGCAGCGTCGAGGCAGTGAAATCCGTGCGATTTGACCTGCCCGCGCGGGGTGTGTGCGGGTTCCTCGGCCCCAACGGCGCTGGCAAAACGACCACCATCCGCATGCTCGCGGGGGTGTTGATTCCGGACGAGGGAACCCTTGAGGTCTGCGGACACGACGCACTTCGTGACCCATCGCGACTGCGCACAGCCGTCGGCTACTTGCCCGAGTCGGCGCCGCTCTCGCCGGAACTCACCGTGCGCGAACACATGCGGTTCAGAGCCGCGCTCCGTGGATTGACCGGGCGAAGTGCTCGGGTCGCCATTGCCGACGCGATGGACCGCACCGACGTCGCTCGGTTCGCCGATCGTTGCGCCGGAACGCTGTCGAAGGGCATGCAACAACGCGCCGGGCTCGCGCAGACGCTGCTTGGTGACCCGCAGATCCTGATTCTCGACGAACCGTCGGTTGGACTTGACCCTGGTCAAACGCTCGCCTTCCGAGCGCTCGTGCGAGAAATCGGCGCCTCGCGACTTGTTCTGCTTTCGTCGCACCTCCTCTCCGAAGTCGAAGACGTGTGCACGGAATTACTCGTGATCGCAAAGGGCGAACTTCTCGCGCATGAGTCGATGGACGCATTCCGCGCGCGCGCGAGCGGTGGCCATCTTGGTGGGCACGCAGTGGGTGATGTGGTG
>CAIWCL010000048.1 GCA_903911205.1 uncultured bacterium
GGCCCTGGAGGCATTGGGCGACGCATCGGTTGCCGATCTGGCGGCGCTCACCGGTCGCACCCGTCAATCCCTGTATCCGCATCTGTCCGCCATGGCGCGTGCGGGCATCATCGGCAAAAACACGCGGTCGCACCGCGCGGGGTCGGCCACCTCGGGTAGCTCGCCGATGTCGCGGCCGGAGAGGGAGAGCTGCGCGTTGCGCTGCCGCGCGCGCTCGCGGTGGAGCTCGTAGCCCGAGAGCCCCGAGGGCACGGCGGGCTCAGGCTTCGCGCCGCGCTCGCGGCGCATCGCAAGCCATGCGACGTAGCGGAAGAGATCGATGCCCTTGCCGGTGCCGTCGTCGATGCGAAGGCCTGCGCGGTTCCGGTGACGCTGCAGCACGCGCTCGCTCGTCACCTCACCGAGTGGCGTTGAGTTGAGGATGCGACAGAGCTCGCCTGGGCGAAGCCTGCGCGGATCGAAGCGGGGAGCGTCAGCCACCGGCGTCCTCCCTCGTCTTCATCGCAAGCCATGCCGCGTAGTGCACGAGGTTCACCGTGCCATCCGGATTCGTCGGCGCACCGTCGTCGATGTCGCCGCGGATCATCGCCTCGGTGACGGGCTCGCTGCTTGCCTTCGCGAGGAGGCGCGCCGCGTCGGCCACGGCGAGTGCGGCGGGATGCACGCGAGCTCGGCGCGGCGCTCGTCGGCGCTCATGCGTTCCGGGTCACGCCCGGCGTCCGTTTCGATGTCTTCGTGGTTGGGCATGGTCATTACGGCGACCCCGCGAAGCGAGGTCCCTCCGAGATGACTTGTGCCGTCTGCAGTCGAGTGCTCCGGAAAATCATCACCCACGGGTCACAGTTCGCAACCGGTCGGCCCCGCCCCAGCGCTCCCGAACCCGGGGGTAGCGACCGCTCCAGCGGGCCCGACCCACTCTTAACCCGGCACCCTCCCGCGGAGAGACCCGGAGAGACTTTCGGCCCATCCGGTCGGCCAGTGGGGGAGTCCGGGCGACCCGCCGGTGAAGACTCCGAGACTCGCCGCGACCGCCCGCCCTGGCCCACCCCTCGAAATCCCTGCGTACAAAGCGAAAGACGCGCCCTCGTGGAGGACGCGTCTCTCGTGCGTTTGGCGAGGGCTGCTGTTCGCAACCACTCTTGAAGTAGCGGGGACAGGACTTGAACCTGCGACCTCCGGGTTATGAGCCCGACGAGCTACCAACTGCTCTACCCCGCAGGCTGCGAGGATAGCGAAACTCGCGCGGAAAGGCAAACCGCTGCGCGAGACGCGTGGAACCGCGGGAATTCGCGCGAAAGCCTTTCGCCAAAGCAGGGTGCCGCTTCGTAGGATTCCTCCTCGCGAAATCACGCACGGATCACGGAAGGGCAGCAGTCATCACCTGCGGTAAAACACATGAGTAACAACGCCACCGACACGCAACGCGTCATCTACTCGATGCTCGGCGTCTCGAAGACCATCAACGGTAAGCCGATCCTCAAGGACATTTACCTTTCGTATTTCTACGGCGCCAAGATCGGCGTGCTCGGTCTCAACGGCTCGGGCAAATCGACGCTGCTGAAGATCCTCGGAGGTGTCGACAAGGAGTTCGAAGGCAAGGTCGAGGCCGCCCCGGGTTTCCGCGTGGGGTACCTCGAGCAGGAGCCGCTGAAGCACGAAACTCGCACCGTCGAGGAAGTGATCCGCGAGGGCTGCACCGAGGTGACGAAACTCCTCGAAGAGTTCGATCGCCTGAACGAGAAACTTTGCGACCCCAACATCACGCCCGATGACATGGAGAAGACACTCACGCGCGTCGGTGACATGCAAGAGAAGCTCGACCTGATCGACGCGTGGACGCTCGATAGCCAAGTCGACATGGCGATGGATGCGCTTCGTTGCCCGCCGAAGGAAGCGACCTGCGACAAACTCTCGGGTGGTGAGCGTCGCCGCGTCGCGCTGTGCCGTTTGCTTCTCTCGAAGCCCGACGTTTTGCTGCTCGACGAACCAACCAACCACCTCGACCCAGAAAGCGTCTTCTGGCTCGAGCAATATCTTGCGC
Organism: uncultured bacterium; assembly: GCA_903911205.1. GTDB lineage: Bacteria > Planctomycetota > Phycisphaerae > Phycisphaerales > SM1A02 > QWPT01. Next base: position 2,042 of record CAIWCL010000048.1, read on the forward strand.
GCTATCCGGGCACGGTCATCGCGGTCACCCACGACCGCTACTTCCTCGACAACGTCGCGGGTTGGATTCTCGAACTCGACCGCGGTATCGGTATTCCTTACAAAGGCAATTACACCGGTTGGCTTGAGCAGAAGCACAAGCGGCTCGCGATCGAAGAGAAGCAGGAGTCGGTGCGTCAGAAGACGCTCGCCCGTGAACTCGACTGGGTGCGCCAGAACCCAAAGGGCCGTCAGGCGAAATCAAAGGCGCGCGTTGCGGCCTACGAAAAACTTCTCAGCGAAGACAGCGAGAAGCGCGCGAAGGAAATCGAAATCTACATTCCGCCAGGGCCGCGCCTCGGAAACCTCGTCATCGAGGCGAAGCAACTCTCAAAGGCTTTCGGCGACACGCTGCTCCTCGACAACGTCGAGTTCTCGATTCCGCCAGGCGCGATCGTCGGCATCATCGGACCGAACGGCGCCGGCAAGACGACGCTCTTCAAGATGATTGTCGGCCTCGAGAAGCCCGATGATGGCTCGTTCAAAGTTGGCGACACCGTGAAACTCGCGTACGTCGAACAGACGCGCGATTCGCTGCCTGCGGGCAAAAACGTGTGGGAAGTGATTTCGGAAGGAAGCGAAGAGATCAAACTCGGCAACGCGAAGGTCAACAGCCGCGCGTATGTCGCGCGCTTTGGTTTCTCCGGCACCGATCAGCAGAAGTCGGTGGACACGCTCTCGGGTGGCGAGCGCAATCGCGTGCACCTCGCGCGACTCCTCAAGAGCCACGCGAACGTCATTCTCCTTGACGAGCCGACGAACGACCTCGACGTGAACGTCATGCGCGGCCTCGAAGAAGCGCTCGAGAACTTCGCGGGCACCGCCGTCATCATCAGCCACGATCGCTGGTTCCTTGATCGCTTGGCGACGCACATCATCGCCTTCGAAGGCGACGCGAAGATCCACTTCCACAACGGCAATTGGTCGAGCTACGAAGAGGAGCGGCGGAAGCGATTCGGTGAAGACGCCGAGCAGCCGCATCGCATGAAGTTCCGCAAGTTGACGCGGTCGTGATTCGCACTTCGTGCGTGGGGTCGTGATGGTCAGTCATGAACCGCACCACGATCGCAGACACGTTGTCCGCGTTCTCCAATTGGGGTGAATGCCCCTCTCCGAGAGACGCAAGATGGCGTCATGCTTCCGCGTTCCCCTTCGTCCGGGGAACGCGTTGTATGAGGAGTCTTCCGACCGAGCCGACCGCCGCGCTTGCGGCGTTGATATCCGGGAACCATCGTCACATCGCCGTGCGCCGAAGCGCCTCGGCGAAGCGTGATGAGGTGGGTTTTTCTCATGGGGTACTGCCCTTTCCGGAGCACTCGGCGAAGCCCTTCGCCCTGCTTGTCACCGCGGATATCGATGCAGAGGAGCTGCAGCAAGTCGTCGACACGCCAGAAGGCACGTTGTTGGTCTTCGCAGCGGAGGGGCTCCCGACGGTTGTGGGTCTTGGCGCAGGAGGCGTTTTCGAGAGCGTCGTCGCGACGGCGGGTATCGTCCTCCTCGTTGTCCTCACACGACTCGTGACCTCCGAGGGCACGGGGCGACCGGCGCCTGCCCAAACCCTTCTCGATCTCTCGAGCCCGGCAGGAAGCCCCACAGGAAGCCCCGCTGGAAGCATCTTGTTGGCGGAAGCGGAACGACGCAGCTTTGACACACTCGAGAGTGCCATTCTCGGAAGTGGCACCTTACGCGCGCGGTTGGAGCGTCGGCAGGTGCGAGCTGTCGCGGCGGTCCTCGATACGGCGGTGGGCCGAATCCACTGGCTTGGCGAGCATCCGAACCAGTCGCGGCTCCTGCGAGGCTCGTGACATCCCGGCGCGCGAGCATGCCTCCCGGCGGGGGCCGTTTCTGCCGCGGCGGGGAGAGAAGTTCGGAATCTTGCGGTCCTCGCGTCCAAGCGCGGAGTCGCGGCACTAGTCAGGGGCACTGGAGCCTCCATGACGACGCTGATTTTTCTCGCCCTCCGCTCGCGAGCCCTTCCTTCATCGATCCTCTGCCGCGCCTTGGCGCTCGTTGCCGTGTTCGGTGGGCCGGGGGTGGCCTTCGCTGCCGAGAAAGCCTGGGACGGTGGCGCTGGCACCGCGAATTGGCACGACGCGAACAACTGGAGTCCCGACGGCATTCCCGGCGAAACGGACACCGTCACGATCGGTGCCGCGTTCCCTGAAGTTGTCTACACGAGTACAGCCGGTGATCGAACGGTGCGCACCCTGACCTGTGACACGGTGTTGCGCATGACCAGTGGCACCCTTCGTGTCACCGACGGCGGCACCATCGCTGGGCGGCTGACGATGACAGGCGGCGCGTTGTGCGCGGGAATGGTGGCGGGGGCCGAGGTCGCCCTCTCAGGGAAGGGCAACGAGATATCGAGCTCGACGCTCACGTGTGGATCGGTGCGGGTGGCGGCCGACGCGTCGCTCTCGCTCTCGTCGTCGACGATCTCGGCGGCGCTCGTCAACGACGGCGTAGTGACGATGCCAGGCAACCAGAGTTCGAACCTGGGTTTCGGCGGGTCGGTGACGAACCGCGGCGAGTGGAGGATGGACGCTGCGAGCGGGCAGAACTGCCAACTCTTTGGAAACGGCTCGAACAGCACCCC
>CAIWCL010000049.1 GCA_903911205.1 uncultured bacterium
GCCAGCGTCGCGCTTTCGTCGGAATGCAGGTAGATGAGCGGCCCGAGGAAGTCGTTCCACGTGCCGATGAACGTAAAGACCGCGCAAATCGCGGTGACTGGACGGCACAACGGCAAAATGATGCGCCACCAGATCGCGAGGTGGCCGAGACCGTCGACGCGCGCGGCTTCGACGAGCGACTCGGGGATTTGCGCGATGAATTGCCGGTACATGAAGATGAAGAATGCGTTGCCGAAGAACGCTGGCACGACGAGCGGCATGATGGTGTCGATCCAGCCGAACTGTCTGAACAGCAGAAACAGCGGGATCATCGTGACCTGTCCGGGCAGCATCATGGTGCCAAGCATCACGAGGAACAGCGGATTTCGCCCGCGAAAGCGCAGGCGTGCAAACGCGTAGCCAACCGCGCTCGAGGAGACCACGGTTCCAAGCACAACGAGTACGGTGACAACGATCGAGTTTGCGAGCGCGTCGATGAATCCCATCCACGGCACGCTGCCGGTCTCGCGCACGGCGTTTGCGTAATTCGCGAACTGCGGGCTCGGAGGAAACAGCGAGATTCCCGCGCTCCCTGTGATCGCAGCTTCGGCGCGCTGCGGCGTTTCGAGACTGACAACAGCCATCCACCACAAGGGGAAGATGAACGCCGCCGTGCCCATGATGAGCACGAACCAGAGCATGGTGTTGGCGAGCGGCGAGCGCTTCATTTCTTCAAACTCTCGTAATAGACGACGCGCGCACTCGTGCGCAAGATGACGGCGGTGAACACCAAGACGATGAGGAGCAGGATCCACGCCATCGCGCTGGCGTAGCCCATGTCGTACAGCTCGAACGCCTTGTTGAAGAGGTAGAGCACGTAGAAGCGCGTGAGATCGCCGGGTTCGCCGCCAGTCATCACGAACGCTTGCGTGAAGACTTGGAAGGAACCGATCACCGCCATGATCAGGTTGAAGAGAATTACCGGAGACAGCATCGGTAGCGTCACGCGGAAGAAGCGACGTACAGGCCCCGCACCATCAATCTCGGCCGCTTCATAGAGGTCGCGCGGGATCTGCTGTAAACCCGCGAGATAGACCATCATCGAACCGCCCACGATCCAGAAACTCATGATGGCGAACGCGGGTGGGCCAAAGAGCGCGGCGTCCTTCCCGAACCACTCGGGCCCGGGGATTCCGACGAGTTCGAGCGTGCGATTGAGAAGTCCGCCTTCGCTGTCGAAAATCCAGCGCCAGAGGATCGATACGCCAACGCCCGCGAGCACGCTCGGCAGGTACCAGGCGGCGCGGAAGAACGCGACGCCGCGCACCTTCTGCATCATCACGACCGCAGCAAGCAGCGCAAGCAGTTGTCCGCCCGGCACGGCGATCGCGGCGTAGTAAAGCGTCACCTTGAACGCGGTGTGAAAGCGTCCATCGCGCGCAAGGAGTTGCGCGTAGTTGTCGGATCCAACCCAGTCGGCGCCAGAGAGGGGGCCGATGCCCTTCCAGTTTGTCAGCGAAAGCACCAGCGAAAGCAAGATCGGGAACGCCATGAAGACGAGGAACCCCATCACCCATGGTGAGGCGAAGAAGAATCCCGCGCGTTCTTCGCTGCGCGCGTTGGCGCGGGCTGGACCGCTGAGGAAGAGCCACGCGATTACCGCGAGGATTCCGCCTGCGAGCGCAACGCCAATCACCGCGAAGAGGCTCCATCGCACAGGCTGTGGGTTGACGCCGCCGGGCACGAATTGCACGTGCGCATTCCACTTCGCGTTGAACTCGTCGACCGCCTGCGCGATCGTGAGATCGCCCGTCTTGAGCCCCTGATCCATCGTCGAACCAAGGATTTGCTCAAACGTTGGGTCGGCCGGCCAGCCCACGACAACCGACTCAGGAATCGCGTCGAGATAGCCCTGGTTGTTCGCAGGGGGAAGCGACGCGTTGAGAAACGCAGCGCTCTCAGCGACGGACTTCATCGTGGGAATCGCGAGGCCGAGGCGCGCATTTGCCGCTTGGCTCTTCTCATCCGTGAGCCACTTGATGAGCTTCCACGATTCCTCGGGGTGCTTGGTGTCGCGCGCCATCGACCAACTCACGGTGAGCACGCAGTTCGCTTCCGCACTGCCCTTCGGAAGTGGCGCGAAATCCCAGTCGAAACCGTTCGGCTCACCCGGCTTCGGAATGTTGCGGTAACTCGGCACGACCCAGCGTCCGAAAGGGCCAGCCATGCCAACCTTGCCACCGAGGAAGACGCTCGCGCCGGTTGCGATCTTGCTCTTGCCGCTCGTGAGCGTGTTCGCTTCTCCGTGGCGCCACGCGCGCAAGCGCTCGAGTGCCGCGATCGCGCTGGGTTCGGCGACGCGGACGTGTTCGAGATTGTCATCGATCGCCTCTGCGCCCTCGGTGCGCAGATAGGTGCGCACCATCACGGGCCACGTGACGAATTCGCTGCCGGTGATTCCAGGGAGTTCGCCAAGTTTGCGAGCGGCTGCGATGTACTCATCCCACGTCCACGAGTTCGTGGGGAACGCGAGTCCGGCTTGTCGGAAGAGATCTTTGTTGTAGTAAAAGCCGACGGTGGTGAAGTCTTTCGGGATTCCATAGAGCGTGCCCGTTCCCACGCGACGACCATCGAAGCGGAAGGCGTCGACGGTTTGCGGGTAGAACGCGGCGAGGTCAAGCGCTGTCGCATCGCCCGCCGTGCGTGCTGCCGCTTCTCGCGCGACGAACTCATCGATGGGGCGGAGGAGATCGAGGCTCGCGAAATTCGCGACACGCTCGTACCCAACGTAGAAGACGTCGGGAGCCTCCCCTGCAGCCATCATGGTCTGCAACTTCGTGTAGAAACTGCCCGCGTCGCCGGGGTTCAATCTCTTCACGCGCACGCCAGGGTTTGCGGCCTCGAAGGCGCGCAACGAGTCCTCGACGATCTTGTCCTCTTCTTGACCGCCTTCGCCCGACCAGTGCATCACCGTGAGGACGATGTCGTCGACGCCAAGTTCTCCGGCGGTTCCGGTGCGATAGGCGACGCGCGCGAATGCGGCGATCACGAGTACCGCCGCGATCAGCGCGAGACTGATACGAACCAGTCTTCCGATCGATTGCGCGGGTGCTGCGGTCGTCTCGTGGTCTCCCGACATGGGCCGCGAGTATAAATGAACCATGCGCCGATTCCTGCACTTCGTGCTTGTTGCATTCGCGATCACTCACGGCGTGTCTGCCGCTGCCGCCAATCCGCCATCGATCGAGGTGGTTTCGGTCGCGCCGGCGAAGTCGACAGTGACGTTTTCGTACCGCCCCGAGCGTGCGGAGGCGAAGGTCTTCGTCGCCGGCGACTTCAACGGCTGGAACCCGACCGCGACCCCGATGGAACGGATGGGCGATGGCTACTTCCGCGCGACCGTCGAGATCGCGGACGGCCGCCACGGCTACAAGTTTGTGGTCGACGGGAAGTGGATTTCGGATCCCTTGAATCCCACGCGCGAGCCAGACGGGCACGATGGATTCAACTCGGTGCTCGTGCTTGGGAAGGGCGGCGCCGACGAGCCGACCGAGCAACGGGTGGTCGAGGGTTTCGCCACGCCCGACTGGGCGCGCGACGCGATCTGGTACCAGATCATGCTCGATCGATTTGCCAACGGCGATACGACGAATGACCCGCCCAACACGCGGCCGTGGACGAGCGCGTGGCGCGAGACGAGCGTGTGGGAAACGACCGATGGGCAGAGCTTCTGGCAGTGGGCCGTCTTTCACCGACAGTACGGCGGCGACCTCGAGGGGCTGCGCACGCGCATTCCGTACCTGAAGGCGCTTGGCGTGAACGCGATCTATCTGAATCCGGTCTTCGAGGCGCCAAGTCATCACAAGTACGACGCGACGAACTTCGTGCACATCGACGACAACTTCGGCTCGAAGGGCGATGCCGAAATGTCGGCGGCGAACGAGGATTTGCTCGACGCATCGACATGGGGTTTCAATCAGAGTGACCGGCTGTTCCTCGAGGTGCTGGGCGAACTGAAGGCCGCGGGATTCCGTGTGATCGTCGACGGCGTCTTCAACCATGTGGGCGAGACGCATGTGGCGTTCGTCGATGTGCGCGGGCGTGGCGCGGAGGGCGGTGCGTCGCCGTACGCGGACTGGTTCGAAATCGAGAGTTTCGAGCCGTTTGTGTATCGCGGTTGGGCGGGATTTGGTCAATTGCCCGCGTTTCGCAAGGATTCCGACGGTCTCGCGAGCGCGACCCTGACGAAGCACATCATGGATGTGACGCGGCGGTGGATGGATCCAAACGGCGACGGCGATCCGTCGGACGGGGTCGATGGATGGCGGCTCGACGTGCCGAACGAGGTGCCGATGGGCTTCTGGCGCGATTGGCGGAAGACCGTGAAGGAGGTCAACCCCGACGCGTATGTCGTGGGCGAGATTTGGAAGCGTGCCGACGATTGGCTCGATGGCGGCACGTTCGACGCAGTGATGAACTATCAGTTCGCGATGGCCGTGGTGTCGTGGGTGTCGGGCGAGATCACGGCGGCGGAGCTCGACAAGCGGCTTGCCGTGCTGCGGCGTGCGTACCCCGCGCAGGCGACTGAGGTGATGCAGAACCTGCTCGCCGGGCACGACACCGATCGCCTCGTGTCGATGATCGCGAATCCGGGCCGTGGCTACGACCGCGCGAACAGCGAGCGGCCCACTTCGACGGGCGCGCCATCGACCTACGACGGTTCGAAGCCCTCCGACGAGGCCTATCGCGAGGCGTTGCTCGCAGTCGCGGTGCAGATGACGTACGTCGGTGCGCCCATGATTTGGTACGGCGACGAGGTCGGAATGTGGGGAAGTGACGACCCGTTCTGCCGGAAGCCAATGCTGTGGGCGGACCTGCCGCCGAACGCTGATCCCGAGGAGCGGATCCGCGAGGGGCATCTCGCCGTGTATCGCGCGCTCGTTCAGCTGCGGAGCGAGTCTCCGGCGCTGCGGCGCGGGGCGTTCCGCACGCTCGTCGCGGACGAGGCTCGCAATGTGTGGGTCTTCGAACGGTCACGTGGCGATGAGCGTGTGATCGTGGCGCTGAACGCGTCGGGCGAGCCGCAGACGGTCGAACTTCCGGAGTCGGAGTGGAACGGATTCGACTGGCGCGTCATGTTCGAAAGCGACCGGGCGGTGCGCGACGAAGGTGCGGCGGCGAAGTCGGCGCAACAGCCGGCGCAAAAGGGCGATCGACTCGCAACGATCCCGCGGCAGGGTGCTCGCATCCTGCGGGGCGTGAAGAAGTAGTGTTCGCGGCGTCGAAGAATCGGTATCACTACCGCCATGCCCACCGCGCCACACGCTTCGCATCCGCTCCTTCGAACTCGCCGTGCGGGCGTCTTGCTGCACATCACAAGTTTGCCGTCTCCCTTTGGCGCGGGTGACATCGGACCGGGCGCATTTGCCTTTGCGGATTGGCTTGCGGCCGCCGGCGTGACCGTCTGGCAAATGTTGCCGATCGGCCCTGTGGGTTACGGCGACAGTCCGTATTCATCGCCCTCGAGTTTCGCGATCGAGCCAACGTTGCTCGCGTTGGAGCCGCTCGTCGAAGAGGGACTCCTCGCGAAAGCAGATCTCAAATTGCCGGCGCGCGATGCGGCTCGCCTGCCGCGAGGCGACTGTGATTTCGCTGCGAATCGCGCGTTTCGTCTGTCTCGTGCAGCGAAAGCAGCGGTGGCGTTTGAAGCCAAAAGCGGGGCAAAATCGGCCGAATACAAGCGCTTTCTTGAGCGTGCAACGTGGCTACCCGCGTGGATTGATTTCATCGCAGGCACTGATATCAGCGCGCGCGCCATGCACACATTTGTGCAATTCAAACTCGACGCGCAGTGGGCTGAATTGCGCGCCTATTGCGCCAAGCGGGGAATCTCACTCGTCGGAGACGTTCCGATTTTTGTGACCGCTGACAGCGCCGACGTGCGAGCGAACCCTGAACTTTTTCGGCTGAAGAAGGACGGTACGCCGGAAGTACTTACGGGTGTGCCACCCGACGGGTTTAGCGCCGATGGACAACTCTGGGGCCACCCGCATTACGCGTGGGATGCGCACCGAACCGAGAAGTTCGCCTGGTGGATCTCTCGCATCGCGTGTGCGGCACAGCGCTTCGACCTGGTTCGAATCGACCATTTCATCGGCTTTCACAACGCCTACGAGGTGCCTGCCGGTGCAAAGAACGCGCGAAAGGGAGAGTGGCGCAAAGCACCAGGCCGTGAACTCCTCACTGCGATGGCGAAACGCTTCGACAATCTGCCGCTGATCGCGGAGGATCTGGGTGCGCTCACGCCGGAGGTGGAGTCGTTGCGCGACGACTTTGGGCTTGCTGGGATGCGGATTGTTCAGAATGCCTTTTGGAGTGGCAAGTCGGGCGATATGCCACATAACCACCCGTTCCGAGCGGTGGTCTATTCGGGCACGCACGACAACGAAACGACCGAACAGTGGTGGCGCAGTCGAAACGCCGCGGAAAAGGGTCGATTCCGAGCGTACGCCGGGGATGGACCCGTCCATGAGGCGATGAACCGGATCGTGCTCGCATCACCTGCTGCACTGGCCGTGCTCCCGATGCAAGATCTCCTTGGACTCGGCCGCGAGGCGCGCATGAACCTGCCTGGCACGGCGACGGGCAACTGGAAGTGGCGCATGGCACCGGGAGCGCTCAAGAAGTCGCTTGCGGCGCGGCTGCGGGCGATGATCGAAGCTTCGGGGCGCCAGGCGTAAACGCACGGGAAATCCACTATTCTCCCGCGAATGGCCGCGAAGAAGTCCATCACGCGTTTGAAAGCGAATTCCGTCCACGCAGCACACCGTCGCACGGTGGTGCCCGCGCCGATCACGGCAGACGAGGCGCGCACACAGCTTCGAGCGTTGGCGATGAACCTCTGGTGGAGTTGGAACGAGGTTGCGCGACGCCCGTTCGCGGCACTCGATCCAGTACTTTGGCACGCGACCAAGCACTCGCCGCTTGCGACGTTGGCTTCCGCCAGCGCTGCGACGCTTGAGGCCGCGTGTGCCGAGCCGGGATTCCGGCTTGCGCTCGCGGACGCACGAGCCGCGCTCGCAACCGCAATGTCCTCGCGTACGTGGTGGGATGAAGAACACGCCAAGTCAAACGCTGGCGCGCAGATCGCATACTTCTGCTCTGAGTACGCCATTCACGAAAGCGTGCAGCAGTATTCGGGTGGACTGGGCGTCTTGGCGGGTGACCATCTCAAGAGCGCGAGTGATCTCGGCGTTCCGTTGGTCGCGGTCGGTCTCTACTACCGACACGGGTACTACATCCAGCAGTTCGCAGAAGATGGCACAACGAAAGTGCTCTATCCGGTCTACGACCGCGCGACCATGCCTGTCGCGGAAACAGGGGTTTCGATTGAGTGCCCGATCGGCGACCGAAAGGTCCGCGCGAAGGTGCTCTTCATGGACGTCGGGCGAACGCGGGTCTACTTGCTCGACACGGATCTTGCAGAAAATCGGCCCGAAGATCGCCTTCTCACCGAAGGCTTGTACAAGGGTGAACCTGAGTTGCGCATGCGGCAGCAGGTGTTGCTCGGTGTCGGTGGCATGTTGGCGCTCCGCGCGCTGGGCGTGAAGCCATCAAAGATCCACTTGAATGAAGGTCACGCAGCGTTTGCTGCGATCGAGCTCCTCGCGGAATTCCGCGCGCAAGGTCTGTCGCATGCGGAAGCACTGAAGCGCGTTCGTACGCGCACGATCTTTACGACTCACACGCCTGTTGCTGCCGGTCATGATCGCTACGGCATCGACATGGTTCTCTCGGCGCTCCGTGAGACGTTGGCGAAGGGCGGTATCTCGCGCGCGGAACTCGAGACTTTGTCGCGCGAACGCCCTGAAGACGCAAAGGAGCCCGTGTGCATGACGGTCCTTTGCCTCAAACTTGCCGAGCAAATCAATGGCGTTGCCAAGTTGCACGGCGTCGTAAGTCGCGACATGTGGAAGAGCGCGTACGGCGTCAAAAAGTCGAAGGATGTTCCGATCGGTCATGTCACCAACGGCATCCACGTGTCGACGTGGCTTGACCCGCGTGCGGCGGAGTTCTGGCGTGACGCGTGCGGATTTGATCCGCGCGCCGCGACCGCGCGAAACAAAGGTTGGAAGCGCGCCGCAGCCGCGGATCCAGCGGCTTTTTGGGCGATGCGAACAACGTTGCGTACGTCGCTGGTGCGTTTTGCGCGCGAGCGACTTGCCCGTGCGGCGGAGCGTCGCGGCGAGGGCCCTATGGCCATCGACGAAATGCTTCGCTCGCTCGATCCAAACGCGCTCACGATCGGTTTTGCGCGGCGATTCGCAACCTATAAGCGCGCGCCGCTGCTTTTCACCGATGTTGAGCGGCTTGCCAAGATCGTGGGTGATTCGAAGCGTCCGGTGCAGTTCATCTTTGCAGGCAAGGCGCACCCGCGCGATATGGGAGGCCAGGCGTATGCACGGAAGGTCTTCGAGATGACACGGCACCCCGCGCTACGCGGTCGCGTCTTCCTCATCGAGGAGTACGACATGGAAGTGGGTCGCGCGCTGGTTTCTGGTTGCGACGTGTGGCTCAACAACCCGATTCGTCCGCACGAAGCGAGTGGAACGAGTGGCATGAAGTGCCCGATGCACGGCGGCATCAACTGCTCCATTCTCGATGGATGGTGGCCAGAGGGCATCACCGGACTGGATCCAAAGGCGCGCGGTGTGAAGGGCATGATCGGCACCAACGGTTGGGCGATCGGTCGCGCGGACGACGAAGCGTTCAATGAAGCCGACGCACATGGCGCAGGTGAAGCGCGTGATCTGCGCGATGCGGCATCGCTCTACGAGTTGCTCGAGAAGTCGATCGTTGCGGAGTTCTACGAGCGCGGTCGGGATGGGCTTCCGAAGAAGTGGATCAAGCGCGCACTTGCGAGTGCTTCCACCGTGCCCGACTTCTTCTCGACGCATCGCATGGTTGCGGACTACGTCGATCGGTACATCCGCTGAGATGAAGACTGAAGTCGTGATCCTCGCGGTCGTGATCCTCGCGGTCGTGATCCTCGCGGTCGTGATCCTCGCGGTCGCCGCTGCGACGGTGCACCGTGACGCGCTCTCTGCCAAAGCGAGCGAAAGCGGTCTGCTGAAGTAAATCTTCGGCAGACCGCGTCGTCGTCAGTGCTCAAATGCCCAGCTTGGTTTGGGGGCTTCGTTCGGGGCTTTGTGCGGGGCTTAGTTCAATGTCTTCCAGAGTACTTCGCTACCCGCGGGAGGCTTCACCTTGCCGCTCGTGATCTCGCCAACGGTGACATCAGGACCGTACTGCTCGCGATTGACTTTGTCTGCGGTCGAGAAATACACGCCGCCGACGAGGAGACCGCCGAAGAGCCCTTCGGTGCGCAGGTAGTAGTACGTCGAAGGAACGGGGCCTCCTGCGTTCTTCGGGTCGGTCTTCGCAGGGCCCGCGACGGCGGAAGCCTCCGCAAGTCCGTAGACGCCGTCATCGAGGAAGTTCGCAACTTCTTCTGCCGTGTTCATCACGATCACAATGTCGCGCGACTGAGCGCCGGCTTGAAGACCGATCGAGGCGCTTGCGGTATTCACGGCAACCGGCGCAGACCAACCTGCGCCCGATCGCTTCATGAAAACGCCTTGGCCACCCGAGCCGCCGATCACGAGCGCCGCGTTGCCTTCGCGAATGATGGCAACGCCTTGCGCGTTTTCAAAGACCGCGGTGGGAATGGCGTGTTCGCTTGATTGGAATCCGCGCACGATGGCGATCGATTCACCCATGCGGGTCGAAAGCGAGTTCGAGCACGCGGCGAGCAGGCAGAGTGGAACGAGTGCGAGGATGCGAAGTGTTCGATTCAACGGTTGCATGACTGAGCGCATGTGTTGCCTCCGAGCTGAGATGGCGTGATGGTGTCGTTTCGGTCGCTGGCGAAGTGTTTCACTTCTTCGTCAGGCCTTCCATCGCTGCTCGCATGTCGCTGATACGCATCGCGATCACTTTGTTCATGAGCTTCACGACAACGAACGCCGCGAGCACGATGATGCAGAACTCAATGAGGTTGTTGAAGAACTGGCCGTACTTGATCGCGACCGTGACGGTTTCAACGCCGTCCTTCATCTCGGTTTTGAGCGGGACTTGAAGTTGCTTGAAATCCACGCCGCCAATCAGGAGGCCGAGCGGGGGCATGAGAAGGTCAGACACGATGCTGTTCACGATCTTCGTGAATGCGCCGCCGACGAGAATGCCGACCGCCATGTCGACCGCGTTTCCCTTGGCCGCAAACTGCTTCAGTTCTTCAATGAATCCCATATGGTGACCTCCAAAGCTCGCAAGATAGCGGCCGTTGGTGCGGCGTGTTTGCGAGAAGCGTCGGTGTCGTGATTAGAAAATCAGGCGGAGTCCAATCAGGGCGGCGATCCGCAACTCGGGTGCATCGTCGACCTGCGATGAAATCGGAATTTGCAGACCGATTTCGACGGCATAGGTCGGCGCTTCGAGAAGGACGCCGGGGGACAGCAGCACGTCGTACTCGCCGCTCGTCGTCCACAGGGAGTTCAGTTCGAGCGTCGCATACCACGCTGGAACACGCTCTTCGCCATAGGACTCGGGGTAGAAACGAAAGGCGTAGCCAAGATCAAGGTTGGCAAAGTCGGCTGACGTGGTACTGGCCAATGTGGGCAAAAAGGGGCTTTCGTCGGTCACGAATGTCCAGCGAGCGGCAGCATCAAACCCGTGCCGGCCAAAGATCCCGGTGAGCACGCCTCCGAGGCATGGGTCGACGCCATTCGAGCCAAACCCGTTGGTTCCTGTTGGGAGTTCGGCGCCCGCGAAGATGGCGCCGCGCAAGGTGTCCACGGCCCCAAAATCTTCGCGAAGGATGCGCAATTCGATGATCGCTTCGAGGTCGCCAAGGCCGAAGTCGCCGTCAGAGGCACGAGGAGCTTCGAAAAAACCTTCGTACATCGGGAGATCGAGCGAGATCGAGAGATCGCGCACGATGCCATACTCAAGCCGCAGATCTTGTTCGAGAAGCGATTGACGCTCCTCATAGAAGTACGCACGGGCCTGCACACGCGGAATGAGCACGTTGGGCGATGGCGAAGTCGCCGCGGGCATACTCAGCATTTCTTGAGCGGTCGCGGTGCTTCCGGTGAGATGCGCGGTCGCGATGAAACCGCACAGCGCGAGCATGTGGAGTTGCTTCATTGCGTACGCCCCGCGGCTGAAAGCGTGCGAATTTCACGCAGTGTGAAGCCTGCATCAAGGATGGCGCGGAAGATTGCGTCGCGCGAGGGTTCGGCAGGGCCGGGGACCTCGATGGTGACGATTCCATGCTTCATGTCGACCTTTGGGTTGACGATGCCGGCGATTCTGCCCAGTTGCAGATCGACGTTGGAGATGCACTTTGGGCAACTCATGCCGAACACCACAAGTGCGTAGTGGCCGGGTGTGAGTGTTGGAGCGGAATGCACCGCGCCAAGATGCGCCGTGATGTTGTCGGGTGTGGCTTCGCGGGTCGCGGGCTGTGAAGCGCATGCGGTGAGGAGCGCGGTGACGATGCACGAGGCAGCAGCTGCATATTGGGCAGCCACGCGCACGGATCGCGCGGAGGTGAGAAGCGGCATACAAGTCCTTTGTAGGCATTGCGGCGTGAATTGACAAAAACGAAGGCGTGTTCGCGCGTTCGTTATGTCGTACACCGCGAGATACGAACAAGAAGTGTGCGGCCTCCCGCAGCGGCGAGCGTGGGGGTGTGTTCCTCCGCAACCGTCGGGGCACACCACTCTGATGTCTTCAGAATCTCGTGCAGTTGGCATACGACCGCGGCGAATGAGAGGCGCGCTGTTCTGCCGTCGTTCGTTGGTGCTGCCGGTGCGCTCGGGGTCGAGGATTCTGAATCCGATGACGCACATGGGCACGTCTCGCCACACTGGCAGGACTCTCCGCAGCACTGCATCGAGGGTGCTTCGGGGCTCGGTGTCGCATCGCCGACGCCGAAGAGCGGCGAAACGACACTGATCGCACTCAAGAGCACGATCAACAGCGTGGCGGTGATGTGCCGTGTCCGAGCGTGCATTCGTTCCGAACGTTCAATGTACATCAACACCCGTACCTCGATCACCTCCGTCGCAGGACATCGTCGAGTTCTGCATCGGAGAGCCCCCAACCCGTCCGTGGTTCCGGGTTCCACAGTCTCTCGGGATCGGTGGGCGTTCCTGCAGAACCCGCAGATTCACCCGGGTTTCCCGCAAAGGCGACGAATTGCTGCTCGCGGAAGTCGTAGTGCACGCGACCGCCCGCACGCCCCGCAACGGTTCCTGATAGCACGATTTCGTTGAGCACGGTCGCGCGTTCGAAGGCGCAGAGTGGAAGAGTCGCTGCACCCGCCGTCCCTACGCGCCATGCACGAATCGCATCAAGCCATTCACGGTGATGTCCTGGTGATGGGGGAATGCGCTCGATCATGGGCTTCGGTTCGCTGGCGAGCGCCGCGGGAACGATCAAATACTCACCATAGTTTGCGAAGAGGAATCCCTTCGTGCCTTGGAAAACCATGTTGAAGCGACCGTGGTAATCCTGACGATCTTTCGCACCAAGTTCTTGCGCGGTCGGCGAAGTGCGTCCATTGTCGAACCAGCGAAGGACGAGCGGATCCGTTGGCTTTCCGTCGAATTCGGTGGGAATCGCCCACGAGGCTTCGGTCCACTCGGGGCATGCCACGCGGTCGACGCGCTCAATAGTCGCGAACACTTCGACGGTTCCAAGTCGGGCGCGATCGAGACCCAGCGCCCACACGGGAAGGTCCATCATGTGACAGCCCATGTCGCCGAGCGTTCCGGTGCCGTAATCCCAGTATTTGCGCCAATTCGCGGGATGCAAATTCGCGATGTACGGCGCATCTTGCGCTGGGCCGAGCCAAAGTTCGTAGTTGAGCGATGACGGCGGGTTTGTCACCGGTCCCGTCGGTCCGCAGCACCAACCTTTGTTGACCCAACAGTCGCAACTCGTCACGCGGCCGATGGCGCCGCTCTGAATCAGTTCGACGACGCGGCGGTAATTCTCGGTGGCATGAATCTGCGTTCCCATCTGGGTCGGCACATTCGCCGCACGCGCCAGTGCCAGAATGCGCCGTGACTCCGCGAGCGTATGCGTCAGCGGCTTTTCGCAATACACGGGAATTCCTGCACGCAAAGCGAGTGCCGTCGCAAAGGCGTGCGTGTGATCAGGCGTTGAAACAAGGACGCCATCGAGATCAAGTTCCTCGCGGCGCGCGAAGAGCTCGCGCAAATCGCAGAATCCTTCGGGAGCGGCAGAGGTTTCTGTCGACGATTCCGCCGATGCTGTTGCGGAGGCCGCGTCAGAGAGCTTGTTCTTCGCGCGAGACTCGATGACTCGTGCTTTTGCGTTGTTCAAGGCGTTTTCATCGACGTCGCAGAGGGCAACAATCTGTGCCCCGGCGGCGAGGAGGTCGCCGAGATTGTCCGCGCCTCGACCTCCGCAGCCGATGACTGCAATGCGCGGCGCGCGAGCGGCACGTTCCCGTCGCCGCTCCGCGCGTGCGCTTTCAGCCTCTTGCTCCGCGCGGAGTTGCGCGTGGTTTGAGCAGCCGAGCATGCTTGGCGCCGCGAGGATCGCCGGGACAAGCCCAAGGAATGCGCGTCGAGGAAGTGTGCCGAAGGATGGAGCGTCGCTCATGGTGTGAGTGTGCGGGATCTCGTGGCTTCATGCAATAGGATGAAGGCAGAGAGCCAGAAACTGTTGCTTTCGGCGGATGATGAACCGCTGCTGCGCGCGGGAATTTTTGCCCAATTTCTGCGGTACATGCAGCCACGGACATGCAGCCACGGACATGGTGCGCGTGGGGCATGCGTCCGCGTGCTCGGTCCAAGGACGATCTGCACTCGTCGATCTGGGCGTGATCGAAAAAGTTGATCGCGATCTCGCATGAACGTCGCCACAGTCGCTCAATCGCGGTGATGATGCACCGACAGGAGCGATGTATGCAGTCGAACTCAGGAAATCTTCGAAGCGACAGAATGCATGCGGCCCGAACGGCGCGCGGTGTGTTGTTGTTCGCGCTTTCGCTCGCGATCGGTGCTTCCATTTCCGCATGTGCCACACCGGAAACGGCAAAGAAAAGCGCCCCAGATCCAACGCTCACGCCGCCCGGAGCGCCTCGGTCGACGAGCGCAGGACAGACAGTCGAATTGCGGAGGTTTGACTTCGCTAGCGCATTTCCGAAGCGTGATTTGGAACGCAGGGTTGCGTTTCTCGCGGCGTGCGATGTTTCGCTCAACTCAAACGATCCAGATGTTCGGCGTGATGTGGGCGCACTGTTGGCTTCGTATCGCGAAGCCAATGATCCAGCGGCATTCGCACGTTTGATCGCCGAACGGTTCGAAGTGGTTCGAATCGATCCCACGACGCCCGCTTCGACGGACGGGTTGATGACTGGCTACGCCACGCCGTTGGTGAGCGTCAAGATGGAGCCAGACGAGCGATTCCGCTTCCCCATCTTCGCCGATCTTCGTGGATTCGACGACGCACTGGCGACGGCTCCGCGCCGCGAGATTTTGGCCTCCACGAAGTCGCGTGAACGCGCGATCGCGTGGATCGATGATCCATTTACATGGGCTCTTGTGGAGACGAACGGCACCGCGATTTTGCGCATCGCCGGCACCCGCAAGGACATTCCTGTCTCGCGCATCGCGACGAATGGTCGTCCATTTCAAAGCGTTGGAAAGGGCCTCGCCGCGCGCGGATTGATCGATGCGAAAACGGCGACACTTGCCGATGTTGCCCGCGCAGCGGAACTCAATCCGCGTGAAGCGGAAGCGGCTGCGCTTGACAACGAGCGTGTTGTCTACTTTGAGATTTGCGAGCCAAGCGATTTTCCGCCGGTGCTTGGACTTTCGAAGGGCGATCTCGTGAGCGGATTTTCCTGCGCGGCGGATCAGTCGATCTACCCGGCTGGAAGTGTGCTCCTCGTGACTGAGCGCAGCGCAAGCGGAGAGGCGCGGCCTGTTCGGA
>CAIWCL010000050.1 GCA_903911205.1 uncultured bacterium
CGTTCCTGCCCCAGGCGCGATCGCGCTCCTCGGTCTCGCTGGCCTCGCCGGCCGTCGTCGCCGCTGAGTTGGACCTCCGGTCCTGACAAACAGCACTCTTCATCCGGCCCGCGGGTATCCCCCGCGGGCCGGGTTGTTTTTGAATTTGAAACCTCGGGCAAATCACCACGTTCGAACGCAGAACACACGTGCGAAGCACTCTTCTCTCTTGCGGTCAACATCTCACGAACCGCTTGACACTGAAGGAGAACAGAGATGAACAACAGCATGATGTCGGCCGGCCTCGGCCTCGCAGTTTCTGGTGTCGCGTCGGCAACGTTCACGGGTTACACGGTGGTCGCGACCAACACCGCCAACAGCGGACAGAATCTGGTGCGCTATGAAGTCTTCGCAAACTTCAACGGAGCGACAGACACTGTTTTGAATGCCTTCAACCTTTGCTCGACCTCTGCCTCGTGGGGTGAGGACGCCTATGGCGGCTTCTGGCACAAGGACAACGAAACCGGCGGCGTGCTTTCGCAGCAGTACGGCACGTGGGCGCCGCAACTCACCGGTTCGGCAACGGCGAACCGGCCGTTCGATTCGTTCCTCACCATCGGAGGCAACCCGACCGGCACGAACACAACGAACGCCGACCCCTCGTGGAATACTGGGGGATCAGGTATCCACGGTGGTGGCCCCGAAGGATGGAGTCGGCCCGATCTACCGAGCAACTGTCAGCTCGGGTGGTTCAACTCATCACCTCCAAACCTCCAAGGGCGCGTGGGAGTGGCGCCGAACACAGCAACCACGGTCAAGCTGGCGCAATTCGTGCTCTCGCAGGGACACGGTTGGCGAACGTATTCCCTCAACCTTGGCTACAACAGCGGAGTTGCGGGCTCGACGGTGCGCTTCGCGCAAGCAACATTCACTCTCCCTGCCCCCGGCGCGATCGCGATCCTCGGTTTGGCGGGTCTCACCGGTCGTCGCCGCCGCTGAACGCGATCTCACGCGGCGCCCACGCCGCTGAAGGCTCTCAACGCTGACAAATCACACTTCACTCGGCCCGCGGTTCCCCGCGGGCCGGGTCGTTTTTCAGCGCGTCCCATCATGTCAAGGTTCGGTGAACCACAGAAAACGTGCAAATTGCGCGCAGAGCGCAGCGAGCAACCTCTCTTCTCTCCGCGCAGGGAGTCCCTGCGTCGTTCGAAAACCAAAAACACTTGTGCCTCGCGCACAAGCCATCGCCCAACGAGTCCCTTTCTAGACCTACTTGAGGAGAGAATCATGAAGTCTGTGATGATCGCTGCCGCCACCCTCGCGGCCACCTCCGCTGCCTCCGCCACCCTGACCGGCTGGTCGGTCACCTCGACCAACGTCACGAGTGGCGGCCAGAACCTCGTCCGCTACGAGGTCTTCGCCACCTTCAACGGCCAGACCGATACGCTGCTGAACGTGTTCAACTTTGGCGCCGTTCCCGCGGGCGGCGGCACCGAAGACTGGTACGGCGGCTTCTGGCACAAGGACAACTCCGACTACAACGGTGGCGTCCTCTCGCAGCAGTACGGCACGTGGGCTCCGCAGCTCACCGGCTCGGCCACCGCAAACCGTCCCTTCGACTCGTTCCTCCTCATCGGTGGCAACCCCAGCGGCACGAACACCACCAACGCCGACCCTTCGTGGAACTCGGGCGGCACCGGCTCGCACGCTGGTAGCGCCAACGGCTGGTCGCGCGCTGACCTCGTCAACAATGGCCAGCTCGGCTGGTTCAACTCGTCGCCGCCGAACAACCAAGGCCGCGTCAACGTCGCGCCGAACACCGCGACCACGGTCAAGATCGGCCAGTTCATGCTGAGCGCCGGTCATGAAGTCCGCACCTACACCCTCACGGCCGGCTACAACAACGGCGCGGGCGGCTCGGTGCAGTTCTTCACCGGCAACTTTGTGCTCCCAGCCCCTGGCGCGATCGCGCTTCTCGGCCTCGCCGGCCTCGCTGGCCGCCGTCGCCGCTGATCGGCTAGACACTACTGCGCCTCTAGGCGCACGAAACTGAAGTTCAAGCCCAACGGGCCGGATGCGCGCATCCGGCTCGTTGTCTTTTTCTCCGTTGTCTTTTTCTCCGTTGTCATTTTCATCGGTGCCAATTTCGTCGTTGTCATTTTCCCCATGGTCACCTGCATGGTGCTACCTGAGACGCTCATGCAAAAGGCCCATGTGCATGCAGAAGGCCCATGTACATGCAGAAGGCCCATGCGCCGCTCCTGCAGGACCTCGCTTTTCTCTCGGTCATCCGTGCAAGAAACACCAGCGCCGCTCGCAGAATCACCACGGACGTGCGGCGTTCGCTCATCTCCCCCGCCGTAGATACAAACGCGTGCGGGATCGGCAGTTGCACCCACCCGCAAGCGACACGCGATTCCAAGTCTTTTTGCCGCCTGCACTTCCGTCGAAAGGCCTCTCGGACCCCGGGAGGCATTTGGGATCAATGAAGCCGGTGTGTTTTTCCGCAATTTGTGATCGCGGCCGCTTGACTCACCTTCGAACCGGGACATTGTCTCGCTTGAGGGCGTGCCTCGCGCATCTGCGCAAGGCGTGCATGGGAAACCGAGCTTGGTCCACAAGCTCAAAAAGGGACTGTCGAGCGGTGTCCGCCGCGAGGCAGTGTGCGTGATCAATTTCGTTCCGCAGAGTGTGGAACGTCCTGTCCCCGCCGGTGTCCACCGGCTCCCTGTGTGTCCTGTCCCCTTTTCCCATCAGGAGTGAGATCATGAAGTTTGTTGCTTCCATGGCCCTTGCGGCCGCAGTGTCCTCGGCTGCTTCGGCGACCTTTGTCGACTACGTCGTCACCAAGACTTCGACCTCGAACAGCGGCGTCTCCCTCGACGTCTACACGGTTTGGGCCCGTTTCAACGGCGCCACCGACACCGTCCTCAACGCGTTCAATTTCAACCGCGTTGACGGCACGTTCACCAACCTGTTCTACCACAAGGACAACTCCGACTACAACGGTGGCGTCCTCACGACCGCCGCCGGCACCTGGGCTCCGCAGCTCACTGGCTCGGCGACCCTGAACCGTCCGTTCGACTCGTACCTCGTCATCGGCGGCAACGCTGGTGCAACCAACTCGACCAACGCTGACCCATCGTGGCCGGCCGCTGGCGGTGGTTGGAACCGTCCTGACGTTCCGAACGGCGCCAACGTCGGTTGGTTCAACAGCTCGCCGCCGAACGCCCAGGGCCGCGTTGGTAACACCGGTAACACGGCAACCGACGTGCGTCTCGGCCAGTTCGTCGTCGCGGCCGGCTCAAACGGCGGCACGTGGAACCTCAAGATCGGCTACAACAGCGGCGTCTCTGGCGCTCCGGTTCAGTTCGCCGAGACTACCTTCAACCTCCCGACTCCAGGCGCGATCGCGCTCCTCGGCCTCGCTGGCCTCGCCGGCCGTCGCCGTCGCTGAGTAACAAATTTCGGGCGAGAGGGGCCTCGCCCCGATCTGTACTCCTCCAACCGCCGCAGGTCTCCTGCGGCGGTTGTTTTTTTCGCACACCCTGCCTCTCGCAATGCGTTCGCAACTGAATGCCCAACGGATCGTCGCACAATTCCGTCTGTTTCGAATCTTCAAGCGGAACTCGAACGATTTCCTCGCGTAGCGAACCCCTCTGACCGGGCGGCGCAGCTGCCTGGGTCCGAAATTTGTTTGAAGTGTCAGAACCGTTGGGCCGCCCCCGCAAACTGCGGAAAAACCCACACTCTCCCTCGTACCCCGTGCCATTGGGAGTATGTTGGAGCATCGTGCTCGCAAGGGCCAGCGAGCGAGTTGTCGGCGCGAACACCGTTGGCGAACGCCGGCGGGTGACCTTGGCTTTCGATTCTCACAAGCACTTGCCACAAGAACTTGCCACAAGAACTTGCCACAAGCACTGCTTCGGAGAGTCAGAAGCCACAGTCACAAGCGAAGATCGAGGAATGAGAACAAGCAGTCAACGTACGTAGGAGCAACACGTGAAGACAAGCATGACCATTGGCGGACTCCTCCTCGGCGGCATTGCCGTCTACCTCGGACAAGTTCAGGCGACCGCGGTGCCCGGTGACGGTGGAACTGCGCAAGCCGGCCCAGACGTCATCGTGGGTGCGATCCCAGACGTCGCCCGTTACACCCCCGGAACGTACAACAGCGTTCAGTACGCGTCGTACGCGTTTGGCTCGACCAGCTGCAACATCGGCACCACCCAATTGCAGTGGCAGCCGAATCCGAGCAATCTGCACCCGACGATTCCGCAGAACATGTACCGCATCAAGAACGGCGCGATCGAACAGATCGGAATGTCGTGGTGCAAGCACGGCTTCTGCGCACTTCAGCAAACCCTCTGCGGCTCCTGCACCCCGGCCGGTTCGGGCTGCCCAACCGTCCTCGGTGTTGGTTGCTCTGACCCGTACACCGCGAGCCTCAACGGCACCCAGTCTGACCTCAAGAGCCGCGGCCCGATCAATCCGGCGACCGGCGTCTTCAGCGGCACCTATACCGATCCGACCGCTCCGTCGGCCCTCCCTTCGTCGCTCCGTGAGCGCGTGATGGTTGCTCGCAATGACCTCGACCCCGCGCAGAACACCGGTGCCGTCTATGTCACGGAGTGCCAGTACATCCACCCGGATGATGCGTCCTCGGGTAATGACAACAACAACGCGTCGTATCGGCTTGCAACGGTCGGCGCGACCTGGTCGACCACCCAGGGCTACTCGCTCACGTTGACAGGTGCAACGATTCAGCAACAGCCCGCGATCTTCGCGTGGAAGGTTGCCCACTCTGACGTCTCGATCACTCCGGTCGACGTCGCTGGCGATGGACGCTTCCTCGTCGGTTCGCGCGCGATTGACAACGGCAACGGCACCTGGCGTTACGAGTACGCGATCCAGAATCTCAACTCGGATCGCGCCGGTGGATCCTTCTCGATTCCGCTCCCGGCTGGCGCGGTTGTCACCGCCGCAAGCTTTAAGGGGCCGAAGTACATGAACGGCGAGCCCTACACCAACGCGGACTGGGCGTACACGATCGCGGACGGCATGATCACCTTCCAGTGCGAGCCGAACACGAACGTCAACGCGAACGCGCTCCGTTGGTCGACGCTCTACAACTTCCGCTTTACCTGCGACAAGGCTCCAGCCTCGGGCACAGCAACTCTCGGAATCTGGAAGGCACCTACCGCCGGTAGCAGCGCCACCTCCGCGAGTGCTGCCGCCACTGTTCCAAGTGGCCCGCCGCCGATCGCCGGCGACTACGACGGCGACGGCAAGGTCGACGCCGCCGACTTGGCCTACCTGCTCAGCGCGTGGGGAACGCCCGGCGCTGACCTCAACGGCGACAATGGCTCCGATGCGAGCGACCTTGCGATTCTCCTCGGCAACTGGGGCTGATTCATCCGTTTGAAATCGTCATCGAAGCGGGGACCCTTCATCGGGTCCCCGCTTCTTTTTTTCGCGCGCCTCGGCGCTTTTTGAGAGAAGCGCGGAAGCATGTGCGTCACTTCTTCGAAGCGCAGCGAACCTCTTCCTGCCGCGGAACGTGATGCGGCTCCGAAGCCCCGCCGTGTGCATCATCCATGAGTTCTCGGGCGCGCTGCAATCGAAGCCGCTCGACGAACGAGGTTGATCACGGCGTTCTGAGTGAATCACGCAAAGAATTCAAATCTGACGACACGCTTGCCGTAGATTTCGACCGATCCCTTGCGTGCGTTTTCGCACGCAGGTCTCAACGAACACCAAGACTCACCTATGCGCCAAGACTTCCACTCCAAGCTTTTCAGCGTCGTACTCGGAACCGCAATGAGCACGGTGTTTCCGTCCGCAGTTTTTGCGACCGAATTAGCGCCGCCAAAGGGTGGCGCGTCGGCGCCGACAGCTCCAAGCGCCAAGCCGCGCTTGCTGATTCCTGACCTCGTCGATTTTTCGACAGCACGGATCAACGTCCCGACCGGGATTCCGGAGATCGCCGAAGTCGTCGTTCCGGTTGAAGGGCAGTACCTCACACTGCGGCTCTTCCGAACTTCGCTCCGCACGACCGACGCGCGCCTGCTCCTTGATCGCGGGAACGGTGTGTATGAAGAGGCCCCGCTGCCGCCGCACCGAACCTATCGCGGCACTGTGACGTCGATCGGGGCTTCGTACGGTGCTCAGGTCGCTGCTTCAGTCATTGATGGCAAACTGTGGGCAACCATCGATCTTGCCAACGAGACCATTTTCGTGCAGCCGACGAGCGATTTCGATCCGTCGCGGACCACGAATGAGCACGTGATCTACTCTCACGGCGATGTTGTTCCGCGTGACTTCCATCGCTGCGGCAATGACGACGCCAATCTCGCGAGCCCCGATTGGATGCTTGGCAATCCAACCGATCCAGGCGAACTGCCGGGCGCTGGAGAGGTCGGACCAAACGGGAGTGGCGGTGGCGGTTCGGATGGTGAAGGCGGGATCGCGGGTACCAATCCGTACATCGCGGAAATCGCGTTCGATGCCGACTACGAGTTCTTCCAAAAGAACGGCTCGAATGCCACGAACACCGTGAACGACATCGAGAACGTGATGAACTCTGTGTCGCTGGTGTACGACCGCGACGTCAACATCACCTACGAACTCTCGGGATTTGTGATTCGCACGAACGCCGCGGATCCGTACACCACCACCGTGATGACGGACCTCTTGTGCGAGTTCCGTGCCAAGTGGAACACCACGCCCGAGAGCCAAATCCAACGCGACGTCGCGCAACTCTTCACCGGAAAGACCATCACCGGCAGCGTGATTGGACTCGCGTGGCTTGGCGTTGTCTGCAACCAAGCCGGTACCGATTGTTCGGTGGGTGGCAACCTCGCGTATTCCGCGGTCGAGAGCCGATTCACGGGCACGTTCGACTTCCGAGTCTCTCTCTCAGCGCACGAACTGGGGCACAACTGGCAAGCACAGCACTGCGATTCCGTGAATCCTTGCAACATCATGTGCTCCATCATCAATAGTTGCCAAGGCACGACCGGCGCGAACCTCAAGTTCTCGGCCACAGAGCAGACGCAGATCACGAACTTCCGAAACGCAGTGGCTTGCGATCCCGCATTGCCATCGCCGATCACGCCGCCGTTCAGCGACACCTTCGACGCTTCGAGCGCGATCAACTCGACAAACTGGATCTTCTCCAAGGGTGCTGCGACCACAACCGCTGCGCTCGGCGAGCCAACGCCGACGCGCTCCCTGAACCTCGACGCCATTTCAAATCTCGACTATGGCGACGATGAGATTCGCTCGAACTTCATCCTGCTCGGCGGAGTTTCGACCGCATTCCTCAACTATTCCACGCAGCACCGCGGCGTCGAAGCAGGCAAGCAACTGGTCGTCGAGTACCTCAATAGTTCGCAGGACTGGACCGTCATCAACACCATCACCTCGGATGGCGTTGACCAGACCACCTTCGAAGCATGGCAGCACACGCTTCCCGCGAATGCGAAGCACAACAAGTTCCGAATTCGGTTCCGCGCACTCGTCGACGGGCAGGATGATGATTGGTACATCGACTCCGTTGGTGTCGCCACGGTTGTCTTGCCGCCGAACGATGAATGCAACGCGGCAACGCTCGTAAACGAGGGATCGATTCCCTTCGACACAACCAATGCCACCGCCAGTGCGGCCGCACTGCCCGTTTCCTGTGATGACGGAACTGGCACGATCATGCAGAAGGACCTTTGGTACATCTTCAGCGCCACGTGCACCGGAACCATGACCATTTCGACCTGCGGCACCGCGAACTACAACACGCGGCTCGCGGCGTACTCACTTGCATGCCCGCCCGTTGGCTCGCTGATTGCATGCAACAATGACGGTGCCGGCTGCTCGGGATTCACAAGTTCGATGACTTTCCCTGTGGTCGCGGGGAACAACATCCTTGTTCGCCTCGGCGGCGCGACAGGTGGCGGCACGGGAACACTCAACATCACGTGCACTGCAACCGCGCCATGCCCGGGCGACTTCGACGAGGATGGAGCCGTGGGCGCGTCGGACTTGGCGGAAGTGCTGAATGCGTGGGGAAGTGCGAACGGCGATCTCAACGGCGACGGAACAACCGACGCCGCAGACCTCGCTGAACTCCTCGGCGCGTGGGGCGACTGCCCGTAAGTCGCGCATTCGCGTCAACGCCGTTGCGTGATTGCTGAGGCTGGAGCGGAACAACGCCTTACGCCACGAACCCCCCGCCTCTGACAACCAAACTCAGTTCGACATCGGCGCGCCATTCGGTGCGCCGATGTCTTTCTGCATGGCAGTGCTGCGGCCGCCGGGATATAAACGCGTCGCGTGCCTGCTGAGAACTCCCACGATCGCCCCACGACTCCTCCCACAGCGCCCAACGGCTCGACGCCCCCGCCGCGCAGTTGGCTCGCCATCGCGAGCGCGACGATGGGAAGCGTGGCACTCCTGACCTCCTGTTGCGGTGTCGGACTCGCGGGCGCGTTGGCGATGATGCTTGGCATGATCGCACTCGACCGGATCCGAAACTCCCAGCCTCCGATGCAGGGACGCGGACTCGCGTGGACCGGCATCGGACTTGGTTTCGCTTCACTTGCGCTCTCGCTTGTCGTCGCAATCGGCCGCTCGTCGCTCCAAGACGAGTGGAGCCGCGAACTCGAACGGGGAACTCGTGCGACCTTCGCGGCGCGCGATGAACCTGGCGTCGATGCCGCAATGCGTGTGTTGACGGCACCGGAAGGCCTCTCGCTCAACGCGCGTGATGTGCGGACGTTCGCGGATGAAGCGTTTGCTCGGTACGGCGCATTCGTGAGTTTCAGTGAAATCTCGAAGGACAGCGTTGGCTCTCTCACGGGGCCACAGCGCGTGACGGTGACGGCCTCCTTCGATTTCGAGCGGGCGAAACTGCTTGGTTCCGTTGGATTTCGTCTGGTGATGGGTACCGAGACATTCGTTCCCGAAGCGCGTGTGGAATCGATCTTGCTTGTCGATACGGAGCGCGGCGATCTATCGTTGCCGCCGAAGCCGATCACGAAAGATGCAAAGGACACGAGTGCGGAGGGAACTGGCGCGACGGCCGTCAACGCGGGAATCGACGCGGCAGCGAGCGAGACCTCGGAGAGGCCAAAGGAAGCAGCGGGCGAACCATGAAGCGCGATGCAACAGACTTCAACCTCGCGTCGCTTGCGGGCGCGCGTGTCACCGTGATGGGACTCGGGCAGTTTGGCGGCGGTGTAGGCGTCACGCGCTATCTCGTAGGGCGCGGCGCACATGTCACGCTGACGGATCGCGAACCCGCGGAGAAATTGGCGAAACCTCTCGGAGAACTCGTTCCTGAAATCACGTCGGGCACGGTGCGTTGTGTACTTGGCGAACACCGTGTCGAAGATTTCACCTCGGCGGATCTCGTCATCGCGAATCCGGCCGTGCCAAAGCCATGGGAGAACCCACTTCTTGCCGCCGCGCGAGCTTCGGGCGTACCCATCGAAACCGAGATCGGCCTCACCGTTTCCGAACTCACCGGGCGAGGTGTGCGGAACATCGTTGGCGTCACTGGAAGTGCTGGCAAGAGTACGACGAGCGCGATGCTTGGCGCAGCACTTCATGGTGAAGGTCGACGTGCGCATTTTGGTGGGAACATTGGCGGTTCGCTCCTTGGCTCGCTTGAACGAATCGCCCGCGATGACTTCGTGGTCCTCGAGCTTTCGAGTGCGATGCTTTGGTGGCTCGGCGAGACGCGACGTTGGTCGCCACCGGTCGCGGTCTTCACGAATCTCCTCGAAAATCACATCGACTGGCATGGCTCTTTCGCGCATTACGCGCGGTCAAAGT
Source organism: uncultured bacterium (assembly GCA_903911205.1). Taxonomy (GTDB): domain Bacteria; phylum Planctomycetota; class Phycisphaerae; order Phycisphaerales; family SM1A02; genus QWPT01. The sequence goes on from CAIWCL010000050.1 coordinate 9,811, forward strand.
CGCTTCTGCGCGCGTTTGCGCCGAAGGACGCTCGGTTTCTCACGGCGTTCGCAGGCACTGCCGCTGCCGCCCGCGCGATCGAACTCGGCGCCGAGCCTTGGTGGGAAACTCCCTCAATTGATCCGTGTGCACTTCCGACGATCGAGGCGATGCAGCCAGCGATCCCCGGGGCACACAATCGCGCGAACGCGCACCTCGCGCTTCGCGCCGCGCTTGCTGCCTACGCATACGCCGGGCTTGATGCGAGCGCCCTTCTTCCGACGGTCCGCGCGCGTATCGAGGCCTTTCCGGGGTTGAAGCACCGCCTGTGCTTCGTGACCGAGGTGAACGGCGTCCGCTACTTCGACGATTCGAAATCGACGACCGTCGAAGCCGCGCTGCTGGCCGTCGGGAGTTTCGACGATGTCTCGCGCATTCACCTGATTGCAGGCGGGTACGACAAAGGCGCGGATCTTTCACCCATTCGTGCGCTTGGCGATCGACTTGCCGGGCTTTATGCCGTCGGACAAACCGCACCGAGCCTTCTCGGTAGTGCCCGCGCGATCAACTGTGGCACGGTGGATGTGGCGATGACCCACGCGCGATACCGCGCGCGCGTTGGCGACGTCGTGCTGCTCTCACCAGGATGCGCGAGTTGGGGGCAGTTCACCAACTATGAGGAACGCGGCGAGATGTTCGCGAGGCTGGCGCGCGAGGCCGTTGACTTGCCAACCATGCCGTTCACGACTGCCACAAAACTGTGAGCCTTGCACGGTGTTTCGCCACGCATCGCGTCATAAAACGTATAGCGCTTCGAGTGCGTGCAACGACACCACCGCTTCATGAACGATGCCTCATGAACGACGCCCGCACCTTGTGGGCTCCAGCGGAGCGAAGGCACGGGCGTCGAATGATTGGTTTGCTTGCAGCGTTCCGATCAGTTGTACCACTTGACCGGCGGCGGAAGCGGTCCGCCTGCGGGCGTCCACCATGGCGGGTTGTCGCGCACCGCGTCGATGCGGTTCTCAAACTCCGGCGGCTCTTCGCGATACTCGGGAGTCGAGCGGATGTCGTAGGCAATGCGACGCGCCGCGGCGGGTGGGCAGGTCAATTGATTGGTGAGCCGACCGTTCATCGTGCCCGCGTCCCAAAGCGACCAGACCATGCGATCAGGGCGAAGGACCGGATCGTCACCCTTTCCTTCGAGGAAGTTCATCGTGAGCTGCTTCCCGACGGGGATTTCCATCTTGAAGAAGGGCTCTGCCGTCCGCGTGTCGTAGACGGTGATCGTCACAGGCGACGATTCCGTCGAGATGTAGGTGTAGCCGCCGCCGCTGCGGGGGTAGTAGCCGCCTGCGGGGGTGTAGCACCCAGCGAGTGCGAACGAAGCCGCGAGCGTGAGCGCGGCAAGTGTGGCAGTGGTCGGAGTCGTGCGATGCATGTGGTTCTTCTCCGCCCGGACGCAAGCCGGGGGTGCGGGGATATCGGCCGAAACCTCCCCCCCGCTTCGGGAATTCGGTTGGACGGCAGGGGTGATTTCGCGAGAATGCGCCGCCGCGTCGCCTCGATCGGCCTCCACCCCCCTCACATGCATCCACACAACCTCCCCGATCTTCGCGTTGGACATGGCTACGACCTCCATCGATTGGAGGCGGCCCCGCCTTTCGGCAACGGTCGCCCTTTCGTGCTCGCAGGTGTGCGATTCGACCATCCCGTCGGGCCAGTTGGGCATTCGGACGGCGATGCCGTCTACCACGCCGTGGTAGATGCCCTTCTTGGCGCGCTGGGGCTCCCAGATATCGGACAGGCGTTCCCCGACACGGATCCGACGTGGAACGGGCAGGATTCGGCCTATTTCATGGAGCGGGCACGCGAAGCGGTGTCTGCGCGCGAGTATGCGGTTGTCAATCTCGATATCACGGTCATCTGCGAGCGGCCCAAGTTGTCACCTTCCAAAGCGGAAATGATCGCGAACGTCGCGCGCCTGCTCGCTCTCGAAACGAATCGCGTCAACCTCAAGGGCAAGACCCACGAAAAGGTTGATGCGGTGGGCGAGGGCCGCGCCGTGGAGGTCCATGTCGTTGCGCTTCTCGCGCGCAGAGGCGGGTGACCAGCGCGATGCAGGCGGCGCCCGCATGTGCGCGCATGTGCGCGATCCGAGACGCATGACGGGGGGCAACGCGCGCGGCTCTGTTACGCTCTCCTTCCCGCCGAACCTTCGGCGATTCGGAGACCTGCATGCGCGCAATCGTGACTGGCCAGATCGGTGTCGACAAGAAGCCCTATCTCAAGGCCGTGCGTGACGCGGCGGACCTTCGTGGCGATCCGATCAAACTCTTCCACCTCGGCGACATGATGTACACCGAGGCACCGGATGTTCGGCCCGGACGCATCCTCGATCTTCCTATTTCGCGCCTCGCCACCCTGCGTCGAGCGGCATTCAAAGACGTCATCGCCGCGACCCAGCCTGCGAGTGACCACCGCAACGTGGTCGTCAATACCCACGCAACGTTCCGTTGGCGCCATGGGCTGTTCGCGGCGTTCGACTTCGATCAGATCGCGAAGTTTGAGCCGAACATGTTCATCTGCCTCGTCGACAATGTCGAGGTCGTGCACCAACGCCTGCATGCCGAGCATGACATCGACGCGACGCTGAAGGATTGCATGGTTTGGCGCGAGGAGGAGATTCTCGCGACGGAACTCCTTGCGCAAGCGATGGGTTGCCAGAACAACTTCTTCATCCTGTCGCGCGGGCGCCTCCAAGACACCGTTGAGACGGCGACGCGCCTCATCACGCGGCCGGAAATGCGCAAGGTCTATCCGAGCTTCCCAATGAGCCACGTGGTCGACATGCCCGATGTGCTCGCTGAAATCGATCACTTCCGCGCGGAGCTCGCAAAGCACTTCATCACCTTTGATCCGGGTGACGTCGACGAGAAGCTGCTTCTCGATCGCGCACTTGCGGCGGCCCGTGAAGGCAAAGACTGGATTGAGACCGAAGCGCATAGTTTTGGCGGCCGCGCGGGGCGCAATCTCCGCGTTTCGGTGCGCGAAGTCCTCGATATCGCAGGTGATATCGATGGGCAGATTTACATGCGCGACTTCAAGCTCATCGATCAGAGCGACATGATCGTGTCGCTTGTGCCCGAACTTCCCAACGGAACACCCGGGCTTTCGAGCGGCGTCGAGCGAGAACTGCAACACGCGTGGGAACACACCAAAGAGGTGTACGTCGTGTGGAAGCCGAAGAAGGCACCAAGCCCGTTCATCACGGAGACGGCGACGAAGATTTTCCGCTCCGTCGATGAAGCGCTGACGTACTTCGAGGCAAAGGGCATGTTCCACCCCGGCGACCTCTTCGGTCGCTAACTGCTTGTGACGCCCATGCCGCGATTCAAACTCAAGGTCGCGTACGACGGGACAGAGTTCCACGGCTGGCAACGTCAGGAACCAAAGAACGCGGCACCGTTGCGGACGGTGCAAGGCGTGGTTCAAGAGGCCGTCGCAGAACTGATCGGACAGCGCGTGGATGTTGTCGGTGCGAGCCGCACCGATACCGGTGTCCACGCGGTCGGGCAAGTGGCGGCGTTCACGGCTGAGGTCCGCGTTCCCGTCGCGCGCTTGGCCAATGCCATTTCGGCACGACTTCCGCGTGATGTGCAAATCGTTGAGGCGATACGCGTCCACGACACGTTCAACCCAATCGGTGATGCGCGCAGCAAGTGCTATCGCTACACGATCGAACATACGAGCCACCCCCACCATCCCTGGCCGCTCTTCGACCGAAACCTCGTGTTCGCAACGCCGCACACGCTTGACCTCGATCGCATGCAACGCGCGGCGGGCCACTTGGTCGGAACCTATGACTGTGCGAGTTTTACGCAGATCGATCACGGGCGAACCACGACCGTGCGCAGCATTTATGACTGCGTGGTACGGAGCCCGGCACCTCGGCGGATTGAGATCGAAATCTGCGCAAGCGGATTCCTCTACAACATGGTGCGGATCGTGGCTGGGACGCTCTTTGAGGTCGGCCGCGGACGCATCGAGCCGGGTGCGATTCCTGAAATTCGTGACGCACGCGATCGAACTCGCGCCGGGCCAACGCTACCTCCGCAAGGACTTTGTCTTCGCTGGATTTGGTACGGCGCGCCGCGTATGAAGGTTGGGGAAGAGGGTGAGGACACAGCTTGGGACATTTCGAAAGGCGGTCCTGCTGTTCGGGAAGGAACGCTCGGAACAAACGGAACGAAGGTGAATGACTCCCGAACCCCGGCGGACGAGATACCTGCTGAAGCGCGTGCGGAGTCCACGCCGGAAACGAGTCGGGACACGACCGCGGAGTGAATGAGATGAAGAAGGCAACCACGGGTATCTCCCGATTCACTTCTCTCGGCGTCGATTCCGCGGCGGAGAGGAGAGTCCGCAGCTTCCGTGATGGACTGCGACGCCGTATGCGCCTTGGGGTAAGCCTTGGGATACGCCTTGGAATTCTGACCTTCGCGCTGTTTGCAGGCGTGGGCAGCGGTTTCACGTGGGAGGCCAACGCGCAAGTGCTCGATCTTGACGGTGCGAAGGCAGGACCGAGCCTACCAGTCGAAAACGCAGCAGCCGAACTGTCGAAAGAGATGGCGGACGAAGCCGCGCGGCTGGAACGCGCGGCAGCGGGCCTGACCGGTGAAGCACGCGTTGCGACGGAGTCGAAGGCACGATTGCGTCGGCTTGCGGCGCTTTTCTTCGATCTGAGCGCGGCGAAGCCGTGGAGTGAGTCGGGTCCGACCGTCGCAGGTATTCGACTTGTCGCGGTCCTTGGTCGCTGCGACACGCTCATCGACGCGGCTGCCGCGGGTCGGCGGTTGAAAGACGGCGCCCCACTTCCGCAAGCCGAGGCACAGCGCGCTGCCGCAGCACTCAACACGCTTGCCAAACTCGATCTCGACCGCGCGCGTGCCGCATGCTCGGCGAAATCACGCGACATGCAGCCGCAAATCGCCGATGCGCTCGCGGTGACGCTTGCACCGCTGCTCGAATTGTGCGCGATTGTGGAAGGGACTCAAACTGAAGATGCGTGGCCTCTGGTTGAGGACAGCCAAGATGCTGACGCAGTCCGAGCCTCTGCACGCGCAGACGTCGAAGCGATGCGAAAAGCTGCGGTGGAACTTCCGGCCGACGCAGGCGGGCGCTCGTTGCTCGCGGCGCTTGACGCCTGTGTTGCTCGAGGAACCTCCGCGACCGCCCTGTCTGATCTTCGGCTTGTTCGCGAGGCACTGCGAACACTGGAGTGGCTTTCGGCGATGAAGGCAGAACGGCCACCCCGACCGTTCCCTGACGCTGCGATCGAGCGCGCAACGGCGAGGATCACGTCGGCGCTCGACGATCTCGCCGTACGAACGCCTTCCGTCGGAACCGCAGGTACGCCGAGCCCGGCAGAGGGTGCACGCCTCCGACTTGCATCACTCGAGACCTGCGTGCAAGCAGCGCGCACGATGCTTGAACTCCGCGATGATCCGGATCTCCCGCCGGCATCCCGACAAGCGCTGTCCGACGCATCCTCGTCACTCGTAGGAGCCGAGCTTGCAGGCGATGAGCGCGCGCGGACGAGGGTTGCAAAGCGCATCCTCGACGCCTGCGCAGCCGCCGAACGACTCGCATCGACAGAAAATGTTGAGGCTCCCCGTGATTTGAAAGACGTCGCGCGCGCACTCGATCGCGACGGCCGGATCGCAACCAAGGCACTCCCGATGGCGTTCGCAGCGATGGCGGAGGATCCATCGCGCGCGGCAGACCCAGAAAATCTCAGCGCGCTTGAACGTGTCCTTTCGATCGAGAGTGATCGCGCCCGCGTGGCGCGCATGCAGTTTCTCATCGACCGCGTGAGTGCGATCGATGCGAAATCCGGCCGTGCCTTCATTGCGCAGATGAAGCGGACGGCGAAACTCCTGCTCGACCCTTTGAAGCGCGGAGAAGCACAAGCAACACTCGCGACCCTCGACATGCAAGCGGCCATGGCATTGCCGTTTCCCTACGAAGATGCGCTCAAACGCGGAACGGATCGCGCACTGACATTGACGGGCGGCCGCGCGAGAGAAGTGGCGGAGGTCGCGGGGCGTCTCCGCGCCCAGTGGGCGATGGCGCTCGGAGCGGGAAACTTCAACGGAGTCGACGCCGCCCGATTGATGCGAGTCGCACGACTCTGCACCTGCCTTCGCGATCTCGATCAAGTGGACGATGCCATCACTCGCCAACAGGGCGATCGTCTCGCGCTCTGGGGTGGTTGGGCATCCCGGCGCGCGGCGCTGTCGCCGGCTGCGCAGGATCTCGGCGCGAGAAGCGCCCTTGCATGCCAATCGCTTCTCGTACTCAAGAGTGACGTGATCGATGCAGAGAGGGACACGCAATTTGAGCGCGATGTTGCCGCGCTTGAACGCGCGATCCCGTTGGTGACACTCGTTGCCCGTATGGAGCGAACACTGTCCCCAACGCTCCCAATGTCCTCGGATGCAGTCGGCACCATGCTCGCGCCGCTGCTCCAAGCGCCGGCACCTGATGCGTTTCTTGCCGACGAGTGGGGAACGCTTGCATCGGTTGACCGCGCGCTCTTTGAATCCGAATACGCGCGCCGCAAAGGAGACGTGCAGTTGCGGGAGGCACTCGATGCATACATCTCGGAACTTTGCCGCGAAGTGAGCGCGCGTGCGTTTGGAACCGCGATCGAGCGACCGACGCCTTCGACGAAGTCACCGGATGCAGACACTCCGACTCGAAGAGCGCCCCCAGCGAAACCATGAACGCTCTCGCGAAAAAGGTCCGCGCGATGGCGGACGCACTTCGTCGGACACCGCGGACAATCTTGATAGCTTCCGACAGTCCGACTGCCACACCACCATCGATACGTGCGCCTTCCTTCCGGCGGTAGGATGAAAGACCACGGCGGAACTGTTCAGGTCGGAACTGCGCAGGCCTGACCAGTGAACGGCGAGGCGATCAATCCTGGCGCGCCACGGCCGACCGAGTCGATCTCATGAGCGTGTCTTCAGACTTCACCTCCGCTGCTCCCCCAGCCACGACACCCTCATTGAGTGTTGTCGTGGTCGCGCCGCATCCTGACGATGCCGAACTTGGAATGGGCGGCACGATCGCCCGTCTCGTCGACGAGGGACACCGCGTACTCGTCCTTGACCTCACCGATGGCGAACCCACTCCGAAAGGAACACCCGAGCGCCGCCGTCAAGAGGCGGCCGACGCCGATCGCGTCCTTGGTTGCGAACGCATCAACCTCGGGCTGCGCAATCGCGAACTCGAACACACCATCGAAGCGCGTCATCGCGTTGCCGCCGTCCTCCGGGAGCGGCGCTGCGACATCCTCTTCGTGCCACACCCAGACGATGTTCACCCAGACCATCTCGCGGCGACCCGAATCGCAAGCGACGCTCGATTTGATGCGAAGTTGACGAAGTCCACGATTCAGGGTGAGCCGATCCACCCCCGGCGCCTCATTCATTACTACTGCACACATCTGAAGGCGGTGCCGTCGCCCAGTTTCGTGCTTGACATCTCTGGCTACCGCGAACGGAAACGATCCGCGATCCTTGCCTATCGATCTCAGGTGATCGATCACCTCCCCAATCAGCGGCTTCCTGACCAGGTCGATGTCCGAGACCGCTTCATGGGGTTCCAAATTGGTGTCGAGGCCGCCGAACCATTCTGGTGCCGCGAACTGCCCGGCCTTCGAGATCTCGCCGCATTGATCTGATTGTTCACCCGAACTGTCGAGAGTCTCGCCGCAGACCGTCGCGACCCGCTGCTAGACTGCCACCCCCATGGAAGTCGTGTTCGACCAGATCCCACACCTGCTCGCTCAGGCCGCGGACGTGATCACGAGTGCCCCCTCGTCCGTAGCTCCATCCGCTGAACCGAGTCCTTGGCTTGCCTGGATCGAACAATACGGCGCCTGGTTCATTTTCTTTGCATTCATCGTCTGTGGAATTGGCCTCCATATCTCGGAAGATTTCCTGCTGATCCCGGCTGGCGTGGCCATCTACCACGGCAACATGGACTGGACGTCGACAATTCTTGCGGCGTATTTCGGGTTGATCCTTGGCGACACTGGTTGGATCTGGGTTTGTCGAAACTTCGGAACGCGCCTCGTCCACAGCAAACGTTTCCTTCGATTCATGGGGCCAAGACGGCTCCTTGAAGCGAAGTATGCGATGGAAGAACGCGGCGTGATCGTTCTGATCCTCGCTCGCTTTATCCCAGGTACTCGCACTCCAGTACTGACGATGACGGGCATCCTTCATATGCCTTGGTGGAAGTTCCTCGCGGTCGAGTGCATCACCGTTGCAATTACTGCTCCGGTTCAAATTGCGATCGGCTGGATTGGCGCCGCCGGCTACGCTCACGCCAAGAACGCTGGCAGCATGCTGACGCTTGGCCTTGCTGGGGTTGCGGTGACGGTCGCGAGCGTTGTCATCTATCGCTGGGTGAAGCAAGCCAAGGCACGAAAGGGTCCGCGACCTCGCTCGCCCGTTTCGTGGCTACGAACCTTCGGCCGAGCGCACGTACGACCCGCGACCGCCGCGAAGAGCTGAGCGAAACCGTCAACCCGCGCATGCGTTCGTGTACGAGTTCGCGCGTGAACCCAGATACGAAGCCACGTACGAAGCCACGTACGAAGCCACGTACGAAGCCAGATACGAACCCACGTACGAAGCCAGATACGAACCGAGCTCCGAGTACAGATACGAGCCCAGGTAGAAGTTCGCATCCGGAACTCTTTGCTGACGTCGACACCTCGAGCGGCGAAAGGCCCAGCGGATATGTGGGCGTCACCTCCTCCGCCATCACGAACCTAGCAAACACCTCGCTCTCGATATGGACGAGGCAGGATCCTGTCCCGCCCTTTGCCTGGAAGCGGCGTTCGATGCGTATTCGACCGTACTCGATCGTTCGGTACTCGCGACGACTCCGCTTCCTCTGCACCGATCAGCCCGTCTGAGGCACCCCACGGATGCCACTCGTCGTCCGCTTCCTCGTCCGCGGACTCAAACG
>CAIWCL010000051.1 GCA_903911205.1 uncultured bacterium
CAGGATCACGGTGTTGTCGAGGTCGAGGTCCGCGGTCCAGATCCACTTCGCGCCCTTGAAGTCGTGCTCGAAGTACGGCTGCTTCGGCTGGATGCGCTCCTCGGGCCACTCGGTCGCATTCGCCCACGAGGAGTCGTCGTAGTCGACCGTGAACCAGTTGGCGGGGAGTTCCTCCGTGCGCACCTTCGGATCGTCGGTCTTCCCATCGATCGGGCCGTGGAAGAAGCACTTCGCCTTCCACGAAGCGTCGGTCACGGTGCCATCGGCGAACTTGAGGATCAGCCCCGCGTCGCCGATCGCGCGTCCGTACTCGCAGCCAGTCTTCGGATCGGCGTTGTCCTTCGCGATCACCGCGATCGTCATCGGGTACTCGGGCAGGATGTCGATCGCGACCACATTGTGCGGCAAGAAGTCGATCGAGTCGACGGCGACAAGCTTGCCGTTGATGTACATCGCAAACCAGTTGTCGGCGTAGCCGGCCACGCGGATCGTGTCCGACATCACTGGCTTCACGATGCCATCTTGCGGCGGCTTGCGCTGCTTTCCTCCGCCTTGCCTGCGCGGTGCGTCTTGCATGGCAATCAACATGGAACCGATGAGGACGAGAGGCAACGCGATGGTGACGGCCGTTTTCATGGAGGCGCTCACTTCTTCTCCGCGGCCTGCGCGCGCGGCTTGATGTCGTAACTGTCGATGACGGTTCCATTGGCCTCAAATTGCCCACCACGACGACCGCGACCACTACTACCGCCGCCTTCGCCGCCACCGCCGGCCGCTGCATCCGCTTCCGAAATCGCGGTGCGCACGAACTCGACCTTCGCATCGCCATTCGCCGCCATGCTCACGCGCAGGTGACCGGGACTTCCGTGGAGCGTGCCCGACGCGTAGCCATACTCCTCGGCACTGCGCGTATTCCCAGCGAGATTTCCGGGCTGCGGCACGCACTGATAGTGGATGCCATCGAGTGTCGAGTGCACATAGAGGTGATCGTGTCCGTGAAACACCGCGGTCACGCCGTTCTTCACAAGGAGATCGTGGATCGGCATCGGCCAACCAGCGCGACGCTGCGCGAAGCCCTCGCTTCCGTCGGCGTTGTCGCCACCCCATTCGAAGTAGCGAGCACTCTCGACGCCTCCGCGCGCGGCCTGCCCGCCAATCCCGCCGACGAGATGGTGGATGAAGATGAACTTCTGCTTCGCCTTCGACTTCGCAAGCGTCTCCGCGAGCCAGTCGTACTGCGCGCGACCGAGCGTGCGCGACCAACTCGCATCGGTTGGCTCGAGCTTCTCCACATTCGGGCCGCCTCCAGCGCCTCCACCACCACCGCCACCTTCACCTCCGCGTGCACCACCACCTTCACCTCCGCGTGCGCCACCGCGGTTCCGTTCGGTCGTCGACCAGAACGGATCGAGCACGACGACGAGCGCATCGCCCCACTCGAACGCGTAGTAGTTCGCACCACGGCCATCCTTCATCGCGGTGGAGCCCGTGTACATCATGCCGTCGATCACGGGCTCAGGGAATCGCGAGGTGCGCTCGTTGTACGACCACTCGCCCATGCCGCGACCGACGTCGCCCTTCTCGCCGTCGTGGTTGCCGAGCACCATGAAGAGCGGCATCGAATGACACGCAAGACCGAAGTAGTAGCGCTGCGCGTCGTATTGCGGCTCGGAGCGCTCATAGTCTTGTCCGCGCTTGTCGACCATAAAGGTGTCGCCGAGATCGACGAAGAAGTCTGGCTTCGCAGCAACCATGTTCGCAAGCGACTGCTCGTACACCTTCGGCGTCACGCCCTGATCGAGGTGCGAGTCGGCTTGGATCACGAAGCGGTATGGGCTGCCCGTCGCGCGCGGCATCTGAAATCGACACTCTTCGCCACGCTTCGCCTCATCGCCCTCCTTCGCCCAGTACACGAACCGGTAGGTGTACGCCGTGTTCGCCGCAAGCCCCG
>CAIWCL010000052.1 GCA_903911205.1 uncultured bacterium
CTCAGAACGTCGCCGTCTTCGGCGCGCGCGGGAACGGGATGACATCGCGAATATTCGCCATACCCGTTGCGTAAATGATCGCGCGTTCAAAGCCAAGTCCGAAGCCTGCGTGCGGCACGGTGCCGTAGCGACGAAGGTCGCGGTACCACCAGTAATCGGCTTTGTGCAAGCCCATTTCCTCCATGCGCTTGTCAAGCAACTCAAGCCGTTCCTCGCGTTGCGAACCACCGACGATTTCACCAATGCCCGGCGCGAGGATGTCCATCGCAGCAACCGTCTTGCCGTCATCATTCTGGCGCATGTAGAACGCCTTGATGTCCTTTGGGTAGTTCATCACGGCGACGGGGCGGCCGATGTAGGTCTCGGTGAGCCAGCGCTCGTGCTCGCTCTGCATGTCGATACCCCACTTGACGGGATACTCGAACTTCACGCCCTTCTTGACCGCATCTTCGAGCGCGGCGATCGCGTCGGTGTAGTCAAGTTTCGCGAAGTCCGCGCTCACGAACTTCTCGAGTCGCTCAATGCACGTTTTGTCGATGCGTTCGGCGAAGAACCTCATGTCGTCCATGCGCTCGGCAAGCAGCGCGCGGAACATGTACTTGAGCAAGTCTTCCGCGAGTTTCGCATCGACATGCAAATCGGCAAACGCGATTTCTGGCTCAATCATCCAGAACTCCGCGAGGTGTCGCGAGGTGTTGGAATTCTCCGCGCGGAACGTCGGCCCGAAGGTGTAGACCTTCGAAAGCGCCATGCACCACGTTTCGACGTTGAGTTGCCCCGACACTGTGAGATTCGTCTCGCGGCCGAAGAAGTCTTGCGAGTAATCGATCTTTCCTTCCGGTGTCTTCGGAATGTTCATCGCATCAAGCGTGGACACGCGGAACATCTGCCCTGCGCCTTCGCAATCACTTCCCGTGATGATCGGCGTGTGCACCCAAAGGAAGCCTTGTTCGTGGAAGAAGCGATGCACCGCCATCGCAAGGCAGTGCCGCACGCGGCCAATCGCGCCGAAGGTGTTCGTGCGCGCGCGAAGGTGCGCGACTTCCCGGAGGTACTCAAACGAGTGTTGCTTGGGCGAAATCGGATAGGTGTCGGGATCGTCGACAAACCCGTGGACCTTGATCGACTCCGCTTGGATCTCGACCGACTGACCCTTGCCTTGGCTCGCGACGACCGTGCCGGTCACCTCGACGGAGCAACCGGCGGTCAACTTCAATACTTCCGACTCGTAGTTCGGAACCGTGCTCGGCACGACCGCCTGCACAGTGTCGAAGCAGGAGCCGTCGCTGATCGCAACGAAGGAGATACCCGCCTTCGAGTCGCGACGGGTTCGCACCCAACCTTGGACCGTCGCGGTCGTTCCGAGGTGCGATTCGTGGTTCTTGAAGAGGTCTGCGATGCGAACGGCCATGGTGGAGAGTGGGGCGAGAGGATGCGGCGGTGGACCGCGGGGTGAGAGAACGATCCGCTTTCGGCGCGCCGACGGGTGCGCGTGGAGGGGTTGGCAAGATAAGTCGACCACACCGGGCTTTTGAGCCCCGAAATTGACGGGACGTCCGCGTGTGAGAGGTTGGAGCGTGCTGCATTCGACGAACTCGGCATCACGCGGGCACGCGTGCGTCATCCAACACGCATCCATCTACCGCCCCGACTCATGTGCCAAGTTGGCAGTCTGAGCCGGGTTTTTCCCATAGGTTGGCGACACGACTCCCCCCTCAAGTCATGCACGAAGCGCCTGAACGCGTCATGTCCTTGCGTCCATTTCGATCGAACATGATCGGCAGACAATGTCTTAAAAACCTATGAGGAAAAGAGTTACGAGATCGGATGAAAGCGGTTCCGATCGGAAACCCTCAAGCAACCACGAACGAACCGCCGCCGCAACACTCCAATGCGCTGCCAACACTCTGGTTCCACCCTGGCACACCCGTTGCCTCGCCGCGCCTCCCCTCATGGCGCTGCGACTCCACATCTGTGATCCTGATTCCTCAGCCGGTGGCGGCTTTGGGGCTGGTCGCGACGTGGACCACACCTTGGGTTCGACGGACCACGATCGGGGCGGCCCGCTCAATCTCCTCCTGACGTACGGCGGGTGGCGTGAAAACGCGTTCGCAGACCAGATCCCGCTGATCCTCGATCGGTTTGGCATTCGCTGCTACCGCGCCGAGAGCGGCGATGAGGCATCGGAAGTGATCCGTGCGGAACGCGTGCACATCGCGGTGATCGACCTCTCGATCCCTATGCACCCGACGCGCGGCCAGCCGACCGGCACACGCGCCGTGCCTGCGGGACCGCGTGTCCTGCAACTCCTTCGCCGACTTGAACAGCCGCCGCCGACGATCGTTGTGCGCCCGCGGCAAGTCGATCCGGCGGAGTCGACACGCATGCTCGCCGACGCCCTCCGTGACGGCGCGTTCACGGTGCTCGATGACCCTGTTCCCATCGAGTTGATGCTGCAGGCACTCGAGCGCGTCGTGCGGCGCCACTACCGCGACCACTGGCCCGCCGCCTAACCACGCGGGCACAAACGAATCCATACGAAGTGACCGTCGTCGGAGTCGGTCGCAAGAGAGTTCAGAAGAGAAGCAAGTTCCATCGAAGGAGAAACATATGAAGTTCCGTCCACTCGGCGACAAGATCCTCGTGAAGCGTGATGAAGCCGCAACCAAGACCGAAAGCGGCATCTTCCTTCCCGAGTCGAGCAAGGAGAAGCCGAAGCAGGGCAAGATCGTTGCCGTCGGCGATGGTCATCGCAGCAAGGACAACGGCAAGGTCACGCCATTCACGGTGAAGAAGGGCGACAGCGTCATCTTCTCGTCGTACGCGGGCACCGAGATCAAGATCGACGGTGAGTCGCTCCTCATCATGACCGAGGAAGACATCCTCGGCGTGATCGAGTGATTCGTCGCTTCGCCTGATCTCAGAAACCTTCACGTGAGCATGACCCATGAGCATGACACACGACACCCTTCGCCTCGCGTTTCGCGAGCTCAACGGACAACGCGACCTGCGGATCGAGTTCGATCACGCGTCGAGTTGCATCGTGAAGCGCGCGATGCTGATTCCAGCCGAGGCGGACGGGCTTGTGAAGGTCACCGACGGCTCGCACGTTTACATCGTGGACGCGGAGCGCGTGGCGTGGATTGAGATTGGATAGGCGCGTATTTGAGCGGTCGCAGCGTAATTGAGCGGTCGCAGCTGCGGCTGCTCCCTCTGGTGAAGATGAAGTTGGAGCGGTCGCAGTTGCGGCTGCTCCCTGTGGCAGGAAGAACGCGAAGTTTGAGCGCCCGGTGCTGGCGGCAGCGGGCTCTGGCAGCAAGAACATCGAAAAACCCCAACGCGCGAAAGCGCAGTGAAGAAAGAAGCACACCATGGCAGCAAAGCAAATTGCATACGACACCGACGCACGCGAGCGCATCCTCCGCGGCGTGCAGAAGCTCGCGAAGGCCGTCAAGGTCACGCTCGGCCCGTCGGGTCGCGTCGTTGTCCTTGAGAAGTCCTTCGGCGCACCAACCGTCACCAAGGACGGCGTCACTGTCGCGAAGGAAATCGAACTCGAAGATCCCTACGAGAACATGGGCGCGCAGATGGTGAAGGAAGTCGCGTCGAAGGCGTCGAAGGACGCTGGCGACGGCACCACCACCGCGACCGTCTACGCCGAGGCGATCTTCCAAGAAGGCCTCCGCAACATCACCGCAGGCGCGAACGCGAACTCGGTCAAGCGCGGCATCGATAAGGCCGTCGCCGCTGTGATCGAAGATCTTCGTCGCATGTCGAAGAAGGTCTCGGGCTCGAAGGAAATCGCGCAAGTTGGCGCGTGCTCCGCGTACCAAGATATGGAAATCGGCAAGATCATCGCTGAAGCGATGGATAAGGTCGGTAAGGACGGCGTCATCACTGTCGAAGAAGGCAAGAGCCTCGAAACGCACGTCGCGCTGCTCGAAGGTATGCAGTTCGACAAGGGCTACCTCAGCCCGCACTTCGTCACCAACCAAGCGGCGATGGAGTGCGTGCTCGAAGATTGCTTCGTCCTCATCTACGAGAAGAAGATCTCGAGCGCGAAGGACTTCCTCCCGATCCTCGGCAAGATCGCTGAGAGCGGCAAGAGCCTCCTCATTGTTGCTGAAGATCTCGACGGCGAAGCGCTTGCGACCCTCGTCGTGAATAAGCTCCGCGGCGTCCTCAAGGTCTGCGCTGTGAAGGCGCCGGGCTTCGGCGACCGTCGCAAGGAAATGCTGCAAGACATCGCCGTTCTCACCGGCGGTCAGGCGATCATGGAGGAACTCGGCATTCAACTCGAGAACCTCACGCTCGCCGACCTCGGCCGCGCGAAGAAGATCACCGTCGACAAGGACAACTGCACCATCGTCGAAGGCCTCGGCAAGACCAAGGAAATCCAAGGTCGCATCGAGCAGATCAAGGCGCAGATCGAACTCACGACGAGCGACTACGACCGCGAGAAGCTCCAAGAGCGCCTCGCGAAGCTCTCCGGTGGCGTTGCGCAGATCAATGTCGGCGCGGCCACCGAAGTCGAGATGAAAGAGAAGAAGGCGCGCGTGGAAGACGCGTTGCACGCATGTCGCGCGGCCGTCGAGGAAGGCATCCTTCCAGGCGGCGGTACGAGCGTCATTCGCGCGCGTCGCGTCCTTGAGAAGCTCAAGAAGGGCCTCCCGGGCGACGAGTCTGTCGGTGTCGACATCGTCTTCCGCGCGCTTGCCGCGCCGGCCAAGCAGATCGCTGCCAACGGCGGCCTTGACGGCTCGGTCGTTGCACAGAAGATCGAAGACTCAAGCGATGTGAACTTCGGCTTCAACGCGGCCACGCAGAAGTACGAAGACCTCGTTGCGTCGGGCATTATCGTTCCGACCAAGGTCGAGCGCGTCGCGCTTCAGAACGCCGCGTCGATCGCGGGTCTCCTCCTCACGACCGACTGCGCGATTACAGAGATCAAGGAAAAGAAGGCGAAGGCCGCCGCCGGCCACGACCACGGCGATGATTATTGATCGCGCAGATGGACTCCTCCCTTTTTGATCGAACCAAGCTGCTTCGGTAGTAGGGCAAGATCGTTCAGGAGAGTGCAATCATTGATGCATGCAATCGGCTGCCGACGGGCAGCCGATTGTTTTTTTCGAACAACGCTCGAGAGTTGTGCGGGCGTGGCACACCTTTGTCGCATGACCCCGGCTGTTGGCGTCTTCACATGATGTCAGCTCGAGCCGATGCCGTCTGTGGACTGGATGGCACTTTTCACCGCTGAAGGTATTCGCTCTCCGAAGCGAAGTGACTTTCGGCGGTTGTCTCATTTCCGAGTCCCAAGTTCTCGTCCGATCTCGCGTCTGGTGCGGTTTGCAGCCTGCAAGTTCCGCCCGGAATTTGAGTGAATCTGTCAAGTTCCACACTAGCAATAACGGGAATCTGATTCATATTTCGAAATCGTATTGAACAACGCAGGACAATTGTGTCCTCGGTTGTGATGGGGTACGAGAACGCTGCGAAGCAGCGAACAAGAGGAGTTTTCATGAACGGTGAATGGCAAAGCCGAGTTCGGCCTGGCAGTTTCTTTGTCTCGACTGCGTTCGTTCTGACGACAGTGCAGGCCTCAACGCACGCGCAAAGCGTTGCATTTTGGGGTGCCGCGGGCGCATCCAACGTCGATCAGGTGACGGACATCAGCGAAATCGCTGCAGGGAGCAACCACACCATCGCAGTCAATGCGGACGGTGTTGTTTCCTGCTGGGGACGGAACAATGAACGGCAGTGTGATGTTCCGGCCGGACTCTCCGAAGTCACGCGCGTCTCTGCTGGACTCGCACACTCGCTTGCCTTGCGTGCAAATGGCACCGTGGTCGCGTGGGGGCGAAACGATGCGGGGCAGTCGACCGTTCCGTCGACACTCGCGAATGTCGTTGCGATTGATGCGGGCGACAATCACGCGATGGCCTTGCGGAATAACGGCAGCGTCGTGTGCTGGGGTCTCAATACCAGTGGGCAGTGCGCCGTTCCGTCCGGTGCATCGGTCAGTGTGGCCGTGAACGCAGGCGGCTCGCATTCTGTCGCCGCGACTTCGGCGGGAGCAGTCGTGTGTTGGGGACTCAACACAAACGGTCAGTGCACGGTTCCAAGCGGCGTCTACTCGAATCAAATTGCCGCGGGTGAGTTTCACACGATCGCGATCCGCTCGAACGGTACCGTCGCGTGCTGGGGCTTGAACACGAGCAATCAGTGCACCGTTCCGTCCGGTCTCGGGACGGCGACGCGTGTTGCTGCGGGTGCAGCGCATTCAGTTGCGCTGCGCTCGGACGGTTCGGTCGTGTGCTGGGGAAGCAATGTTTCGACGCAATGCATCGTGCCGCTTGATGGTGTGCCAGCGACCCGAATCGCGGCAGGGGCGAGCCATACGATCTCACTCAAGACCGATGGCTCAGTGCGTTGCTGGGGCGCAAATCAGCACGGACAGTGCAACGGTGCAAATGGCACGGGTGTCGCGAGGCAAATCGCCGCCGGCGGTTACCACTTGTTGACGCTGCGTGACGACGGCACCGTTTCCGCGATCGGCGACAACTTTTACAACCAGTGCGTTGTGCCGAGCGGTCTCACGGGCGTGCAGAAAGTCGCTGCGGGTCTCGAGCACTCGCTCGCACTTCGCGAGAACGGAACCGTCGTCGCATGGGGCCGAAATGACGGAGGTCAAACAAACGTTCCACCATCCCTCGCAGGAGTTGTACAGGTTGCTGGTGGTGGTTTCCACAGCGCTGCACTGAAGTCCGATGGAACGGTGTCGTGTTGGGGTTACAACGTGCAAGGCCAGTGCAACGTGCCGTCCAATCTGACGAACGTGACTTCCATCAGTTCGGGCTTCTACCACAACATCGCGCTCAAGTCGGATGGCAGTGCAGTGTGCTGGGGTTCGAATGCGAACGGACAGTGCAACATTCCAACCGGTCTCGGCGTCCTTCGCCGCGCGGTCGCTGGCGGCTTCCACACGCTTGTTCTTCGATCGAACGGATCGTTGGCAGCGTGGGGATTAAACGATGCGGGTCAGACGAGCATCCCATCCGACGTCGGCGATGTGCGTGAAATCTCCGCTGGCGGATATCACTGTGCAGTGCTTCGCACCAACGGAAGCGTGCGCTGCTGGGGATACAACGTCGATGGCGAGATCAACACGCCCGCGGGCATCGGAATCGTGGCGCAGATTTCTGCAGGCGCGTATGTCACGGCGGCGAGAATTGCGGACTGTGACAATGGAAAATTCTTCACGGTGCCCTCGGTGTGCTATCCGACCATTCAGTCGGCGATTAACGCGACGCCGCTTGGCATTGCGCGCATCATCGATGTCCTCCCCGGCACCTATACGGAAGCGCTCTCCTTCGGCGGACGAAACATCGTGCTCCGTGGCGCACCGAATGGCGCGACCATCTTGAGCGGCGTTGGTTTGACGACGTCCATCGTGACCATGAACGGCGAGCCAGCAACAGCGGGGCTCGAGAACCTCGTCTTCCGTCAAGGGCGCGCCGGCCAGCCGATCGCACCTCCGGGCTACAACGTTCTCGGTGGAGGCGGTGTCTACGCGAGGAATTCCTCAGCGTTCATCCGCAATTGTCGGTTCGAAGACTGCAATGCGGAAATCGGCGGCGGTGTCTACATGCTCGACTGCCAAGTCACTATCGATGACTGCATCTTCCAAAGCAACGATGCTGGACTCGAGTCCGCAGGCATCCAGCTTTACCGTTGTAGTGGCCTCGTCTCTGATTCCAACTTCACAGACAACATCTGTGGAACACAGACCAACGGTTTCGGAAGCGGTTTGAAGGCAGTCGGTGCGCTGACGCCGGGTGGTGTGCTGACGTTGCGAAACTGCAACTTCACTGGGAACGTCGCGAACGTTTCTGGTTCTGCGGTTGAGTACTACGAGAACGTCAAGTGGAACCCAGGTGTTCTGCGGCTTGAGAATTGCAACATCACGAACAACCGTTCTGGAATCGATGTTCCGAGCGGCGCTGCCGGACTGCGCGTGCTTGGTCGTCCGTCGTCGGTGGTACTTGCGGCTGGAACTTCCGTCTGTGGGAACACCCCGCGGAATATCTCGGGCCCGTACCTGATCGAAGGATCAGCGACGGTGTGCGATTGCGAAGGTGACATGTCGGGGAACGGCATGATTGACGCGGCAGACCTTGGCATCCTGCTCGGCAATTGGGGAACGTCGCCCGCCAACGGCCAAGGCGATCTCAACCACGACGGCATCGTGAGCGCGCCGGATCTCTCCGCGTTGCTTGGACGGTGGGGGCCTTGCCCGAACTGACCTGATCGAGGACGGCGTAAAAAAATCCGCGGCCCCCGAAATCTCGGGGGCCGCGTTTGTTTTCATACGCACAAGTTCGACTTGCGCATGCGTCTCTCGTCTTCGCGCGCGCGGCCGATCACTCAATCAACATCGCCCGAGATGAGTTTGTTCTCCGGCCACGACACGCGTGACTTCCACGAGATGGTGACGGGCTTTGCATCGGCTCCATCCGCGCGCGCGGGAAGCGCGAGCGTCCATTTCAGAAGTCCCTGCGGCTTCGAGTCCTTCGTGTACTTCTCATCGGTCGCAAGCGCCGGCGTGACATCCTTCAATTCAACCTTCGCGGCCTCGTTGCGCGAGACTGGAACACGATCCCAAACCTCGACGTCCACCGAGCGCGCAAGCGTATTTTCAAGCACGATGCGATACGCGCGGTCGATGCCCTTCGACTTCGAGAAGACACCCGACTCGCCCTCCTTCTTGGTCGTCATTTCGCGGCGCGCTGTCACGCGCGGTTCTTTCCCGAACCAGAGTTCGACTTCGCCACCAACGGGCACCTCGCTGAGATTCGCACGGCCGATCGAATCGGTGCCGAGGTACATGCGTGCTTCGCCGGGCAAGAAGATGTACGCGCTCTCGTTGCGGAATCGCGCGCGCAGATAGACGTCTTGCTCGACGAGTGGTTGCGCAACAAGCGTGAATGTCGGCTTCGCATCGAGGTTTGCAACGCGCGTCCGACGTTCGGTATCGGCGTTGCTTGCCGCGGTGAACGCGCGTGGAATGCGATACTCAACCGCGGGGCCCGTGCCACCGACCGATGCGTCGGCGGCGAGACCTGCGTAACGACGCGCGGCGCGATCGTCGATGCCGCCACCCGTCCCACCAGGGCCGCTCGGACCGCCTTCCATTGCCATCTCGGGTGCAGGTGCACCCGCGACGACCGGCATGTCGTAGGCCATCGACTTTGACACCATGCCCAGGGTTTCTGGTGGAGCAGGGTCGTAGACCTCGATGTACGTGGATGGGACAGTGCGAGGATTTGCCGCGCGGGTTGGTTGCGCCGTCGAAAGCACGAGCGCGACATCGTTCCAGTCTTCGCCAGTTGCTTGTCGGACCACCGCGTCGAATTCGAGTGCGAGAGCGCCCGCGTCGGGGTTGCCACGCACGGTGTACGCCGGTTGCCACGTCGCATTCGCAACGAGGTAGGTCACATTCGTCGCGACTTCCGCATCACGTGGGACAACAATCGTCACGAGTGCGAAACGCTCGACGGGCGGTGCGCCGCCGGCTGCGTTGAGTTCACGCAGTCGCATCGCAACAACGCCTTCGGCCTCTTTCTTCGACTTGGCCAGTTCGAGTCCGCGTGAGGTGAGTCGATCGCGTTCTTTGGCGATGAAATTAAGTTGCGCCTCAAGTTTCGTTGGTTCAAGCGATGATCCCAGCGCCTGCGACGCATCGGACGAGACCTTCGCCGCGATGCCATCAATCGTCTTGAGCGAGACATCGTTGTTTGCAATCTGGCGCGAGACGTCGTCGGAGGTTGCACGCGCTTCGTCATACTTTGCGAGCGCTTCGCGAACGCGTGGATTGTCACTCGACGGTGCGGGAAGAGTCACGGTTTCGGTCTTCACCTCGAGCAACTTGGCGCCCTCGCCGAGTTTCGCCTGCACGCTGTCGAGATCCGCTGTTTCGGGTAGTGGACCGACGCGGAGCTCGTAGACGCCCGCACGGAATCCCGTGTTGCCAGAGCGTGTGACGGCCGCACGGCCGCGATAGAGCGTAACGGACGACACCTTGAGATCGGCGCGCATCGCAACGGGTTTCGTCGTGTCGTCTTCGACAAACGCCGGCGAAAGAGCGGTCAGCGAACTGGCGTTGGCGTGGGGTGTGAGCCAAAGGTCGGTACACCAAGGCATCGCCAAGAGGACGGAGGTCAACGAGACTGTGCGAAGCGCGTGCTGTTGCATGTGCGCAAGGTAGCGCGAGATGCGCTGATTGCGGCAGCACTCAGTGCGTGAGAATGAGCGCAACAATCCCCGAAGCGATCACAATCACTCCGCCAATGATGGCCCCGATCCGCCATTGTCGACGTCGGGCCTTTGCGCGATCAACCCAGATACGACCATCCGCCTCACGGACGACCACGCCCGCGCGCATGAGCGGCAACAGGGGCGGCTCGCTCAGTCCGAGGGTCGACATCTTTCGCGCGCGCTCCGGCGAATCCGCCTCGGCTTTCAACAGCGTGCGTACTGGACCGGGCTTCTGTAGCGCGATCAAGAGCATCATCAGTGGCCCAACGACAGCGCCGAGCGCGGTGAACGCGCCGCCGGCACCGGGCGAACCTGGCATGGGTAGTGGCACCGTCACAGTATCGCGCGAATCAGCCTTCGGCGCCAAGCACGTCGCGACCCTCAATGCCATCGATCGTCAGGATGTGGAAACTCGTCCGCACGAGGAAGTCGAAACTCTGGCCGCCGTAGTAGCCGTTCGTTCCGAGTGGTGTCCCTCTCGACCAAAGTCGGCCGGCGCGCTCCTCTGCTTGCATCGCTCGCTGACAACCCACAAGTTCAACATGACCGTCGAAGAAGAGGCTCGCGGGCGCGGAGTTGAAGCCATGATTGAAGAACCACGGCGTTTTGTTCCCTGCGAAGTGGTGATTGACGAGTTGGGTGGGGCGATTTTGCAGCCAACTATGTTCGATCATGCGCGTCTTGAGCGACGGGTAGCGGCATTGCGAGACAGATGGGCTTCGAAACCCGGCGGGCAGCGTGTTCGGGTGTCTGAAATCGCCGCTGTCGGCGTTGGCTGCGCTTCTCGCAAACACGTGCGGGTGATACATCGCCGCCGGCGACCAGCAGTACGAACTGTCCTCGTAGTGGACGCCGTCGAAACTGAACTGCGCAGCGCTCGAGAAGTACTTCGAGACGTTCGCCAACGGCACGACGTCCTTCGGCGCGTAGAGCGCAGGGTCGTAGAAGCGTCCGTTCACGTACTCGCAGAAACTCTGGATGCCTGGAATGCGGAAACTGCCGAAGCTGTTGCCGCCGCCGGGGTTTGCCGCGGTTCCAAACTGCATCGGCAGATAGACGACCCAGTTGTAACAAGCCTCCGGCCAGTCGTACTGCGCGCACTTGCCGCTCGAACCAATGAAGTAACCCCAGAGACCGAAGGTGTCCCAACCGATGAGTTGCTGCGGCGGGCAGGCGATCTGCGCGAGGTACTGCGAACAATCGCCGTTCGCGAGGCCGACGTCATCGGGGGTCGCGGTGTATTGACGGCCCTGCCAATCGACCGAGTACGACTCGTTCGCGGTGGCCAGCCCTCGGAGGTTTGCAAGTGATTGCGTCGTGAGCGCCTTGTCGCGCGCCTTCGCGATGGTTGGGAAGAGGAGCGCGACGAGTAACGCCACGATCGAGACAACCACCAGCAGTTCAACGATGGTGAAGCCCCTTCTTCGCGCAACGACATCGTGACCAAGCGCGCGCAACAGTGGCTTTGATTCGACAGATTCCACCAATCCCATGGCGCAGCCTCCGGGGGCCCGCGGGCCCAAACGGTCGTCGTTCACGATGCGATGAACAAGATCCACGCAGGAAACACACGCGATCGCAACAATCTGATCGGGCATGATCACCGGCTTTACACACAAAAACCCGCGTCCCTTTCCGGGAGCGCGGGTCTCTGTGCTTGATTGGGGTGCATGCCGACCGACAGGTGTCGCGCAACGCAGCAGGCGATGTCGTCAGCCTTCGGCGCCAAGCACGTCGCGACCCTCAATGCCATCGATCGTCAGGATGTGGAAGCTCGTCCGCACGAGGAAGTCGAAACTCTGCCCGCCGTAATAGCCGTTCGTTCCGAGTGGGGTGTTGCGCGACCAGAGATTTCCCGCGCGTTGTTCAGCCTGCTGAGCGCGAAGGCAACCAACCAACTCCACATGCCCATCGAAGAAGAGGCTCACAGGCTCGGAGTTGTAGCCGTGGTTGAAGAACCACGGGGTTTTGTTGCCGCCGAAGTTCGGATTCGTCACTTGATTCGGGCGCTTCTGTAGCCAGTTGTGTTCGATCATGCGCGTCTTGAGCGACGGGTACTTCGCGCGCGAGACTGGCGGGCTCTTGTACGCCCCGGGCATGGTGTTTGGGTTGATGTAGCCCGGGGGCGTGGCGTTCTTGGCGAACACTCGTGGGTCAAACATTGCCGCCGGCGACCAACAGTACGAACTGTCTTCATAGTTCGAACCGTCGTACGCAAACTCCGACGGACTCGTGAAGTACTTGGACACGTTCGCGAGTGGCACGACATCCTTGGGCGCGTACAACGTGGGGTCGTAGAAGCGACCGTTCACGTAGTCGTGAAACGACTTGATGCCAGGCATGCGGAACGAGCCAAAGTTGTTGCCGCCGCCGGGATTCGAGCCAGTTCCGAACTGCATCGGGATGTAGATGATCCAGTTGTAACAAGCCTCGGGCCAGCCGTACTGCGCACACTTTCCGCTCGAGCCGAGGAAATACCCCCACATGGCGTTGCCGTCCCAACCGAGGAGTTGTTGTGGTGGGCACGCGATCTGCGCGAGGTACTGCGAACAGTTTCCGCTCGCAAGCCCGGCGTCATCAGGGCACGCGGTGAACTGTCGATCGTTCCAGTCACCGGAGTAGAGTTCGTTCGCGGTCGCGAGGTTCTTGAGATTTGCCAGCGACTGTGACACGAGCGCCTTGTCACGGCCTTTTTGTACTGCAGGGAGTAGGAGCGCAATGAGAAGCGCGATGATCGAAACGACGACCAGGAGTTCAACGATTGTGAATCCGTGTCGAAAGCGTGGATGCGCGGTGCGATGCAGGATCATGCGGGCTCCTTGCGGATGAGTTGCGATGAGGCTCAGGCGTTGCGAGGAAGCTTGAGCGTTGCGATAAAGCTTGAGCATTGCGATAAAGCTTGAGCGATGCGCGGCCACTCGCGCTGCATTGCATCATCATCATCGGCGGCGGAGGCGCGCGCGTTACTCTCGAGGGAAAACTGTCAGATTCCCGCAGAATGATGCTGGAATTCGCCTTCGGAGTGACGTGCGCCCCCCAAGCGTCTTGGCTTCCAAACGGCAGAGACGAAAAAGACAACCGCCCACCGTGAGGTGGGCGGTTGCAGATCATCACGATCAGGTGTTTCAAACTTCAGCAGTGTGAAGTCTGATCATCCGGTTCGATCAACCTTCAGCGCCGAGCACGTCGCGGCCTTCGATGCCGTCGAGCGTGAGGACGTGGAAGCTGGTACGAACAAGGAAGTCGTAGCTCTGGCCACCGAAGTAGCCACCCGCACCCATCGGCGTGTTGCGCGACCAGAGTTGGCCGGCGCGCTGTTCGGCCTGCTGAGCACGAGTGCAGCCGACGAGTTCGATGTGACCATCGAAGAAGAGGCTGGCCGGCTCAGAGTTGTAGCCGTGGTTGAAGAACCATGGGGTCGAGTTGCCACCGAAGTTCGGGTTGGTGACTTGGTCTGGCGCCTTCTGGAGCCAGTTGTGCTCGATCATGCGGGTCTTGAGCGAGGGGTACTTGCAGCGCGAGACCGGCGGGCTGCGGTAACCGGCGGGGAGGCCGGTCGGGTTCGACCAACCCGGAGGGGAGTTGGTCTTGCCGAGGACCTTCGGATCCCACATGGCTGCCGGCGAGAAGCAGTAGGTGCTGTCTTCGTAGGCGCTGCCGTCGTAGGCGAATTCCGAGGGGCTCGTGAAGTACTTCGAGACGTTCGCCAACGGAACGACGTCCTTCGGAGCGAAGAAGGTCGGATCGTAGAAGCGGCCGTTCACGTAATCGTGGAAGGCCTTGAGGCCGGGGATACGCCAAGCGCCGTAGCCGTCGGCAGGAGCGAAGTTGATCGCCTGGTGAACCACCCAGTTACCACAGTTGCCCGGGTAACCGCCCGCAGCGCAGCGACCGGAGGAACCGATGAAGTAGCCCCACATTGCGTTGCCGTCCCAGCCGAGGAGTGCCTGCGGCGGGCAGGCGATGTCGGCGAGGTAGGTCGTGCAGTTGCCCTGCTTGAGACCCGCGTCGTCCGGCATGATCGTGAACTGACGGTCGTTCCAGTCACCAGCGTAAAGCTCGTTTGCCGTCGCGAGGTTCTTGAGGTTCGCGATGGACTGGGACACGAGGGCCTTGTCGCGGCCCTTTTGCACTGCTGGCAAGAGCAGTGCGATGAGGAGGGCGATGATCGACACGACGACGAGGAGCTCGACGATCGTGAAGCCGCCCTTGCGGTTCTGGCGAGTGATGATGCTGTTCATCGACTCTGCCTTTCTGCGGGAAGTTCCCGCGTTTGGCGCCTCTCTTCAGCGTGGTGAGCCTCGACCGCGGCCGCGATGTTCGCGGGTGCACTCCGCAGAGTCAGGTTCCAGCTGTGCGCCGGTGTGGTGGCAGGCCGAAGACATGCAACGGCGGACCTGCCGGATTCCCGAGTCCTTGAGACTGGACTAGGCGCCGTCAAGAGAAGAGTAACTCCTTCCGTCAGAACACAACGTCCGGAGGCGCGAAAAGGACGCGAATTCCACAAGTCCAATGAGGGCAGGCGACGCATGCCGGATGGTGCAGAAGCTCATTCGTTTGCGTGACACGACGTCCGGATCGGATCGAGTCTCCGACCGCCTGAACAGAGAGATCGGAGTGAACTGGCACGACCGCTCGCGCGGCAGCCTGCTCGACGGCACAATGCCGCGATGCGCATCGTCAGCACTTGGTCGTTTGGTCTTCGCGCAAACGAGGCCGCCTGGCAGAAAGTTATCGAGCCTTCGCCGGGTTCTACGCCCGCACTCGATGCGGTGGAAGCGGCGTGTGCCTACGCCGATGCGGCCGCGGATATCGACAGTGTTGGCTACGGAGGTCTCCCCGATGCAACCGGTCGAGTCAGCCTCGATGGATGCGTCATGCTTTCGCCTGCGCGCTGTGGAAGTGTCGCAGGCCTCCGAAGACATCTGCACCCGGTTTCGGTGGCTCGGCGCGTGATGGAGCGGACAGCGCACGTGATGCTCGTCGGGCCGGATGCCGACCTCTTTGCCAACCAACAGGGCATGGGGGAGGCCGAATTGCTTTCACCGGAGGCGCGCGCGACCTACGAGAAGTGGCTTCGCGAGGGGGGTGTCGTCGACCAAAGTCGTGACGCCTCGCTTGCGCCGGGATTGGGTTTCGACCCCTTGCGCCCGATCGATCGAAGACATGGTTCCGACGGCCGACTCTTCGGCGGGGGCGAACTTCCGCCCGACGAAGCGCAGTGGCGGCACCACGACACGATCGGATGTCTCGCGATCGACGGCACGGGTGTCCTTGCCGGCGGCTGTTCGACGAGCGGAACGCCATTCAAGGTGCCGGGTCGTGTCGGCGATTCGCCGATCATCGGCCACGGGCTCTACGTCGATCCTGCTGTTGGCGCAGCGACCGCGACCGGAACCGGTGAACTCATCATGGGGATCTGCGGCGCGTTTCTCGCGGTGGAGTGCATGCGTCGCGGGGCGTCGCCGCTCGACGCGGCGCGCGAGGCGGTCGCGCGGATCGCTTCGACCTATCCGCTCGAATCGCATCATCAAGCAGCGTTTCTCGTGATGGCGCGCGACGGATCGTTCGCATCAGCCTCGCTTCGACCGGGCTATCGCACGTCGGTGCGCGATGCGTCGGGTGCGCGTGCGGTGGAACCAGAGTTCGTCGCGATTCCTGATCCGAGCGTCACTGGCCCGACGGCGTAGAAGAGGTCGGCGCCGAAGATGACTTCGCTGCGGTGTTCTCGCTGGTGTTTGCTGGAATCGGCTGGTTTTCAGCGGGTTTTCCGGCGGTTTCGGCCGCGGAGCCTGCTGGAACCGCAACCCCGATCGCACGATCGTTTGGAAGCGGCGGACTCAGAGAGTCGACCGTGATGGGGTCACACTTTTCGCCCCACGCGCGCACCACTTTGCCGTCGCGCGCTTCAAACCACCAACAGGTGCGTTCAATCTTGTTCGCACTCGACGCCGCGAGCATGAAGAAGTACGAGCCCTCCGTCGTCCGCACGTCGCTGTCATAGCGGAGGACTTCCGCGCCATCCGGAAGACAGACGCGGTTGGCGGGTTCGCCGAACGCCGCGATGAGCCATTCAGTTGTTGTCTTGTCGTACTCAATCGCGCGCAGCGAGCTCTCAGAAATCTGCGGCCCAGTTTCGCGCACAGTACGGCCTGAGGTGACAAGGCAACCGGGCAGCGCGGTGAGCGCTGTCAGCGCGCAAAGCGCGAGGGCCATCGCGCGAACGCGCGGCGAAAGTCGAGAAAGGATCCTGCCCGGCATGGTGAGATCCGAAGTATAAGCCGTCGGTCGACGCATCCGCGTGCTCCTTCTGGGCGAAACTCGGACCCGCTAACTTTGGCGCCTCACCTGCAGGATCCGCAATGAAACTCTACACCCGTACTGGCGACGATGGAACGACCGGACTCTTCTCGGGGACACGTGTCGCCAAGGATCATCCTCGCATCGAGGCGTACGGAACTGTCGATGAGTTCAACGCGGTCATTGGACTTGTCATGGCGGCTTGCCGAAAGAACGACCCTTTTGAAGCGCGGCTGCTTGAGATCTTTGCCCAAGCCCAGTCGCGGCTCTTCGATATCGGCGCCGATCTCGCGACGCCGGAGGGAGCGAACAACAGTTCGAAGATCGTGCGTATCGATGAAGGGCATGTGGACGAGGTCGAGCGTTGGATTGACGAAGTCGATGGCGCGAATCCGCCGCTGAAGACCTTCGTGATGCCGTCCGGCTGCGAACTCGCCGCGCGTCTCCATCTTGCGCGCACGGTGTGTCGTCGCGCCGAGCGATTGATGGTGTCGCTCGGACAACTCGAACCTGTTGGCGCGGGGCCGCTGCGCTATATGAACCGCATGAGCGATTTGCTCTTTGCGATGGCACGTCGCGCGAATCATGCGGCGGGCGTTGGTGATGTGCCATGGGTGCCTACTTCGCCGAAGTGAGATTCGCGACGTCGGAGCGGACTTGCTTCGCGGTCGCCGCTGCGGCGGCGACCTTTGGTGTGAATCACCCTTGCTCTACATCGTTCCGAAGATGCGGTCGCCTGCGTCGCCAAGGCCGGGCACGATGTAGAAGCGTTCATTGAGTCGTTCATCCACAGACGCGACATGGATCATGACATCAGGATGCGCTGACTGCATCGCGCGAATTCCCTCTGGCGCCGCGACAAGGCACACAAGTTGAATGTCGCGCACACCCTTTTCGCGCAGCAACGCAACGGCATGCACGGCGCTGCCACCCGTCGCGAGCATCGGATCGACCACGATTGCAGGTCCGTTCGCGATATCCGCAGGCATCTTTGCGTAGTACGTCACCGGCTTTGCGGTCTTCTCGTCACGGTAGATGCCGATGTGTGCCACACGCGCCTCGGGGAAGAGCGCGAGTAAACCGTCCATCATCGCGAGGCCTGCTCGCAGAATGGGAACGATCGTGGTTGGCTCCGCCAACTCTGTACCGATCATGCGTGCGACGGGCGTGTCGACAGCACGCTCGCGTACGGCGAGACGTCGGCTCACTTCGTAGGCCATGAGCCCCGCGATCTGATTCAGGAGCACACGAAATTGTTCATGCCCCGTCTGCTTATCGCGCAAGATCGTCAGCTTATGTTGAATCAGCGGATGGTCATAGACCGCGACATTCGGATGTTGCGCGCTGCGAGTGGGCATGTCGACAGCGTACCGCGCGTGTAGGTCGCGTGTACGTCGCGCGGCGACCTACATCCGATCCGGCGCAATGATGCCGTACAACGAGAGTCCGTCTGCGAGTATCGAGCGCGTGATCGCACAGAGGCGCAAGCGCGCGAGGCGGGTCGCGGCATCGTCTGCCTTGAGTACCGGGCACGACTGATAGAACGCGTTGAACAACTCCGCGAGCGTGCGGAGGTAGAGCCCGACGCGATTCGTTTCGAGTGAGCGGCCAACATCAAGTGTCATCTGCGCGTAACGAAGAAGATGGAGCGCGAGCGCTTTTTCTGCGGGTTCGCCCAGCGCGAATGGTGCTGCATCGATCGCCGCTGCGGACTCGCCCGACTTCGCCAGAATCGACGCGATGCGCGCGTGCGCATACTGAAGATAGGGCCCGGTGTCGCCTTCAAAAGCGATCATGCGATCGAGGTCGAAGACGTAGTCCTTGGTGAGATCGCCCGAGAGATCGGCGTACTTCACCGCCGCGATGCCGACCGCCGCGCCGATTTTTGCAAGTTCTGTCTGGGACAACCCATGCGTCGGACTCGCTGGATCCGCTGCGCGGCGCATGACCTCGGCGGTGCCTCGTTCACACGCTTCGTCGAGCAGGTCCTTGAGTGTGAAATTCTCGCCAGAGCGTGTTTTCAGGGGCTTTTTGTCGGGGCCGAGCACGGCGCCGAAGCCGAGGTGGACCAGCGTCGATTCCGCGCCATCTGCGGTTTTATTCCAGCCGATCATGCGAGCGGCATCGAAGACATCCTTGAAGTGGTCGCGTTGACGCGCGTCAACGACATACACCACGAGACTGCCGTCAAGTTCGAACGTGCGGAAACGCACGGCCGCGAGATCGGTGGTTGCGTAGAGGAAGCCGCCGTCCGACTTTTGAATGAGAAGCGGCCGCTCGCGATCGGCAAACGGAACAACCATGGCGCCGCGGTCGCTCTTGGCGAGTCCCGACTTTGTAAACGCCTCGACAACACCACCAAGTCGATCGCGGAAGAAGCTCTCGCCGCGATTGTTCTCCGGACCAATCTTGACATTCAGTGTGCGTGCGGCCTCGTACACCTGCTCCATCGTCACTTCGATGAGGCGTTCCCAAAGACGGACGATTTCCTGATCGCCCGACTGAAGACGTACGAGCGTCTTCTTTGCGTCGTCCATCGCCGCACGCGCTGGCTCGTACTGAATCTCGAACTCTGCAATGCGGTGTGGTCCACAGTGAAACTCGTACGCCGCATCGAGGTCGGCGGTGGAGGTTTCCTTCTGAGCGCCGCGATAGGCGTGATTCAAATCATCGAGTGAAAGTCGCTGAAAATCCGCGCGGTCACGCACGAGTTTCGCCAGCGTCATCGCGATGGGCAAACCCCAGTCGCCGAGGTGGTTCTCGCGCCACACCTTTCGTCCAAGACGCTCGAACACACGTGCGAGTGAGTCACCAATGATCGTCGCGCGCAGGTGGCCGACATGCATCTGCTTTGCGACATTCACACCACAGAGATCGACGACAACCGCGTGTGGATCGCTTGGCGCAGGCACGCCGAGCGTGGCACTCGCTGCGAGTTTCGCGAGGCACGACTCGGTACAAGCGCGCGCCAAGGTGACGTTGATGAAGCCCGGTCCCGCGACTTCGCACTTCTCCGCGATGCCTGCGAGATCGGCCGACTTCAAGATCTCTTCGGCGAGCGCGCGCGGGTTTGTGCTCCGTTCTTTCGCGAGCGCCATCGCGGCATTCACCTGGAAATCGCCGAACTTCGCGTTTCCGCTTGGGCGGATTTGCGGATCGGCATCCGTGCCCGTGACGGCGCGAATCGCTGCGCGAAATCGCGCGTCGAGTTCGGTCGCAGGGTCGCAGGCGGGTCGGGGAGAGAGGAGGTTGGAAGTCGCGGGGGCAGTCATGTCGATTTCCGGCGTCCGGAAGGGGCGCGATGGTATCGGAGCCGCAGGTTCACCGCGTTTCGCGCGCGGCATGCCCTGCGACTACCATCGCCGACCCAAAGGAGCCCGAATGGCTGCGAAGAAGCGCGCGAAGAAGGCAAGTCCCGCAAGAGCCGCAGGAAAAGCGAGTGTGACGCGTCGCGCGAAGGCACGCGCGTCTCGCGGCGGCGCGAAGACACTCAATCGTGCAGCGGCGAAGAAGGCGGCGACCAAACGGCTGCCGAGGAAGGTCGCGACGACGAGGGCGGCAGCTCCGGAGCTTGCTGCGAGCGATCGTCGTGCGCGCGAGGCGTTTCTGTTGGAAGTGACTTCGCTTCCGACAGCCGCGGGGCGCGAGGAGCGCGTCGTTGCCATGATCGAAGCGTGGGTGCAAGAGCGTGCCGACCGGCTCGTCTTATCGCGCGACCGCATTGGCAACCTCACGATTGCGCGGCATGACTTCCTTGAATCGTGCGCGAGGGGCGTGAAGCCGCTTCTCATCACAGCGCACCTCGATCACCCAGCCTTCGTGGTGACTGGTTTGCGCGTGGTTGGAACCGGAAAGTCCGCGGGTGTCGAACTCGACCTTGAGTTTCGCGGCGGCGTGAATGACCCGTATTTCGTAGGCGCGGCACTTGAAGTGTTCGATCGCGCAAGTCAGCGTTCCTGCGATGCGCGCATCGTGTCTCTCGACGCGAAGACAGACCCCGCAACCAAGCCATTTAAGACGGTGGTTGCACGCCTCGCGCGACCAGCCGATGCGGCGATTGTGGTGACGGGTTCCATCGCGCGATGGAAGTTCCCGAAAGCAGAAGTCAAGGATGGAATTGCACACACGCATGCGTGTGACGATCTCGCGGCGCTTGCCGCAGCGCTTGTGGCGTTTGACACGATTTCGCACGACGCCACCGGCGCACACGTGGCGCTCCTCTTGACACGCAGCGAGGAAATCGGGTTCATTGGAGCGATCGGTGCGGCGCGTGAAGGCACGGTGCCGCACGGTGCACGTCTCCTTTGTCTCGAGAATTCCAGGAGTTTTCCGCATGATTCGCCGATCGGCGCAGGCCCCATCGTGCGAGTTGGTGATCGGCTCAGCGTCTTCACGCCTGAACTCACGAATCGCATCGGCGATCTCGCCGCTGCGCATGCGAAAGACCATCCTCAATTCAAGTTTCAGCGCAAGTTGATGCCTGGTGGCGCGTGCGAAGCGACGGCGTTCGCGAGCTTTGGACTCGCGTCGACTTGTGTGTGTCTCCCGCTTGGGAACTACCACAACATGCAGGACATCGACGGCGTTGCGGCTGGAAAGTCGAGAGCACGCGTTGGTCGTGAGTACATCGCGACGAATGACTTTCACTGGCTCGTGGAATTGCTCGAAGTTGTCGCGCGCAAGATGGATGACGCGTCCGCCGGTCAACCACATCGTGCATTGATGGACACGCTTTGGTCGCGACATGCACGAATCGTCGAAGCGAATGTGAGGGGCGCATGACCGCGTTTGCATCTATTCCAGAGATTCTCGACGACCTTCGCGCAGGAAAGGCGATTGTTCTCGTTGATGACGAAAACCGCGAGAATGAGGGCGATTTTGTCGTCGCTGCAGAAGCGATGACCGTCGAGATGATCAACTTCTTGACCCGCGTCGGTGGCGGATACCTGTGTGTCGCACTCGACGCGGAATCGTGCGAGCGCCTCGATCTCGGTCCGCAGACCGGCGTCAATACGAGTGTGCGAGGCACTGCATTTACCGTCACGGTCGATGGACATCCAAAGCACGGAGTTGGCACTGGAATCAGCGCACGCGATCGTGCGAAGTCGATTCAGTTGCTCGCGGATCCGAGTTCCGTTCCCGAGGATTTCGTGCGACCCGGTCACATCAATCCGCTTCGCGCGCGACCGGGTGGTGTGCTCGTGCGGACTGGACAGACGGAAGGCTCCGTCGACCTTTGTCGACTCGGTGGTTTGCGGCCAGCCGCAGCAATCATCGAAATCGTGCTTGAGAATGGCGAGATGGCGCGTGTGCCGGACCTCGAGCGAATCTGCGTGCAGCATGGACTCAAGATGTGCTCGGTGGAGCAGATCATCGAGTATCGATTGGCGCGCGAGGCGCTGGTCAAGCGTGTAGAGCCGTTGTCCGGCGCGCGGATCGCAACGCCAGAAGGAACATTCACGCTCTTCGCGTACGAGAGTGCGGTGGATCCAGTTCCGCACCTTGTCCTTTCGCATGGCGGGATCGGTATTCCTGACGCGCACGGCCGAGTTCCTGAAGTCGACGACGCGATCCTTGTTCGCATGCATCGACGCGATTTACTCGGGGACATCTTTGGCGTCGCGCGAGGCGAAGGCGCGAACTCGAGTGGCGACGATCTTCGCGCGGCGATGCGAGCCATTCAGCGTGAAGGTCGTGGAGCGATTGTGTACTTGCGGCCTGAAGGGAGTGGCGAGGATTTCTTCGCGCGGCTTCAGCAGATTCGTCGCCCACAAGATGATGTGAACACGCCAGATCTCACGCGCACCGAAGGAGTCGGTGTTCGTGCGCAACCGATGGACAGTCGCGAGTTCGGCGTCGGCGGCCAGATTCTGCGTGATTTGGGGCTCTCGCGATTGCGCGTCCTCACCAACCATCCGCGGCCGGCGATGCCAGGTTTGCACGGCTTCGGACTCGAGATCGTGGAACAGGTCGCGTTGCGCGCGTGAGGTTTACTCGCTGCTTGCGAGTGGTTTCACGTCGATGGCCCATTCTTTCGGATCGGGCGTTGGAATTGCAAGGAGCGCGCGATCATCCGCGTTCACTTCGCCGTTGACGACGGGCTTTGAAATGCGCGCAACGGTGCGATTCCCGTTCTTCTCGCGCATCACCACGCCGACCGGAACCAACGTGAGACGGTCGTAGAAGAGATCGATGTTCTCGTGATCTTTCGCCATCGGCGTTCCGCTCTTCGGAACGAGGCGTAACGCGGCAACATCGCGCAGCGAACCGAGCAGAGGGATATCGATGGGCAAATCGGTTTCAGTGACATCGAAGCGCGCCAGCACTTCAGCCTTCTTTTGGCCGATTGGCAGCGGCACAGGACCTTCACCAAGTGCGAGTGGGTCGAAGTCTTCGCCTGGCTTCACGATTTGGCGCTTGGTAAACGACTTATTCTTGTAGTCCTGCTCGCAGAGCCATCCGTCTGCGATGATGAAGTGCTGCACCGACTTATCTGAGCGGCCGCTGCCATCGATGAACTCGTCGAAGCGGATCGCAATGCGCCGTTTGCCCTCCTTTCGATCAAGCACGATGCGACCAAAGCGCCGCTCGGTTTCTTCGACGAGCGCGTCGAACTTCTCAAGCGTGATCGCGCCGCTGACAGAATCGATGGTGCTCGAAGTTTTTTCGAGTTCACCGAGAAACTCCTCCGCGCGTGCCTTGCGCGCGTCTTGCGCTGTGTCATTTGCGGTGGACCTCACCGGGGGGGCCGAGGGGGCGGTTTGTGTTGGCGGCTCGATCGCAGCAGCAATCGCCGTGATCGTCGTGCAAGTGACGACGGCGAGTCTGGTCGTGACGCATCTGATGCGGCAGACAGCGGGGAGAAGTTGAACCAACGAATTCGATTGGAACGAGTGCATGGCGGGTGAGCCTTTCGAAACGCGACGGACCACCGAGGACGGTAGCCGAATGCTCGGCATTCCGCGTCAAAATCGAGAGGTCTCACCTTTGAAGTATCGATCTCCGACGTGACGGGAGTGCGATGGAACTACGAACCGCGCTGAATATGGCGTGCACAAGCCAACCCACGACCGGCGCGTTGCTACGCTCCACCCATGGCTCAAATCCGCGCTCTGAAGCCTCGTGCATGTATCGCCGCATCGATGTTGACGGGATCCCTTTTGAGCGTCTTCGTGACGCGCGCGGTACTCGCTCAGCAGACATTTGTGCCAGAAGCGGTTGCGCCTGCCCCGGCGGTCGTGGAGACAGAACGCGCGCCGTACCTCACACCCGAGGAACGTCGCGATTTCCGCGTTCGCCATGGAATTTTCGATGACACGGACCTCGACACGCCGACACGCCGTGCCTTGGTCGCGGTTGAGCGACTCGACGCGAAGGACGCGGCGTGGAACGACGCCTCGGTCGCAGCCGCGTTGCGGTTTCCGCTCGACTTTTTCTGCGGGAAATTCAACGCGATCATCGACGCGACGACCGACACCTCACCTCTCCCTGAAAGGGCGTGGCGCGCACAGGCGCTCGCGATGCTCGGTCGTCGCGAGGAGGCGCTCGCAATCGCTGTGGCTGCAGCACCAGCGCTCGCCGAAGCGAAAACCGTGAACGACGTTCTGGCGGCGGTGGATTTGGGAGCGCTGCGAATTCGGCTCGATCCTGCATCAGCATCGACGTACCGAAATCTCCTTGCGGCACTTGCACGCGGGCGACAGGCCATCGATCGTTTGGATCCTTCGATTCGTGCGCGTGAAGCGGAACTGCTTTCCGATCGGCATGTGAAGGACGCGGCAGTAGTGGCCATCGGCGAAGCGCTTGGACTCTCGCCGCGCGCTTCGCGCGCATGGCGGCTCGCAGGCGAACTCGCGTTGGAACAGTTTGATTTTGAAGGTGCTGCGCGCGCCACGGCCGCGCTTCGCCGCATCGCGCCTGCGCATCCGTACGCGGCTTTTCTTGAGGCGCGAAGCGCGTTGATGCAGGACGATCCAGAGAAGGCGCGGGCAGCGCTCGCCCCGGTACTTGCGCTCGATCCTGTTCCGCCCGAAGCACTCGCGTGGAAGTCGGCGTGCGAGGCAGCGCGTTATGACTTTGATGCAATGCGCACAACCCTCGCAGAGTTTGATCGGCGCGCTCCAGGAAGTGCACTTGCACTCGTAACTGCCGGAAAACAGCTCGTTTTTGATCGGCAGTACGACGAAGCGCGTACCACGCTTGAAGCCGCGGCGGCGCGTGAACCGGCGTGGGCCTTGCCGCGCGCAGAACTTGGACTGCTCTCGATGCAGGACGGACGTGAGGCGCGCGCTGTTGAAGATTTGCGTCGAGCGGTTGCACTCGACCCGAATGACGAGCGCACGACGTTTACGCTTGCACTCGCGGAGGAGCTTGCAGAGTGGGCGCGGATCGAGACGAAGTACTTTGTCATTCGTCATCCAAAGGCAACGCCAGAGGATGTCGCGAGTGAAGCGGCAGGTGACGTGTCGGGTGCAGTGGCACCTGCTGAGCGAAGCAATGGCTTGGGCAAAAAAGGCAACGCGCGTGCGGATGCTGCACTTGTCGCTCGACTGCTCGCGGGCGTCCTCGACCCGATGCACGAAGAGGTTTGCGCGCGGCTCGGACACCAACCTGCGCAGAAGACCCTGATCGACGTCATGCCGGATCACCGCTCGTTCGGTGTTCGCATCACCGGACTTCCGAGGATTCACACGATCGCCGTCTGTACAGGTCCGACGATTGCGATCGAAATTCCGAAGGAAGGGCCGCAGCAAAAACACCTCGGGCTCTTCGATCCGCTCGCGGTGTTGCGGCACGAGTACACGCACACCGTGACTCTTTCGATGACGAAGAACCGCATTCCGCACTGGCTCACCGAAGCGGTTGCGGTGGCGCTCGAAGACACGCCACGAACATTCGACACGTGTCAATTGCTTGCGAGTGCGAGCAATCGCGGGACGCTCTTTGATCTGGACGGCATCAACTGGGCATTTGTACGGCCTGAAAAGCCGACGGATCGTCAACAGGCGTACGCGCAAGGTCGTTGGATGGTTGAGTACATGGAAACGCGATTTGGCTGGGACGCGATTCGCAAACTGCTCTTTTCGTATGCCGACGGCATTCGTGAGGACGAGGCGATGCGTGGCGCCTTCGGCATCAGTCGCGAAGAGTTTCATCGCGATTTCCTCGGATGGGCAGCAGCGGAAGTACGCGCATGGGGACTTGCGCCCGAGCCGTCGATGCGCACGCTTGCGCTCGAACTCGCATCGGCCGATGAAGCGCAGCGCACGGCGTTGGCTGCGGCAGAATCTACACGGCTTGCGAAGGTTGCAACGGCGTGGAGCGAAGCGGTTGGTCGACCAGGTTCGAAACGATTTGGGTTGAAGGCCGGTGATTGGCCGACGGCACCGATGCCGCAAGTTGCATTCGATGATGAGACGATCGCACGCCTTCGGGTGCAGTATCCAGAGCAGCCGGATCTTGTTGAAATTGCGCTGCGACGCGCGCGCGATGGCAGTGATGAGGCCACAACGCGAACACTCTTGGAGCGTTACGGCGCGCTGCGTCCGGTTGACCCGTTGCCACATCGAGTCTGGGCAAAGCTCGCGGGGACGGAGCAACTTGTTGTTCGTGGCGATGATGCCGCATTCGATCATCTACGCGAACTCGATCTGCGCGCGGACAAGGACAATGTGTACGCGATTGCGATCGCGCGGAATCGTCGAGCTGCCGGCGACCTCGTGACCGCCGGTGATGCCGCGGAGCGTGCGGTGCGGATCAACCCGTTCGACGCAACCGTGCGGGAACTTGCGGCCGCGATCGCCGTGGAGGCTGGGCGGTTCGACCGCGCTGAGGTGCACATCGAGGCACTTGTGCTGCTTGAACCCGACCGCGAAGTCCATCGCAAGCGACTTGCACGGATTCGCGAACTGCGGGGTCAGACTGCCACGAACGGGGGGTAAACCAACTGCGGTTTGGAGGGCATTTCTGCCGCTCGGGCCATCGAAACGGATATGGGCCCGACGCAGAGTGGATTTATCGGGGCTTCTGGTCTCTCGCGAGCATCGTGCCGAATGACCGCGGAATGGCGAGACTCGCTCCAGAGCCGTCCAATTGTGGGCCGTCCAATTGCGATTCACGGCGTCAATTTGCAAGTGGCTCCTTGGAACCACGACGCCCGGGAGTACTCTTTCCCCATGATTTCGCCCTACAACCGTTTTGCCCTCGTGAGCGCGATTGCCCTGACCTCCGCATGCTCGAGCCCGGTGTGGGCAGACGAAGTCATTTTCGACTGTGACATCGTTTCGAAGACGAGTACGGTCACGCAAACGATCGATCTCGCAGCGCCGTTTGCCGGCTCGCTGATCGGAAACTACAACGATGTGAGCAATCCAACAGGCACGCGCACGCTGCCTGGTGTCTTCGGCGGTTCTGGCAACAACCCGATTCCGTACACCGCGTCGTTTGTCCTTGCGGGCGACATCGTGTCGAATCCGACGGGCGCGCTCGTGCTCGGCGTCGACAGCGAAGGCCTGCAGATTCGAGTTTCGAATCTTGCGGTCGACCTCCTCGGCGGCGAAGTCGGCGCACTCGGCGCGACGGTGAACATCAATTACCAAACGTTCCGCACGGTGAATCCTTCGTCGTTCTACCCGGGTGGCGTCACGATTCCGGTGCCCGTTGGCAATGCCGAAGTCACGGAACTGACCGCCGTTCAAACGGGCAAAAGCGTTTTTGGTGCACTCGTGCCACAGAAAGACGGATCATTCCAATTCACGGTGACGGTGCCCGTGAATTTCACGCTGGTTGCGACGGCCCTCGGTCAACCCGTTGGTGATGGTTTGCCGACCCCGGGAGTACTGCCTCTGACTGGTCGACTTGTGGAGGGCGCGAGCTCCGTCACGTTGAGCCTCGCGGTTTCGGATAGTTCGTCAATGAACGAGCCAGTGACGGCCGATCCGTTTGTGGATGTGCCGCTCGCGCTTCCGACTGTGATTCCAACGGGCGGCACCGCGAATCTGCTTCTGTCTGGTGACGTGACGTCGATCGCGTTGAGTCGCGCATTGTCCGCGGATCTTGATGTCGCGGGAACACGACAAGCGATTCCTGGCGATCTCAACAATGACGGGCTCGTGAATGCGGTTGATCTTTCAATTCTCCTCAGTGGTTGGGGAACGAGTGGCCCTGGTGACATCGACGGCGACGGCTTGGTCGGCCCCGCGGATCTCTCGATCCTGCTCTCAAATTGGCGTTGAACATCGACACTGCAAGAGGCGCCGCGTAGCATCGAACTCGGATCTTTCGCGATGCACAGCCCACTTGCAATCTCACGCCATCGTTTGATCGCGGCGATTCATACGCCATTCGCACGAGCCTTGCGACGCGCGGGATGTTGCCGCTGCGTAGGTGCGCTGTTGTGTGCCGCCAGTCTTTGCGCCGGGGTTTCTGCAGAGGAAACGCCGCTTGTTTTCAACGCGCCCGTGATGACAACGTTGCCTGAGCCGTTTTTCCCAACCATGTTTCGCGTTCGAGATCTTGATGGCGATGGGAAGCATGATCTTGCGATTGCCGGTCGGGATCCTGACGACCGTTTGTTGACCTACAAGGGCAACGGACTCGGCGGCTTTCTACCGATGCAGACACTGAGCGCTGAGGGCTTCACCGATTGGCTTGAATTTGGCGATATCGACGGAGACGGTGTCGTCGACATCGTGTCCGCATGGCGCGGCGATTTGCCGCGTGTTGTGGTGTATCGCGGACTTGCCGAGGGGCAGTTCGCGGCGCCCGTTGTTGTGGCGGGGATCGAACTTGGAGTTGGGCGTGATCCAGAGGGAATCGCCATCGGCGACTTTGATTTGGATGGTGATATCGATGTTGCCGTGAGTTCGTACATCGGTCAGTCGTTTGAGATTTTCGCCAACAACGGCGCGTTGGAATTCGAGCGCGTGCAACGCGTTCGTTGTGCGCAGTATCTCGGTGGATATGGCTTCCCGCGCATGATCGAGGCAGGCGACATCGACGGCGATGGCGATCTCGATCTGGTCGCGAACCAACTTGGTGGCGGACGTATCGTCGTCATCCGCAATGTCGACGGCCGCTTCGCGCGCGCGGTTGAGTATCGCGGTCCACAGATCGGCAATGAGCGTCCTGGGATCACGGCGGTGCATCTTGCCGACATCGATCGCGACGGCGACTTGGACATCTACGCGCCGGCGTTGGTACTCGAAACAACGCAGAAAATCGTGTGGTTTCGCAACGACGGTACCGGGCGATTCCTTGAACGCGTTGTCGGCGAGGGACCGAGCAGCGGTTACGTGTTCTCGATGAAACTCGCGGATCTCGATACCGATGGAGATCTTGACATGATCTGCGGTTCAGCGCTGCCAGGGCTTCTGTCTGCGCATCGTTGTAGTTCGGTCGGCGAGTTTCTTTTCGAGCAAGACGGCTATTACCCGTTTGGAAGTCTCGTGCGGCATTGCGACGCCTTCGACTACGACGGTGACTGCGACCTTGATTTGATCACCATCGATGGTCCGGGCCGCACGATTCTGACGCGACGCAATGTGACGCCTCAGCAGGGTTGCGGAGGACTCGCTGAGGTTGACCCATCGATTCAGAATGCAGACGGGCGAAAGGGCCGCGTTGGAAAGATTGCCGACGTTGTGCTTCCTGAGAGTTCGTCACCGATGCCACTTCCCTCGGCCGCGCGCCACGATTGGAACGAAGACGGCGTCGTGGATGCTGCCGACGTCGCGATCTGGCTTGGAAGTCTTTCGCGGCCCCTCTCGCAACAGACCACCGACGCCGCACGCGAACCGCAGGTCGAACCAAACGTCAAGCGAACGTCATCCGTGCGATCGACGGGAGGCGTGCCATGAGCGTGCACCGTTTGCTGCACTTGATCTCAACCATTTCCGCTGCACTCTGCGTGACTTCAGAGACGCTCGCGCAGTGTCCGGTTCCGGGTGATTGTCGTGAAGCGCATGAAACACCCGGTTGTGAGCAGCCTGAGTGCTGCACGCTCGTGTGCGAGTACGACCCATTTTGCTGCGAGGCCTCGTGGGGCGAGTCGTGCGTTGAGGCTGCGCTTGAATTGTGCGAAGGGATCAGTTGCCCGTCCGACGGAGCGTGTGATGTCGTTCACAGCAATGCAGGTTGTGCGGACTACGACTGCTGTGCGTTGGTGACGGCGCTCGATGGTTGGTGTACCTATGCGGCGTGGGACGAACTCTGCGCGTTGGAGGCGGCGATGCTGTGCGGCGATGCACCGTGCACCATCGCTCTGAGCGGGATGGATGAAGAGGAGCCTTGCTACAAGCGACTGAACGATGGATGGGGAGTCGGGCAGGTCGCGTCGCGCATTGCGGTTCCTTGCGGGCTTGCCATGAAGGGAAAGACCGTCGACGGCGGGCCGCGTGATTTGGAGTGGTTTGCGTTGGACGGCGTGACTCGTCGCCGGGTGTGCTTCACTTTTGAAGCCGAGTTTCCGATGGAATTGCAGTACATGCTTGGACCTGAAGATGGCCCAAACGAAGTGAAATGGCTCGTCGGTGAGCCCCTGTGCGACGGCCCGCGGCTGCTGAACTTCTTGACCGAGCCGGGGACTTCAACCTTGATTCTCGGTACGGGGAACCGTGAGCGCGCGTATCGCGATGGGCTCGATTGTGACGAGATCAACCCCGATTTTCCGCCAGAGCCGGACGATCCGCCGCCCTTCGCCGTGTACGGACTTCGGTGGCGTCTGGTCGCGGAATGCTTGGATCTGGCGGACATCGATGGCGATGGTGCGGTTGGGGCCGCAGATCTCTCGCTCCTTTTGGCGGCGTGGGGTGAGGTTGAACCGGCGGAGCCATTCGATCCAAGCCAGCCAGATGCCGATTTGGATGGCGACGGCGCCGTTGGGGCCTCGGATTTATCGCTGCTGCTTGCCAGCTGGTGATGCCTCCTGTGCGTTCCTGACGGAAATGCGTTGGTGATCAGCTCGCGATAAAAATCATCGTTCCTCAGACGGATCGGGCGGGGTGATGCATCACGTACGTCCCACGCACCGATACCAACTTTGTACAGGCCGACGGCGATTGAACTTCACTTCGCGATGACAGAGCGAAACTCCACAAACCATCACGCCTCGCTGCGCTTCTCGGAGGAGGGCGCGCGCGGCGAGAATACGTCGGATGACGATGTGAGGCTCGCGGAAGTCGCAGATTTGGCGGAAGC
>CAIWCL010000053.1 GCA_903911205.1 uncultured bacterium
ATCCGCGGCATCAACTGGGACGGCGCCGCCACGCGCACGATCCGTTGTTATGACCGCGCACTTGCTGCGATTGGTGCACGGCCCAACTTCTGAGTCCACCTTCGAGGGCCACCTTCGAGGGCCACCTCTTAGGGCCACCTCTTAGGGCCACCTCTTAGGGCCACCTCTTAGGGCCACCTCTTAGGGCCACCTTCGAGGGTCCGTCTCTCGGACCCTTTCGAAGTCGCAACACCGACCGCATTCGACGCACGCCGTGCGCGATCACCACGACGCGTGCGACCGTTCTCGATGCAGTCGCGGTCGCAGAACGCGGCCTCGCTCGGTCTCACGCTTGAGGTGAACCGCTCAGAATCACGCGTTTCCTGCGGCCGCCGCGCGTTCGGGCGGATCTATACTGCGCGCTTCCACCATGGCGCTGTTTTTCAAGTCGAAAAAGTCCGCTCCCGCTCCCGCACCTGCCCAACCTGCCTCACCGGCGGGACGCGCCGTCGCACCAGCCGACCCCGCGCTCGAAGCGCGGACTGTGGCGCTCGGAACGGACTTCCTCCATCGTGCGCGCAGCGCAAAGACCAATGTGCTTGCCGTGTGGTCTGAAGGCCTGATGGACTGGGCTATGCAAGACGAGGCCTTCAAGGTCCAGATCTTTCGGTTCGTCGATTGCTTCCCGACACTGAAAGATAACGACGCGGTCTACGACCACCTGACCGACTACCTCGCGCAGCCGGGCGTCACTCCACCACCATTCGTCGCCACCGCGTTGAAGGCGGGCATCTTGATGAAGGGCGTCGTCACAAAGACGATGTCGACGCAAATCACGTCGATGGCGTCGAAGTTCATCTGTGGCACCGACGCTGCATCGTCGCTTCCGAGCCTCAAGAAGATTTGGGATTCCGGGCTTTGCTTCTCGGTCGATCTGCTCGGTGAAGCATGCGTGAGTGACGACGAGGCGGAAGCGTATCGCCGGAAGTATCTCGATCTCATCGAGAATCTTCCCTCGACCGTCGCTGCATGGGGCGCGAATCCTCGCCTCGAAAACGACCACCTCGGCCCCATTCCTCGCACGAATGTCTCGATCAAGATCAGTTCGCTCTCGGCTCGTGTCGACCCGATCGATACCGAAGGTTCGATCCGCGGATTGCTTGAAGCCCTCGGACCAATCCTCGAAACAGCGAAGCGCAAAGGCGTCTTCGTCAATTTCGACATGGAGCAGTTCGCGCTCAAGGACTTGACGCTTGAACTCTTTATGCGCGCCTGCGAAAAGCATGATTTCCATGCAGGCCTCGCGATGCAGGCGTACTTGCGCTCTGGCGACGACGACGCGCGGCGCATCATCGAATGGTCGAAGCGCACGGGTCGCCAAGTGACCGTGCGTCTTGTGAAGGGCGCGTACTGGGATTACGAAACGATCAATGCGGAACAGCAAGGTTGGCCTGTTCCGGTGTGGAGCCGCAAGGTCGACACCGATGCGAGCTTTGAACGCATGGCTGCCGCGTTCGTCGCGTCAACTCCGGCAACCAAGGGCGAAGGCGGCGTGAAACTCGCGCTCGGAAGCCACAACGCGCGTTCGATCGCCGCAACGCTCGCTACGCTTGAAAAGCGCGGACTTCCGAAGTCGGCACTTGAATTGCAAATGCTTTACGGCATGGGCGACCAACTCAAGAGTGCGGCGATCGAACTCGATCTTCGCCTCCGCGAGTATTGCCCGGTCGGCGAACTCATCCCCGGCATGGCGTACCTCGTGCGCCGTCTTCTTGAGAATAGTTCGAATGAATCATGGCTCAAGGCTGGCTTCAAAGACAACGCGTCCGCTGAGAAGCTGCTTGCGAGCCCACATCGCGCGTTCGATTCTGATCCGGGAGTCGAGCGCATCGCGCAAGGCCCAGAGCGTCACGCGCTGAGTTCGGCTCCCGCGGGAATTTCCAATGGTCGTCCGTTCTTCACGGAACCGATGCGCAACTTCGCGGAAGCATCGACGCGCTCGAATTTTGCCGCCGCTGTTGCCCGCTCCTCCGTTGCAACGGTTGCGAACTCCGGTACTGCTGACGACGCGAAACGTGCCGTGGGCGCTGCACACGCCGCATTCCCCGCGTGGTCTGACAGCCCGTACACCACGCGCGCGGCGGTGCTCGTTGCCGCCGCGCAGGAGATGCGCGCGCGTCGCGACGAACTCTCAGCGATCATCGTGAAAGAGTCGGGCAAAGTCTGGCGCGAGGCGGATGCCGATGTCTGCGAAGCAATCGACTTCTGTGAGTACTACGCGCGCGAAGGCGCCAAACTTTTCGCAGCGGAGCGCTTGGGCAAATTCGTCGGCGAACTCGATGAACAGTGGTATCAACCGCGCGGCGTTGCCGCAGTGATCGCGCCGTGGAATTTCCCTCTCGCGATTTGCTGCGGCATGACCGTGGCTGCACTCGTGACCGGCAACACGGTGGTTGTGAAGCCCGCGGAACAAACGCCCGCAATCGCGCGTGCGATGTGCGAAATTCTCTGGCGCGCGGGCGCGCCGAAGGATGTACTCCACTTCATCGCTGGTCCCGGCGAAACTGTCGGCGCCACATTGGTGCGCGATCCCCGCGTTGCCATCATTGCGTTCACGGGCTCGAAGGCCGTCGGGCTCGACATCGTCCAAGCCTCAGGCGTCGTCGTGCCAGGGCAGGAGTTCGTGAAGAAGGTGGTGTGCGAGATGGGCGGCAAGAACGCCGTCATCATCGATACATCGGCTGATCTCGACGAAGCAGTCCTCGGCGTTCGGCAGAGCGCGTTCGGTTTCTGCGGACAGAAGTGCTCGGCTGCGAGCCGCGCAATCGTCGTTGGCAGCGCGTATGAACCGTTCCTTCATCGCCTTGTCGGCGCAA
Organism: uncultured bacterium; assembly: GCA_903911205.1. GTDB lineage: Bacteria > Planctomycetota > Phycisphaerae > Phycisphaerales > SM1A02 > QWPT01. The sequence continues at coordinate 2,856 of CAIWCL010000053.1, forward strand.
CAAAGGCACTTGTTGTCGGCGATCCGACACATTCGGGAACCGACATCGGACCGGTCATTGATGAAGAAGCGGCGAAGAAGATTCGCTCGTACATCGAGATCGGAAAGACCGAAGGCAAGCACGAATTGACGCTGGAGATTCCCGCGGGTCTTGAAGCGAAAGTTGGCAAGCCGTACGTCGGACCCTCCATCTTCAGCGGCATCAAGCCTGATGCGCGACTTGCGCGCGAAGAGATCTTCGGGCCAGTGCTGGCCGTGATGTACGCAAAGGACTTCGAGGAAGCCCTCGCGATCGCCAATACGCCTGAGTACAAGCTGACGGGCGGCGTCTACAGTCGCAAGCCTGCACACTTGGCGCGCGCACGGCGCGAGTTCCGCGTGGGCAACCTCTATCTCAATCGCGGCATCACTGGCGCGCTTGTTGGGCGACAGCCCTTCGGCGGGTTCGGCATGTCGGGCATCGGTTCGAAGGCAGGCGGACGCGACTATCTCCTGCAATTCGTGGAGCCGCGCGCTGTGTGCGAGAACACGATGCGTCGAGGATTCGCGCCTGGCCTCGAGTGATCTGATCCGCGCGATCCGCGAGAGGCGTTCCGCGCATCGGCGTGTTTCGGAATACACGCCGCCGCCTGGTGCGATTCCCGCAGCCGCGTGCAGTGCTTGACCAAAATTCTCTTGCGAATTTTGACCCCGGTATTTTTGCCATACTTTTGAGAAGGCGACGCGACGCGGGTTAGAACCGCGTGCATGCAGCGCATTCTTAGTTTTGCCCTCCGCGGAATCGACGCCCTTCCTGTCGAAATTGAAGCCGACGAAGTTCAGTCGGACGGCGGTGCCACAGCGAGTGGCCCCGACGAGCGTTCCTCGACGCCCGGAATTTCCGTCATTGGCCTTCCCGACGCATCGGTCCGCGAATCCACCCATCGTGTTCGCGCCGCCCTTCGCAACTGCGATCTCCCTACACCACGAGGTCGATGCACCATCAACCTCGCACCCGCGGATCTTCGCAAGGAGGGTCCGGTGTACGACTTGCCGATCGCGATCGCACTGCTCCGCATGCTTGGAGTGATTGGTGAACGTGCGGATCCCCTCCTAGCCAAGTTCGGCCTCGCGGGCGAACTTGCACTCGATGGCGCGTTGCGACCGATTCGAGGAGCAACGAGTTTCGCCGCCTTCGCGCGAGCGCAGGGCTTGCGAGGTGTCATCGTTCCCCTCGAAAATGCACCCGAGGCCGCAGCAGTCGAAGGGCTCGAGGTCTACGGAGTAGGAGATCTTGGTGAGGCGCTCGGCTTCGTCAACGGGCTCTATGACCTGCCACGTGAGAAGCCGCCCACCGAGTGCCCCCCGCCCTTTGGCGCAGCGCTCGACTTCGCCGAGGTGCGTGGTCAAGAGGCCGCGAAGCGCGCACTCGCGTTGGCCGCCGCAGGCGGACACAACGTGCTCCTCATCGGTCCGGCCGGAAGCGGCAAGACGATGATGGCACGCGCACTTCCCGCAATTCTTCCGCCGCTCTCTCCGGATGAGGCGCTTGAAGTGACGCGCATTTATTCCAGCGTGGGTGCGGTGCCGCGCGGGTCGGGCCTCATTCGCGAACGTCCGTTCCGTGCACCTCACCATACCGCGAGTTCCGCTGCGATCGTGGGCGGCGGATCTATGCCGCGGCCCGGTGAGGTGAGTCTCGCCCACCACGGGGTCCTCTTTCTCGACGAGCTGCCCGAGTACCCACGCGTGGCACTCGAGTCACTCCGGGAACCACTTGAAGATGGCTTCGTCACCATCGCTCGTGCCCAGGGCACGTTGAAATTTCCTGCACGCACGATGCTCGTCGCGGCCATGAACCCATCACACGCCGGTGGTTTTGCCGCCAGTCTGTCAGAGCGCCGCGCGCAAGAGAAGTACATCGGTCGATTGTCGGGTCCGCTCCTCGACCGTATCGATCTGCATGTAGAGGTTCGCGCAGTACCGTTCTCGAGCCTTCAATCCGCGCGCGCTGGTGCCTCAACGGCGGACCTTCGCACGAAGGTGCTCGACGCACGCGGCAGGATGGAGATCCGACAAGGCCGCGATCGACCGAATGCTCGGCTTGGCGGGCGTGAACTTGATCGTTCCTGCGTCCTCGAGGGTCCGGCGCAGCGCCTCCTCGAAGGTGCAATGCGCGACCTCGGACTTTCCGCGCGTGCCTATGACCGCATTCGACGAGTTGCACGCACCATTGCGGATATCGACGGTTGTGATCGCGTCAACGATGCGCACGTCGCGGAAGCGATTCACTATCGCGTGCTCGACCGAATGAAAGGGGCGCAGGCAACGAGTGCTCTCGGGGGTGCTCTCGGAAGCACTGCGGGAGGGTCTGTCGCATGAAGCTCGTGGCGTTCATATCCTCTGTGATACGACGCGCAGGTTGGGTGATCGCTTGGGTCAGCGATTGGGCCAGCGATTGGGTCGGCGGATGGCGGGACGATCGGCCGAACAAGTCTTCCGATGATTCCCGACACTTACGCTCCATCGCGAGGCGCACGACGCACACGCTTGAAGCCGCTCGGGCGACCATCGTCGTACTCCCAGATCGTGACGTCGAGTGTGCGACGCCCCCAGCGCAGAGCTTCGTCATGCGTTGGAAAGAGGACGTCGAGCCGACTTCCTTTGATCGCTCCGCCAGTGTCGAGCACCGGCACGACTGCACCGCCGTCGTACCCGGGAACACTGACGAGCGAGCCGAGCGGCAGAACCTTCGGATCGGCCGCCACAAGGCATCCACCGTTGACATGCACGGAGTAGCCACTCGCCGTGATTCCATCCGCGCTCGTTCCACAACTGCGCTCATCCGGGCTGTAGGCCGTCACAGTCATTCGCACTGTTCGTACCGCACGAACAGGGCGTGCATCGAACGAACGGAGTTGTCCAACTGCTGCTCCATCGCCGCTGTCGCGTACTGCAACGAAGTGTTGCGCGCGCTCCGAGGAGTGGCTCGTCATGCGTTGCGAACCCAACTTGTACGAATCGGTTCTGGCGTTGCGATCCCGCGGCGGATGCGCCTGCGGGAACATCTCTGGGAGCAAAGCCGCTTGAAGAAGCGCGGCCTCAGGCAGCGCGAGCTCCACGACGACCGCTTCGAACAACTTGGTATTCCATTGCGGTCCGAAACATCCATCAAGTTGAACGCGGGTCAGTTGCGAAGCGAAGGGCCCCCGAGCGACTCGATACGCGATCGGTGGCGACGCACCATGAGATCTGCCTCCGCCCCGAGATGCTTGGACGTCGTTTGCCTGAACGACACTCTTGCTCTTGAGATCCCGCTCGCTTGCGTCGATGCCCGAGAGGTTCGAGCCGCGCGATACCCACGGATCCACATGAACCGCCCCGCCGGTGGAGGTCATCGCAGTTTCTCTGTCCGACGCTGCAGACGGCGAAGCAGGTTCCCCCGAACTTTCCGCCACGCGGCCCGTTGCGACGCCCAATCCCACAAGTATCGACGAGACAAAGAAACCAACTGCGCCCACCCGCATCGATACTGGAGACCAGCCGCGCGAGGCTTGCGAGGATTGAACTCGCGAGGAAGGAGCATGAGACCGGGTTGGATCCATTTTCGATCAGGCCGACTCGCACCGCGACGAGCGGACGCACGTGTGTTCTTTCGCGGAGAATCGGAGGTTCGCCGTATTCCTCACCGTCGACGCTCGGGGGAGAGCCCTCTTTCAGACTCGGCCCTCTTCCGTCTGTCGCCTCAACCTCGCGGGGCCGAAGCGTATCCCGAAGACGCTCGGCGTCACGTTCTGATTCTGAGATTGACCTCAAAGTGCAGGACGATCCTTCGAACGCGATCCGTTGCCGCAGGAATTGCGCAGCTTCGAATCGACATGCCCTTCCCCAACGCCCCCCATTGGCGCCTTCCGGCTGATAGGTTGACCACCTGTGGAGTGGACACCAATCCAGATCGCACTTGCGGCCGCCATCGGACTCACCGGCGGAACACTCGGCGGGCTCCTCGGACTCGGGGGCTCGGTGTTCATCATTCCGACGATCACCCTGCTCCTCGGACCCAACTATCACCTTTATCAAGCTTCGGCGCTGATCGCCAATGTCTTCGTTGCAAGTGCTGCCACCCGCAAACACTGGGGACGCGGCACCATTCGTCGCGATGTTGTCCCAGTGATGGCTGCAACTGCCGCGGTCACCGCGTTGTTCGGTGTCCTGACGAGCAACGTCATCCACGCATCGTGGCTCTACATCACGTTTGGCACTTTTCTCTGCTACGCCTCGACCTCAGAAGTCGTCGGGCTCCTTCGGCGAAAACCAGACGCACCAGAGCTTCCCATCGAAGCGACCCGCTGGCGCCTCGCGCTCGCGACGGGCGCAATCGGCGGCTTCCTCTCCGGATTACTTGGAATCGGCGGCGGCGCGATCATGGTCCCGATCCTCCGAAAGTTCGGAAAGATCCCGCTTCGCCAGGCGGTCGCGTGCTCCGCGTGCGCCATGATTACCGCCTGCTTGATCGGCGCAATCGCAAAGAACGCGAGTTTGTCGAGCCTTTCGGCCAGCGGCGCGTCCAACGCGTCGTTGTCCGACGCGCTGTGGCTCGCGGCCGTTCTTTCGCCATCCGCCATGATCGGCGGAACCATCGGTGCCGCACTTGTCTATCGGCTGCCGACGACGCTCATTCGGAGCATCCTCTCACTGCTCCTCGCCTACGTGGGCGTCCGCATGGTGCTCACCGGTTTCCATTGAGCGGTCACCGCCGCTGCTGTCGGTTTCCATCGCGTCCTTGTTTCCGAAGCGAGGGTTCTGCCGCGAATACGACGGTTCTCGAAAAACACACGCGATGCCGAAGCATCGCGTGTGTGAGAGAGACACGAGCTACCCAAGCGAATTGTGGCGTGAGACGACGCCTCAGCGTCCAAAGCAACCAACAGTGCCCTTGGGAACCCACTGGCCCCACACAGCCACATTCTGCTGCTTCGAATTCGTGTAGATGTTGAATGGGATGAAGTGAACGCCAAGCGTTCCGGCCTGCGGTGTGACCTTCAACTTGACATGCGTGATGCTTCCTTCACGCTCTGTACCGAGCATTTCCACGCGCGCAGCGCTAGAGGAGCTCGCCGCGGTGATCACACGCTCAGATTCAGGAAGATCCGAGATATCGACGGTGAACTCGTAGGAAGCACCCTCTTCAATCCGTCCGAACGTATGCCGATAGTCCGTCAACTTCAGCGCAGGTCGCGGCAGGCTCGACTCGTGACGCACAAAGACGTCCACGAGCGGGCAGTCGGCGCGATCGGTCTCAATGATCCAGTAACGCGGGGCAACTCCCTCTGGGAAATCGCGGGCAAAGTCCCAATCGACGAGGTACTGACTTCGCGGCTCATCCTTCTCCACATCAAACCCAACGAGGTTTGGCTTCTTGCCACCGATCGAGCAGATCCGGAAGGGCTGCTTGTCGATCGACTCCACAACAATGCGGCCTGATTGCGGTTGATCCTTGACTGCGTTGAGATACGCCGGGCTGACACGAATAGGCAGCGAGACTTCATTCACGAGTCCCAGCGTGACCACTTCGGTGTAACCATCGATCAGAATCTTGATATCCGCGCGCTTTGTTCCCGGCGCCGACTGGGCTGTCATCGCCGCCTTGAGATCGATCGATCCTCCGACAGGAATCTTCTGACCGGCGATATCCGTAATCGCTGTGCACTTGCAGCCGGGCTGCACAGTGAGAACCTCGAGTTCCTTGGTGCCGGTATTGACAAGTTTGCAAACACCTTCCGCCTGCTTGCCAGGCGCGATGATTCCGAAGTCAAGAACCGCAGGCTCCAATCGGAGCGGCGGCGGGCCGTCCACGGGTTCCGCGTCCGATGCTGCAGCATCTTGCGGAGCCGATGTGGGCACTGCGGTGGGTGTTGAGACAGGCGCTGTCGTTGAAGCCGAGCCCTGCGCCACCACCTCAGCAGCCGGCTTTGCCGCGGCTGAAGTACTGGCCTCCGCCGACGGGGTTGAAGCAGCCGAGTTTCCCCGGTCACACCCTGCGTTCGAGAGGGTGCAGACCGCAGCAGCGACGGCCAGCAGGAGGTGCTTCAACGAAAGCGACGGCAAGAAGTTCATCGAATTGGAGTTCATTGGGAGAGAGATCTTCGGAAAAATCGCGCAGATTCGAGCAGGAGATCCGTGCGATGGTCAGTCTTGCGAGTGCAAACGCCGCCCCAGCCGACCGGGTCGGAACAAGAAGTTTACCCGAGCCGATCGTTGGTCTCGTCGCCCGTCACAGGCGGTTTCGGGGGAGCCCTTACCCCTGCCGCGTGCTCTTCGTTGCGATGAGCGGGATTCAGACCGTTCAGAAGTGCGTTTTTCGCAGTCTGCGCGGGTTGAATGAGCAATTCCAAGAAAAATTGCTTCAGGCATTTGCACTCTCCGGAATTGGGTGCACATTGTTGGCGAGTCGAGTCGCAAGACTCCTCCTAACAAGCCCTTTTCCCTCCCTCCGCCCCCGACTTCGGTCGGGGGTCTTTCTTTTTGGAGCGCTCGCAACGGACCGCGGGACGCGGCTGACCCGCGCGACCGCCGTCTTTGCTCGCTTTGGTGCTTGAACGTCGTCGCGAAGAGCG
>CAIWCL010000054.1 GCA_903911205.1 uncultured bacterium
ACGCCGCCCGACCTCGTGTCGGCGCAGTTCGCGGGTGCTGCGCGCGATGCGATCATGCTTGAGTTCGACCAGCCCGTGCGCTGGGACGCTGCGCTCGCAGGGCAGTTCTTGCTCGACGGCGCGAGGGGAGATTACGCATCGTCAGAAGCACATGGCGCGACGGTGACGCTCCGTCTCGCCGCACCGACCGACGCACGCACCATCAGTTACATCGACGGTGACCGATGGAGCCAGAAGACGATCCTGCGCGGTGAGAACGGCATCGCGGCGCTCACATTCTGCGAGGTGCCCATCGACCCGGCACGCACATTGCCAAGCGAACCAGCCCGATGACCTCACCGGGCGTTCGGCAGTGAACACCGTTGCGTTGCTCGAGTTCCCAAGGTGCAGAACCGCACGCGGGGCAGCGGACCGTCAGCGGCTATCCCTCAGATGACTGACGAGGAAGTTCGTCTGCCGATCCTTCGCATCGCTTGAAAACCGGCCAAATCCAGAGTGTTCGTGGGGCGCGCCCGTCTCGCCGTACTCATGCATCGCCACGTCCGTCGCGAGCCCGCGAGTCGTCAATGCCTCGACGAATTCGCGCTGCCCCTCAACCGCAACCCAGGCGTCGAGCGCGTTGTGAAGGATGAGGAGCGGGATCGCCCGCCATGACGCGAGATGTTGGATCGGGTCGAGCCGTGCCGCGCGCTGTGGTTCAAACATCGCACGGTTGCGTTGCCACGCGAACGAGCCTGTCGTGCACTCAACACATGCCGCACGAAACGCGTGCGGCGTGCAAAGCCGGATGAGTGTCGCCATCCCGCCCGCGCTCATCCCACCGATCGCGACGCGGTCCATCGCGAACCAACCCGTCGCCGCCATCGCCGCCACGACGCCGTCGATCTCCCCTGCCATCTGTTCGACAAACTCAAGCGTGCGCTCGGGCTGTTGAAGCGCGTCATCGAAGCGGGCGCCGTGCCCCGGCAGATCAAGCGCCACGCTCGCGATCCCCGCACGCACGAGCCGCAGGTAGCGACCGGGATCAAGTTCTTTGTTCGCGGTGCGCCCGTGCATCCAGAGAAGGACGGGTGCCAGGCTGCCGTGCATCGCGCCGTCGGCGGCGAATGCCGGATGCACGACAAGCGCGGGAACTCTCGCGAATTCGCACAGCTTCGCCTTCTCGCGCACGCTCATCGGTAACGTGCCAAACGCTTCAGGCATTCGCGCGCGCTCCATCGCCGCCATCGTCGTCGGCCAACTCGGAGGTTCGCTGCGCCGAATCAGGCATGTAGAGATAGACGAACATGTCGTCCTTGTATTGGTGCACCTCGGGTCCAATGAAGCCAGGAATCAACTTCTCAGGTTCATCGAGATCAACCGGTGTCCGCAAGATGAGGAAACCCTTTGGCGCGAACAGCGTGCGCGTACGTGCCGCTTGTGCCATCACGAGTTTGCGCGTCGCGGGCTCCACCATGAGCGCATACGGCGGATCCATGAAGACAAGATCGACGGGCTTCGGACTGCGCGCGAGTGCCGTCGGACCGAGTGCATCAGCCTGCAGTGCAGTGACCCGATCCTCGCACTTCAGCGTCTTGACGTTGTGCTCGAGGTACCGAAAGACATCGCGGTCGCGTTCGACCATCACCACTTCCGCGGCGCCGCGGCTCGCACACTCAAGACCAACGGTGCCGATGCCGGCAAAGAGATCGAGGACGCGGGCATCCTTGAACCAGCCGTGCAGCATTGCGAAGACGGACTCTTTCACGCGCGCGGTCATCGGGCGCGTGACATCCTCGCCTTCAGGTGAGAGCAAAATGCGAGATCGGAAGTCGCCGGAAATGATCTTGACCACGCACCGAGTGTAACGGGTCAGCGGGATGCGTTCGGAGGTGTCGTGGATGTGCCAGAGGGAGTCGACACGGAAGAACTCGACACGGACGAACTCGACACGGACGAACTCGACACGGGGGAAACAATCACCGGCGATTCACCGCGCCAAATCTTCTCGCCGTTTCCACGCGCCACAATCGCGCGCACAAACACGTCGTACTCCGACGAGATTCGGGGCAGATCCTCAGCGAAATACTCGCGCAACACCGCCGGACCAACCTGTCGACCAATGGCCATGCGACGTTCGTTTCGGGTCCCCGCTCGGCTCGACTCCCACAAGGTGCCCGCGATACGACCATCGACCGCGTCTGAAAGGAGCCGCTCGAGGCCTTTGCGATAGCGACCGCCCTCGCCCTCGTTGAGGAAATGGACGAGCGCCCAAACCTGTGCGTAGTAACCAAGCAACGTTGTGCGCCCGCTCGCGAGCGCATCTTGCGGCGTTCCCTGGACGAGCTCTTCCAGCGGAATCAAGCGGCCGCGCGAGACCACATCGCGCAATTCGCCGTAACGCTCAAAGTTTCGCCAAGGGATGAACTTCGGCGGAGCGCCATCAACGCCGCCTCGCACGCCCTCCATGTAGCAGGCGATGCCTTCTTCGAGCCACACGGGCAGTGAGTGACGGAAGACACGCTGCGTGTACGCATGCCAACCCTCGTGAGACGCGATGGTGAAGGTGTCCCAGCGACCGATGTCGTAGAGCACCGCATCGCCTTCGACCGTGTATCCGCCGCGACCGATCTTTTCGTACATCGCCGCTTCTTGTGGCAGACGCTCGCGGGTGTATCCGAGCCACTCTGCGCGCGAACCGAAGAGAAAGACCTCGATGGGCTCGTCGGGTGCTGGGAGCGGGACAAGCGCCGATCGGTAGTGATCGAGCGCTGTCGGAAGGAACACTTGCATGCGATCGCGGATCACCGGATCGCGCAACGTCGAATGCACACGATGGGTGCCGATGTCGATGCACTCGCCGTTCTTTCCGGCGAAGGACCAAGGCTCGATGATCGGCTCGGTACGCCGCAGATCGTTCTTCACGGCAGCCGGCGCGGCCGGAGCGACCGAGGGCTGCGAACTGGAACGACAGCCGTGTACCGCCGAAGCGGCCAGAACGACAGAGAGGATGAAGGGAGCGTTCCTCACGACGATGGCGCGGAGTCTATCCGCGGCGGCGGGTTTCGCTGCACAAAGGTGTTGGATTCGGGACAAGGTTGGGACGGTGCGTGTTCGCCGCCGCTGCGGCGGCTCCCTTTGGCGTGGATCACGCGAAAGCGAGCAAGTTGCGAAGCAGGTTGCGAGCGCTCGTCATGAAGGCGGTCGCCGCTGCGGCGGCTCGCTCTGGCGTGGATCACACGAAAGCGAGCAAGTTGCGAAGCAGGTTGCGAGCGCTCAAGCAAGTCCCGCGAGTGCGCTCTTGGCCGCTGCCACGTCCGCGTCGATCTCCGCGAGCTTCTTCCGCGTTTCATCGACGAGCGCCGGCGGCGCCTTCGCCACGTAAGCCTCGTTCCCAAGCTTCGCGCGCATGCCTGCCGCCTGCTTCTCGCGTTCGGCGATCAACTTCGAAAGCCGCGCCTTCTCGGCGCCCGCATCCACAGCGTCGACGATTCCATCGAGCAGAACCTCGCTGCCTTCGAACGGAATGGCCACAGCGGTTGATGGCCGCGCCGCCGGGCTCGCTCCCACCGACTCAAGGCCGCCAAGCGTCTCCACGACGCCCTCCGATGCCGCAATCAGCGCGCGCACCGAATCAGACGCCAGCAGCGTGATCTTCTTCTTCGGCGAAACCTGACGTTCGCCGCGCACCTTGCGGATCGCGTCGACGAGCGCTTGAACACGCGCGAAGTCGGCGAGGGACTTCTCATCGCGCAGACGCGCGTCGAACGCAGGCCACGCCGCCGTCGCGCAGAGCGCACTCGGCGGAAGCATCACACCGTCGACCGCACCCTTCCCGAGCGATTGAACGCTCGACCAGAGTGTCTCGGTCACGAACGGACAGATCGGGTGCAGCATGCGCAAGATCGCGTCGAGCGCGGCCGCGAGAATCGCCTGCTGCGTCGCATTCGAACGAATCGTTGGCTTCACGCCCTCGAGGTACCAGTCGCAGAAGTCGCGCCACACGAGGTCGTACACAACCTCCGCCACACGGTGGAACTCGTACTCAGCGACCGCCGCGTCATACGCGCGCACCGAGCGCTCAAGCCGCGCGAGCATCCAACGATCCAGCAGCGTGAGCGGCTCCGCCTTCGAATCCGCAGACGCCTGCGCAAGATTCGAGAGTGCGAAGCGTGTCGCGTTCCAAAGTTTGTTTGCGAAGTTGCGTCCAAGATCGAAGCGCGCGCTGGTGTTACGTGCAAGCGGAATCTCGGCGGTGGGCGTCGCAACACCCGTTGCCGCACCGAAGCCCGACACCATCTTCTTCGAGGCATCCTTCGGCGACGTTTGGATCGCATCGGCCACGGTGTATCCCGCACTCGTCGTGGCCCACTTCGGCGTGAATGTCTCACTGGTGTACGGACAGACCATATCCACAGGCAAACGAACATCTTGCGTGTTTGTCGCCATCGACACGAGCGTGAAGCGCATCGCATCGGAACCGTGCGAGTGGATGATGTCGCGCGGATCGACGCCATTTCCAAGCGATTTCGACATCTTCTGCCCGTGGCCATCCTGAATCATCGCGTGGATGAAGACCTGCTTGAACGGCAATCGCCCGAGGAAGTAGCGATTGAACATCACCATGCGCGAAACCCACAGCGTGATGATCTCTCGCGCCGTGCAAAGCACCGAGCTCGGGTTGTAGCGATCAAGCAGGCCCGCCATCTCGGGCCACTTCGAGGGGTCGGGCCAACCAAGGGTTGAGAGCGGCCAAAGCGCCGACGAGAACCACGTGTCAAGGACGTCGGGGTCGCGTTTGAAGCCCATCGCTTCGAGCGCCGGACCATCGCTGTCGTCGAGAAGACAGACATGGAGATCATGCTCTCCGTGTGCGGCAGGCAGCACCGAAAGCGCGATCTCCGCGCCATCGACGACGCGCGCCGCGCGCACGACCGCACGCGACGCATCGAGCGACGCGAGCGCACCGAGATGCGATGCAAGCGCGGACGCTTCGCCGCGCTTCGTCCACACCGGGATGCGGTGCCCCCACCACAACTGGCGCGAGATACACCAATCGCGGATGTTCTCATGCCACATCTGAAAGTTCTTCGCGTAGCGCGCCGGGAAGAAACGCAACTCACCGTCGCCCGCCATCTTCGGACCATGCGCGACCGCAGGCTCGAGCGCGCCTTCCACCTGATCGTTCGCCATCGCACGGAGCGCGGTGCCGCGCAAACGGTCGTCGGTGACGCGCACGTACCACTGGTCGCTGAGATAGGGCTCCACCGGCACGTGCGAGCGGTACGAATGACCGACCGAGTGGCGATAGGGCTTCACCTCTTCGAGGAGGCCGTTCTGCTTGAACCACGCGACGATTCGTTTGCGCGCTTCCTCGCGAGAAAGCCCGACAAATTGCTTCGCTTCCGCAGAAACATCGAGCCATCCGTGGCGATCGCTGATCGACCCGTCCGGCGCCATCACGTTGATCGCGGCGACGCCGTGGCGCTGTCCGATGTCCCAGTCGTTCGGATCGTGTGCCGGAGTGACCTTCAGGAAACCCGTTGCGAACTGCGCCTTCGGATCGGCGGGGTCGCCGCCGAGCGACGCGGGCATCACGACGTAATCGTCCTCGACCACGGGGATCTCGCGCCCAACAATCGGCAGGCGCAACTTCTTGCCGCGCAACGCGGCCGCGCGCGGATCCTTCGGGTTCACCGCAACGGCCGTATCGCCAAGCATGGTCTCTGGGCGCGTCGTGGCGACGGTCACGTGGCCAGATCCGTCGGCGAGCGGGTACTTGAGGTACCAGAAGTTGCCGTCGACCTCCTCCATCTCGACCTCGTCGTCGGCGAGCGCGGTCTGCGTGACCGGATCCCAGTTGACGAGGCGCTTTCCGCGGTAGACGAGGCCATCCTTGAAGAGTGTGAAGAACGCGTGGCGCACGGCGGTCGCGCACGTGTCGTCCATGGTGAAACGGGTGCGTTCAAAATCGCACGAGCAACCCATGCCTTTCAACTGCCCGAGGATCGTCGCCTCGTACTCATCCTTCCATTCCTGCACCTTTTCGACGAACGCCTCGCGCGTGAAATCCGTGCGCTTCTTTCCTTGCAGCATCAGGCGCTTCTCGACCACCGTCTGCGTCGCGATACCCGCATGGTCGGTGCCCGGCATCCACAGCGTGTTGCAACCCTTCATGCGGTGGTAGCGCGTGAGCAGATCTTGCAGCGAATTGTTAAACGCGTGCCCGAGGTGGAGCGCGGCCGTCACGTTCGGCGGCGGGATGAAGATCGCGTAGGTCTCGCCTGCGGCCGATGGCTCGGCGTGGAAGCAGCGCGCCGCGTCCCAACGCGCATGCACCGCGCCTTCTGCCTCCGACGGGACGTATCCCTTCGGAAGTTCGGCGGGCGCAGACGGGGAAGCGGAAGACGCAGAACCGGAAGACATCGAGGACATAGGGGCGGCGATTCTACCTCGCAAGCGCGTCGAGAACCGTGCGCGGAACCGCAGGAAATCGCGGCATCCCGCTCACGGCACATGCGGTAGCGGCGTTAGATTGCGCTCATGCGAGGAAGCCACCAACGCGGCACCAAGCGTGCCACGCATCACCGTCCGACGCGCGACCTCGTCGCGTCTGCCGTGCTTGCGGCCGCGGCGATCCTCACTGTTGCCTGCGAAAACCGCGATGCACAAGCTCCTTCGACGCATGTCGACTCGAAAGACCCGGCGGACGGCGATGCCCAAGTTGCCTTCGCACGTGAGCCGTTCGACGATGCCGCACGCGCGATTGAGACGTACATCGCCGCGAACAGAACTCGCGAAGCCGAACTCGTCGCACGCAAACTTGTCGAGCAGGCAGGATCAGATGCAATGCTCGGCGCGCGTGCGCAGGAGTATGCCGCGCGTGCGTACTTCGCGCGCGCGGAGCTCGCTGACGATCTCACGCCTCTGCAGCGCGAGTCGCTTGTGCGCGAGGCTGCGCAGGCGGCACAGCGGGCCGTCGCGACAGGCTCGAACACGACGCCCCCCACGCGTATCGTGAACGCATATTCACCCTCTCTCGAGGCGCGCAGGTTTGCCGCGATGCTCGCGGATCGTGTAGGCGATCACGCGATTGCGCAGACGCTCTACGACGCCGCACTCGCGGCAGCACCGGACGATCTCGCCACGCTCCTTCCCGCGGCACTTTCTGCGCTTTCGCATGATGCCCGCGATCCGCGCATCGACGAGTTTGCCGCGCGTCACGAGCGGCTTGCACCAGATGCTCCCTGGAGTGCTGCGCTTCGCGCTGAAATCGCGCTCGCCCGTGGTGATGCCTCCATCGCACTCACGGCGGCGGAAACCGCACTCGCGAGAGATCGCGAGATGCTTGAAATGCGTCTCGTTCTGGCGAAAGCGCTTCGCGCGAACAATCGCGCCCGGGACGCGGCGCGATTGCTCTCGGCACTCTCCGAGATTGAGCGATCGAAGCCTGCAATTGCGCAGCAGTTTGCCCTCGCGCTCACTGAGTCCGGCGAATCCACGCGCGCCGCAGCCGCATGGGATCTCGCCATTCGCGCAACGCCGAACGATCCGTATCTTCGAGCGGAGGCAGCGTTAGCGTTCCTTCGCGATGGCGACGAAGCGCGCGCCGCATCAGAGCTCGCCGCGCTCAAAGCACTTTTCGGTGGAGCGGCACAGCGCGCGCGCATTGAGCCCGCCATTCGATCGTTGAGAGCGCGCGACGGGTCCCCAGCAGAGACGCCAGCGGAGACGCCAGCGGAGACACCAGCGAAGACATCAGCGGAGACAGCAGCAGATCGCGCGAAGCCGGACACGCCCTCCTCGTCTCACCCGAGCGAGTAAGCCGCGTCGGAAGTTTGTTCGTCACGCAAGTTGCTCAGCGCAACGCACGACCACCATCAAGCCGGATTGTTTCGCCGGTTACAAACGACGCTTCCAGCGCGAGAAATCGCACGAGCCGTGCGGCGTCCTCCGCGGAACCAGATCGCGCGAGCGGCGTTCGGGCGAGAATTGCTTCCTTCGCCGAGTCGGGAAAGTGATCCGGCCAGAGAATCACGCCCGGTGCGATGCAGTGAACGCGTACCTTCGGCGCCAATTCAACCGCCAATTGCCGCGTCAGTGTTTCAACCGAAGCCTTGGCAAGCATGTACGGAGTGAAGCCCGCCCGCGCTCGACCGAGCGCATACGTGTCGCTGAAAAAGACGACCGACGCGCCGCCGGGAAGTTGCGAACGTGCGAGCGGTTCACGAAGCGCTTGTGTCAGCAGGAACGGCGACACCACTTCGATGCGATGCGCGGTCTCAAGGTCTGAAGCCACCGTCGAACCGAACGTATGCGCGCTGTACTCCGAGGCGTTGTGGACGAGAACGTCGATCGAGCCCGTAGTTCCACAGGCTCTCGCGCGCGCCTGCGCGAACACTTCCACCGCATGCGTGTCCGACAAATCGAGCGCGTGCGTTGCAGCCGTGATCTCGAAGCCTGCCAAAACCGCCGCTTCGATCGCGCATCGTGCGGTCTCGCGACACTCCTCCGCACGCGTGCGATAGGTCAACTCAAGATTGAAACCCGCACGCGCAAGTTCAAGCGCGATGGCGCGACCGACGCGATGCGAGGCTCCGGTGACAAGTGCGGTACGACACACGACATGTAGGCGTGATTCAGTCATAAAGAAACGCGAGGTGCGGGGCACATCATACGGAATACTCCTCGTTCCAAATCTGTCCTATGGCAGAAGTGCACGGGCATACCGGAAGGCCTCACGGGTCGAGAGTGCCCTTCGAATCCCGCGAAAACGCTCCATCGCACCTCCCCACGCGATTCGGAGTCCGATCGGAGTCCGACTGGATGGGCACGAATTGCGCGCGAAACGCGCGACACGAGCTCTGACCAGAGTGACGACACGAGTTCCGACACGAGTTCCGACACGAGCTCTGAAATGAGTTCCGACACGAGCTCCGACACGAGCACCGACACGAGCACTGACATGAGTGACGACACGAGCACTGAAACGAGCACTGAAACGAGCTCTTACAAGAGCGCCGGGGCGAGATTTGGCGCAATCGATCGCGGGATTCATGATGGGAATCGCCCGCTCAAGGCAGCATCGAGGACGCGCCGTTTCGTAGAATCCGCCCTCTCGCACATTCCGTTTCGCTCCCCACCCAACCCCATGGCCGCTCGGGTCTCAGCCGGTCGCGACCGATTCCGTCCTCGGCTGCTCGATTCCGCAAATCCTCGAGCGTCTCGTCCGCCTCGCTCTGCATGTCCTCCGATCCAACTCCGCCATCCCAACCACATCGCGAAAGGACGGAAAGTTCGTCGCGACGAACGCGCCGATTCGGACTCCCCAAGTCGCGCACCGTCGTACGTCTCGTTGTCATCGCGGCGATCCTTGGTGGAGCGAGTCTCTACTACTTCACGCGACCTTCGACGCTGATTTCGATCATCCTGCCCCGCGCGACCCGCGCGATCGGGGGCCCTGTCGCCGCCTCCAAAATGGCACTCGAGGGTTTTGACACGCTCGTTCTTGAAGACGTGCGCATTCGCGTCGATGGCTGGGAAGGCGACGCAGGACAACTCGCCTACGCCGACCGCGTTCGCGTCGATTTCTCGCCGTGGAAACTCATTCTCGGTGAACTCGCAGTGCGCGCGGTTTCAGTCAATCGCCTCGAACTCCGTCTGGCAGAGCGCGCGAATGAGCCTGGTTCATTTTCGCTCCTTGATCTGCGACCCGAAGTGCGCGCGAAAGACGAGAGTTCAGAAAAGAAATTGATCGATCCGCCAGCCGTCACCATCGAAGAACTCATCATCGACAACGGCATCGCCGAGCGAGATACCTACACGAAACTCGGCGAACTTCGATTTCGCGGCACGCTGCAGCGGCTCGAGGATGCAAAGCCTCGGTACAAACTTGAACTCAACGGCCGCCCCGATACCGATGGCAACATCGCGATCAGTGCGATCAAAGGCGAATTCTCGCCGACCGATCAATCGCTCTCACTCGAAGTTGATGATCTCATCGTCAACGAGCACGAACTCGCGATCGCGCCCATCGCGGTTCGTGAGTGGACGCGAAAGCTCTCGCTCGACGGCCGGCTGAAACGTGGCCGGTTTGAATACTCCCCGACAAGCGAACCGACGGCCGAGTTTGATGTCGAAGGGGTCGCGCTGGACCTTCCGCTCGATGCACTTGGTGAAGACGGGCTTGAAGATGCGTGGAGTGGATTTGCCGGGGGCAAAGCGGTCTCGCTGAAGAGTACGCCCCGCATGATGGTCGGCGAAGGCACACTGCGCGTCTCGACAGATCGCGTTGAACTCCGTGGACTGAAAGGCGAACTCGGCGCGCGCGATCCGGATGCACTCGTCATCCCCGTGCCCTTTGAGTGCGCGTTTCAACTTGATATTCCGCGGGCGGAACTCGAACCTTTCACTTGGGAGAAGCGCGACTCGTGGCTCGAAGCCGCAGCTCGGATTGCGCCCTTCACCTTGACCGCGTCGATTCGCGAGTTCTCTTCTCCCGTCATTGCGCAGGGAGCACCGAACACGCTGCAACTTCCGACCGCTGCCGTCAAGATCCTCTCCGACTTCAACATCGTGCAATGGACGATCGATGTCGAAACGCGCTTCGAGCGCGGATCGCCTGACAAAGATCGGAAACCCGCCCCGCTTCAATCGAGCGGCATGCTGCGACTTTCGCGCTGCGCCGGAGCGTTCGAAGAATTTCCCTATCCGCTTGTCGATGTCTCGGGCACGATCGGCTTTGAGGGCGACAACCTCGTGGTGGAGCGGATCGTCGGGAAAGCGCAGCCCAAAGCGGGAGCAACGGTCGCTGCAGGAACTGCAGAAATTCCAGAAGTCACCGTTTCGATCGAAGGGCGACTCGACGGAATCGCAAGCGGCGCAGAGATCGACCTCGACATTCGCTGCGACGATGCGCCCATTGACGACACACTTTTCGCAAGTTTTGAAGGCGGAGCGCGCGAAGCGCTCGAACTCCTCTTCGACAACCGCGCCGCGTCTGGTCTCGCAACGGCCGGCCTACTTCCGGACGCAGCGCTCCTTGTTGAGCAACGCCAACAACTCGCGCGACTCGGCGAGGACGAAACGGATCGCGCGATCCGCGAACGTCTTGAGCGCTCGATTGCGGCCGGGCCTTTCGCGATCGGCGGACGTTGCGGCTTTCAAATGCGTGTGTATTCGCCCGCAGGATTCGGACAGCCGATCTTCGTGACGGGTAATGTCGAGGTCCGAGACGCCGGCGTGGTGTTTGGTCGATTCCCGTATCCGCTTCGCATCAAGCAAGGTCGCTTTCAAGTGCTTGATGAAGCGATCGTCATCGGCGGCGACGGATTGACCGCGACAACCCCTGCGGGCGGCATTTTCAATGTCTCCGGGTCCGTCAACATCCCGCGTGACGGGAAAGGTGGCCGCGATCTCCGACCGCTCATCGAGATCACCGACAAGGGTGATGCACTCAACCCCGCGCTGCTTGCGGCGATTCCGCACGATGGCGACGAGATTCCAAGTGGTTGGCCGGGCGCGCAACTCGCGCCGGGTGGCGAACTGTTGCGCGCGCTCGGACTCAGCGGCGCCATGGAACTCAATGGGCTCGTGACTTCGAAGCCTGATGGACGCGAGGATTTCCGCTTCCGCATCGCATTTTCGGGTGGCACAGCCGCTCCCGATGCCGCAGGTCGATCGTGGCTCGCGGAAGAAGGCCTCCCGTGGCCAACCGATTTCACACTCGAAGAGTGTGCCGCGCAGATCGACATCGTGCCGGAGCGGCTGACCTTCGAGCAGTGTGTCGGTCGACACGGCGGCGGATCGGTGGTCGCACGCGGGTTCAATGATCTCGATGGCCCGAATAGTTCGATCGAACTCGAACTGAATGATCTTCCCATCGATCGCGCATTCGAGGGCTATCTCGCGGCCGACGCCGCCACCGCGGAAGCGCGATTCACGCGCTACGGTCCGTCGGGCTCTATGGACGGAAAGGTGCGACGCTCGGTATCCGCCAAGGGCGCAGAAACTGAGGGCGTACTCACGCCCGATTGGCTTGAAATCACGCTCGATGGAAGCCGCGTGCGCGCCGACCGCGTCGCCGGTCGTATTGCCGTTTCGGGCAGCGCGTTGCGTGCAGAAAGTCTTGAGTTCCGGCTTTCCGACGGCAATCAGGACGACGGCATTCTTCGTCTCTCCGGCCCGCTCTCGATGGCGGCGGCGGAGGGCTCGACGCCGCTTGATGCCCAAATCTCGAATTGCCGCTTCGAATCACCGATTGTTCGCGAACTCCTCACGCCGCGCGCTGGCGCCATCGTCGGCTGGATGCGCGCGGAGTCAGCGAGTGGCCGATTCGACGCGCACTACGTCGGCGCGCCTCGCGAATCGATTGCTGTCGAACCAAAGTCGCTCGCTGCTGGCGCACGTGACGCGCGTGTCGAGGTCCTCTTCGATCCGGCGTCGAAAATTGAGGCGACCGGTGAGGGTGTTCGTTGGAAAGTCGCGGGGAATTTCGTTTCGCCCCAGAGCGATGGTCTTGCTGTTCAAAGTCCGCAAATGCAAGCTCCGCAAGCGCAAGCCGCGCAAGTTGCAGCACCGCTTCAAGCCCAAACGACGCAGCCGTTGGCAAGCGCCGTCAACACGCCACCGACGGACGGAACCATCCGAGCCGAAGGCGCGATCGAATCGAGTTCGACGTCGGGTGTGAACACGCTCACCGGCACACTGGCGATCGACGCACCGCGCCTTTCGCGCGGGCTTCGCGCACAACTTCCCCCGCCCCTCGACTCTTCCGCGGCCGCGATCGATCTCACTTCAACGGGCCGATTCACCTTACAACTGGATGAAGTCGCCGCGCGCTGGATCGATCGACCTTCCGAAGGAACCGACCCAATTGAGCAGTATCGTTTGAAAGGCGAAGCAACGTTTGAGTCTGCGGCGTTTGAGACGGGCGTTGCGTTCTCTGCAATGGATGCGCGGCTTCCCTTCGAGTTGGAATATGCGCCGCGCGCGACGACACCCGTCGTTTTCCACGCCCAAGTCTTGGCGTCGCGCGCGATCGTCCTCGAACGACCCATGGGTACTGCCGTCATCGATCTCTCCACCGACGCAACCGGCGATGCGCTCGACATCGCAGGTGCTGGCGACTTCGCGCTTGGCCGCTTTGATGTTGCCGCGCGAACCGATTTCAAAAACGACCGCTATCAAGCGCGCGTCCGCGTTGCCGGCGCGGATTACATCATTGTGCGAGAACCAGCGCGCGCAACCGAACGCACGGCGGCAACCCGCGGAAGCGATGGACGACTCGAAGGCATCCTCGAAGTCGAAGGACCGATGGGCTCGACGCCTGAAGAAGTGATGGGGCGGGAGGGTTGGGGTCGCGTCGCGCTGCGGGATGCGCGTCTCGCAGACGCTCCCATTGCGCTGCGCGCACTGCAATTGACGCAGCTCATGCTTCCGATCAATGCCTCGCTCGACGCGCTCGATACGGCGTTTACCATCGCTGGCGACACCGTCGACATTCAATCATGCAGCCTGACCACCGAAACACTCACCCTGAATGGAAAGGGAAAGCTTGATATCCCGACGTTCACGCTCGCGATGCGTTTCTTCCCGAAGGGAACGATTCCGCTGTTGAGTGATGTGATCAGCGGTGTGATGAATCAACTCTTCGCCATCGACATTCGCGGATCGCTCGGCGATCCACAAATGAGTGTCGTCGCAATTCCCGCGGCGACTGCGATGCCGACGATGCCGCCGACGACACCGACGACGCCGACGACGCCAACGTCTGCGCCGGTCACACCGTCAGCCCCCACGACATCCACACCGGCACCTCCGTCAGAACCTTCATCAGAACCTCCATCAGAACCTCCATCAAAATCCTCGTCTCCTTCTGAATCTGCTCCTCCACCGAGCGCCACTCCGACGGTGCCACCGCCGGAAACGCCTTCTCCAACGACTCGAACACCATGACCGACCCAGATCGCCCTGCGCATCTCGATCTTTCACACATCGAAGCCGCCGTCGACTCGTTCTTCACAGCCACCGGTGTGAAGCCGTCACACGAAGCGCGCGAACTCGTCGCCGAGATGATGCTTTCGAGTCTCAAGCTCGTGGCCGACGGCGCGGACATGGGTCAACTCAAGCTCGTGCGGAGTGCGTTGAAGGAGATGCGCCATGCCTATCGCATCTTCAATCCGTACCGCGGCACTCGGAAGATCTCGATCTTCGGAAGCGCACGAACACCGCCAACGGATCCCGACTACATCCTCGCCCGCGAGTTCAGCCAGTTGATTTCTGCCGCGGGAATGATGGTGATTACAGGCGCTGGCGACGGCATCATGAAGGCTGGCCACGAAGGCCCGGATGTTGAAAAGTGTTTCGGTCTTCGCATCCGACTTCCATTCGAAGCGGGCGCGAACTCCGTCATCGACGGCGATCCGAAACTCGTGAACTTCCGCTACTTCTTCACGCGCAAACTCATGTTCATGGCGCACTCCGACGCGGTCGCTGTTTTTCCCGGCGGCTTCGGTACACAAGACGAACTCTTCGAGGCGCTGACACTAATCCAAACGGGAAAGTCGAACCTCATTCCTGTCGTTCTCGTCGAGCATGCAGGCGGCGATTACTGGAAGAGTTGGGAAGAGGGATGCGTGCTGCCGCTCGCACGTCGAAGGTTGATTTCGCCCGAAGATCGTGGGCTTTACACGATCCATACCGATCCCGCGAAGGCCGTTGAAGAAGTCGCGACGTTCTATCGCCGTTATCACTCGATGCGGTTTGTCGGCAAGGAATTGGTGTTGCGATTGCTCACACCTCCAACCGAGTATGAACTCGGCGAGATGGAACGGCAATTCCGCGCGGAACTATGCGTTGAGGGCTCATTCCGCACGGTCACCGCGTTCGAAGAGGAAGAAGAGCATCGTGAGCTTCCGAGGCTTGCGTTCCGGTTCAATCGCAAAGCGTGGAGCCGCCTGCGCGCGCTCATCGATTTCTTGAACGGCGCACAACCCCGCCCGCACGCATGACGGTGCCCCGCCGACCAAGCAGCGCCTCGTGCGCCTCGCTCCCGACACGCGCCGCTTCGCGCATGCTCGGTCTGCTTGCATGCGGTGGAATCTGCGTAGGAATGCTCTCGGTCGCGATCTCCTGCGCGTCGAGTAAGCGCGGCACTTCCACAACAAAACGGCAAAGTGCTTCAGCGCGCTATGGCCGCCTGACCACAACGCTCGGGCTTGAACTCGTGCGCTGGTTTGTCACAAGTGATCCGAAGATTCGTCGACGAGCGCTTGAGGAGCTCGTCTCTAGCGGCGAGGCCACGCGCATTCCCTCACCGCTGGCGCGCGAAGGAATAGTGTTTCTGCGAGTCAAAACGGCGTCACTACCGACAATCGCGGCGGCGTTTGAGAAACCACTTGAGGGCGCTCGTCAAACATCACGCGCCACGCGACGCACGCTCCTTGGTCAAGCCGAAGCATTCACCGACCTTGCGACGGTCGAAGTCGCACAGGGTTCTGCGTTTTTCTCTGATGGTCGTGCCGTGCGATCAGACGAGGGACTTCTCCGTCTTGCGATGCGAGGCTGGTGCTTTCCCACGGTCGACTCCGCCGCCGCACGACTTGAGTTTCGCCTTGGTGTGACGCCCAATCGACTCGTCGGCGTCCCGATGGATCCATCCGAAGCGCGCGAGCGCATGACGGATATCGCGGGCGCACGTCTCGCGCTTGAACTCACGGCCGATGAGTGCCTTGTCATCCTCGAAGAGCCTTTCGTCCCGCCGGAACCCGAAGAAGGCGCCGATCCGCCAGCCCTGCCGCCTCCGACACGCGCTGCACTCCTCTTTGAGGGACGCCCCTTTCCCGACCGGGCACTGATACTCGTGATCGAGCCGAAATTCGCCGATATCCTGCCCTCTTCCAAGGCGGTCGACCCAACCGCGAGTCCGACCGATCGCGCGTCCGATGGAGCGCTGCTTCCAACCGACGAAGTTTCGCCTGAACCGGTACCTGAAAGCGCACCCGATCCCGCGCCTGCATCTTCGCCAGACCCCGCACCCGAATCCGAATCGATGCCATGACCGCGACCGCCCCACAAGACCCTCGCGACGCTGGCGTGCGTCGAACCCGTCGCCGCCGCGCGGCCAGCGTGTTGCCGACACTCCTCACCCTCGGCAATGCCATCTGCGGTTTCGCCGCGATTCACTATGCGGCCAAGCCGATCGCGGATACGGCGTTTGGTTGGTCGACGCTCACCGTCGCGGGTGCGCTGATTTTCCTCGGCATGTTCTTCGACGCGATCGATGGATCGGTCGCGCGGCTCACGCGATCGACCTCTGACATCGGCGCGCAACTCGATAGCCTCGCCGACGTGATTACCTTTGGTGTGGCGCCCGCGTTTATGACGCTGCGCCTTGTGAGTCACTACTACGGGCCCGCAGAAGGCCTCGCGATCCTCGGCCCGGCGGACAACGCCTATGCGAAGTTTCTCTGGGCGATCGCGGCGTTCTACATGTGCTGCACCGCGTTGCGACTTGCGCGATTCAACGCCGAAGTGCGCAGCGCGAAGGAAGAGGATCACCTCTATTTCCGCGGACTTCCGTCGCCCGGCGCGGGTGGCACCGTTGCGAGTTTGATCGTGCTGCACCAGCATTTGTTGCATAAGCACGAAGGCATCGAAGAAGGCTTGACGTTCGCGCGCGTCGCGGCGCTGGGCATTCCCGTCGTCACGGCGATCGCTGCGTTCGCGATGATTTCGAACATTCGTTATTCGCACTTTGCGAACAAAGTCCTGCGTTCGCGACGCGGTTTCCGCAGTTTGCTGCGCATTGTTGTGCCAGTGCTCATCGCCATCTGGTGGCCGACGGAAGCGCTGGCAGCCGGATTTGTGGTGTATGCGCTGAGTGGCCCAGCGCTGATGTTCTTCCAGCGCGGCAAATCTGCGACTGCGTGAGCTCGCGTTCTCTGCAGGGTGGTTTTCCCAGCACTTTGCTTTCTCATCCACTTGATTGAGTCCTGCGTCGATCGACGCGCGAAAGTGTGCAACATGTCGACCGCTCCCTTCACGCAAGTCCCCGATGCTTCCGGCCGCTTTGGCAAGTTCGGCGGTCGGTACGTGCCCGAGACATTGCTCGCGGCGCTTGAGGAACTCGACGCGGCGTATCGCGCCGCGCGCGCGGATCCCGCCTTTCTGAGCGAGCTCGATCGATTGCTCCGCGAGTTCGTTGGCCGACCAACGCAACTCACGCCAGCCCCGCGATTTTCGGCACACGCGGGCGGCGCGCGGATTTGGTTGAAGCGAGAAGACCTCGCGCACACCGGCGCCCACAAGATCAACAACGCGCTCGGACAAGCACTGCTTGCGAAGCGCATGGGGAAGACGCGCATCATTGCTGAAACGGGCGCCGGCCAACACGGTGTCGCCACGGCAACCGCGTGCGCGCGCTTCGGCCTCGAGTGCTGCGTCTATATGGGCAGCGAAGATGTGCGACGACAGAAGTTGAATGTCTTCCGCATGCGGTTGATGGGCGCGAAAGTGATCGAGGTCGACTCGGGCTCGAAGACCCTGAAGGATGCGACCAACGAAGCGATGCGCGACTGGATGGGCTCGGTCGGCCAGACCCACTACATCATCGGCTCGGTCGTGGGACCGCATCCGTTCCCGATGATGGTGCGCGATTTTCAAAGCGTCATCGGCCGCGAATGCCGCGCGCAGTGTTTGGAAAAACTCGGTCGGTTGCCTGACGCGGTCGTTGCGTGCGTCGGCGGCGGTTCAAACGCCGCGGGCATCTTCTATCCGTTCGTCGAAGATGCATCAGTGCGCCTGATCGGCGTCGAAGCTGGCGGTCGCGGTTCTCGACCTGGCGACCACGCAGCACCACTCACGTGGGGCACACCAGGCGTTCTGCACGGCTCGATGAGTTACGTCTTGCAAGATTCGTACGGGCAGACCGCCGATGTCCACTCGTGCAGCGCAGGCCTCGACTACCCAGGCGTCGGGCCCGAGCACTCCTGGTGGAAAGATACGCAGCGCGTTGAGTACGTCGCTGCGACCGACGCGGAAGCGCTCGAAGCCTTTCAAATCTTTGCTCGGATGGAAGGCATCATTCCTGCGCTCGAGACATCGCACGCGATTCACGGCGCGATCGTGGCCGCGCGCGCGATGCCGCGCGATCAGACGCTTGTCATCAATGTGTCAGGCCGTGGCGACAAGGATGTGACCGAGGTGATGCGCTTGCTTGGGCAGGGTTGACCTCGCAGCCTTCGTCAACCACTTACTCTGGCATCACGCCGCCCGACTCAGACGAGAGCCATTCGACCCACGTCGGAGTCTTCGGCGAACCGCCATCGCGCCACGCCGGCTTCGCGGCGCCATCGCCCTTGAATTGATCGGTTGCACTTGGCTGCGTCACGCTCGTCGCACCCGAAGCGTTCTTCCAGTATCCCGGGAACCACGTCGTGCGCGTGTCCTTGTTCCCCCACTTCGCGGCCTTACTCTTTGGTTCCGGCATCACGTAGCGCCAACCCGCAGCGACGAGCTTCGTCGCAGTCGCGACATCGGTCGCGGGTGCTTGCTTGCCACCCTCAACAGCGCGCAACGTGCCGGATTGCGCGGACTTCGCAGGCTCGCTGCCGGTCGCGCCAGCAGGCGTTGCCGTCGCTGGCTCCTTCGACTGCGCACGCTTGAACGCGCTCGCGGGCTTGTCCTTCGGCACGAGTTCAATCGATACGGGCATGTGATCGCTCGCGTAACCCTTCGGTTTCTCCGCGGTGCGCCAGTCGGCGTCTTTATGAAGTTGCATCGTGCCGAGCACGAAGTACGAGCCATCGACGCAATCGGCCGCGAGGCCTGGGCTCATCAC
>CAIWCL010000055.1 GCA_903911205.1 uncultured bacterium
GCAAATGGCGGCACGGAGAACTCTGTGCTTCGCAATCCTGTGAAGCGCTTGGTTTCGTTGCGCGTTTTGCCCATGGAACTCGTATCTGCTGCGCCTGCGGCCGGAGAAGCGTCAACAATGGGTGGGGGCGAAGTGCCCGCAGAGGGCGCCGCTGCGGCGAGTGATGGAAGCGTTCCTCCTGCCGAGGCCAGCGCAGCACCAGCAAGTGCGCCTCTTGGTGAACCAGCCATCGACTCGGCAGCGGAAGCATCGCGCGACTACACGAAGCGGTTTACGGGTCGCTCCTCCAACGTCGTGTACGACGTCCGACTTGCGGAGGTGACGTTCATCGCGGAGACATCGAAGCTCCCGCTCGTGTTCGCGAAACTGGCGGACGAGAACTTCATGACGATCACCAATGTTCGGCTTTCGCCTGCAGACGCGTTCGCGGCTGCGCGCCTCGGCTACATCTTCGGCATCGAGCCCATCAGCGAAGTCACGGCAACCGTCGAGACCGTTTGGTTCCGTGAATGGACTGCCAAGCACATGCCAACAGTCATCCGAACCGCACTCGGAATTCAATTGAAGACGCCCGAGGGCGCAGTTTCTGCAGAGAGTGGAACTGCATCTCAGGGGGAATAAGCCAGGAACAGGTCATTGGATCATGTACACATGCGACCGAGCTGGGTATCGCGAATGACCAACTGAGAGCAGTCGTGATTTTCAGACGGCATGTTTGAAGTGCGTTCCCAAACCCGGGGCGCGTTACGAAAACAAGTCAAATTGCCCGCACTCTTGAGAGTGGGTTCAGCAGCGCAGGAAGAACCTATGAAGACCAAAGGTATCTCGTTCTTCGAACAGAACGTCGAGAAGATCGTGCTTGGTGTATCCGGCGTGGTCTTCGTCAGCGTGCTCGTTTGGCAGCTCTTTCCCACCACGGTCAAAGTCGATGGGAAAAGTGTTGCGCTCGGTGATCTCGATCGCGAGATTGCTACGAAGACAGACATGCTCAAGCGGAAGCTCGATACCGAGAACACTCCGCTCGCGGAGCAACTCAAAGGGAAGCTGCCTCCTAGCATCGATGGCGCCGCTTTCGAAGCCTTGGCTTCATCGCGCGCTCTCGGAAGTGACGGGCTTCCCCAAATCGAGCCGAGGCTCGCAAAGGGCAGAATCGAGCCAGTTGGCGGCGCAGACTCTGCGATTTACCACGTACCGGTATTCGCTGCCGCCAACATGGGAACGACGGTTCAGTTTGATGACACTGTCGATGTGACTTTCCTTCAGCAAAATCCCAAAGCCAAAGAGCTCCCTGCGTTTGTCGGTGCTTCGCTCGATGTTTCTTGGCTCGTTCCGAACGCCACGATCGATGCGAAGGCGATGTTTGCGGAACTCGCGAAGGAGCAGCCAAAGGCGATCCCAACCCCTTGGTATCGCAACAACCTGTTCCTCGTGGATGTCGTCTTTGAGCGACAGGAAGTGCTCGCGGACGGAACTGCCGGTGCTACGGCGCAGGTCGAGATCCTTCCTGGAGCTTTCACCCTCCGACAAGAGATTCTTCGAGACCCCAACGCGGCGCTTCGAGACGGTGTTTGGGAATCGCTCGCAAACATTTCCACGCAGCGCTCGATCTTGCAGCCAGAGTTCATCCCAACGAAGCGTGGTAACTTCAGCGCGGCAACGTTGCTGAGTGACCCGGAGGAAGTCCAAGAGAGCGAAGATCCAAAGCTCCGCAGCCTTCGCAAGAACGTTGCGAAGCAGTCACTGGAAGTCGCGCGCCTTGAGCAAGATCTCAAGGAAATTGGTGGTCCGCTCGAGGACACATCCAAGGAAGACAAGAAGCGTGAGGAAGAAGAACAGAAGGAGTCCGGCGGCGGTAACCGTGGCGGAAGTGGAAATAGCGGACAAAATCGTCCGGGCGGCGGGCTTGGTGGTGGTGGCCTTAGTGGCGGTATGGGCGGCGGAAAGAACAACGGATCCGGGGTTGATCCCCGCGATGAGGCGACAAAGGAAAAGCGCATCAAGATGACGAAGGCGCTGAAGGAAAAGAAGGCTCGGCTCGAGTCACTGCAGAAGGAACTCGAAAAGCTCGGGGCGTCCGTCGACGCGTCGAACGCCACAGGGCCGTTTGATCCCAAGGCTCAAGATCGCTTGGTGGTTTGGGCGCATGATTTAGGCGTACTGCCTGGCCGAACCTACCGCTATCGCGCTGCCATTCGAACATACAACCCATTCTTCACCTACGCTGGATTGCTCGACAAGGAGCAGAAGTCGCTCGCGGTCCCCTTCACGATGGATACTCCAATCGCGGAGTGGAGCGCACCTGTCACGGTGGCGCCGCGGATCGCGTTCTTCGTGACCGATGCGGTACCAGGTGAAGGTCGACTTGGCGTCGGGCAAGCGAGCATTGAGGTGTACTCGTACCAAGACGGCGAGCGCCGTCTTGAGCGTGTGACGCTTCAGCCTGGTGATGTCATCGGTGGTAAGGACAGCGCCACGGGAACCGGTTACTTCCTCGTAGATGTCGTCGCGGATCCAACTGCCGAACGCGGTGGCACTGATCGCCGCGCATCCGCCATCGCGATCATTCAGGCACAGAACGGGAAGCGGTACGAAATCAAAGTTCCAAGCACGGAAGTTCGAAGTGATCGTCGCCTAAGCCTTCAGGACGAGGTTGAACTCGCGAAGGCAGAGGCTGAACAGAAGTCGGGTGGCACCATTGGTGGAAACAAGGCAGGGGAAGGCACCCAGGCGCCCCCTCCTCCTCGCGGCCCCTCTGGCACATGAACAAGCTTGAGTGTTGCGTCTTCCTCCCGCGCACCCGTGAAATCGAGACTATGAACGCAGGCCGCATACGCGGCC
>CAIWCL010000056.1 GCA_903911205.1 uncultured bacterium
AGTGATCTTCGCGCCAACTCTCAAAGCGGCCCCACGTTCGCGCGAGCCAGTTCGCACGACGTTCGCGCATGCCGTGAATGGCGTGCGCCATGTGCGCGGGAAGAATGACCATCGTCTCGACGACACTCGAGCCAAGCGCGACTGCGGCAACAATCGGCAGCGCGGACAAGAGATCGCCCATGCGACCCGCGATGTACGCGAGCGGCAGGAACGCGAGAATGATCGTGGTCGCGTTGGTGACGATCGGCCAGAAGACGCTCTTCGTGCCTTCGATCGCGGCTTTCTTAGGGTCGCGACCACCTTGGGCACGCTGCATGATGATGTCGGCAACGACGATCGCATCGTCGGCAAGCATGCCGACAACGATGAGTAGTCCGAACATCGTGACGAGATTCAGCGTGACGCCAAGCGCCCACATCGTGAGTGCCGTGCATCCGATCGAGACGAAAATGCCCGACATCACCCACCACGCGGCGCGGACATTCATGAAGAGGACCATCACGATCAACACGAGCACGGAGCCCTGCAGCGCATCGTTCGTGAGGAGATCGAGACGACCCTCGATGATGCGCGCGAGATCGTTGTGTCCCGCAATCGCGCATGGCAGCGGATTGTTGCGGTTCGCTGCTTCGCCGAGCGTGTAGCCGCGTTCGCGATCAGAACCATTCAGAAGCCCCGTGAGTCGATTCCAAACGCTCGCCGGTTGAAGCGCTTCGCCGTTGCGCGCCGCGACATATCCGCGCACCATTTCTGCGATGCGCACCGCGTCTTCATCGGGACCTTTGAAAATGACGAGGCTCGTCGCAGGCTTCCCGTTGTAGCGACGCACAACTTGCTCGTCCGCGAAACTCTCGACGACCTTCGCGACATCTCCAACCGCGACAACTTGCCCGCCTGACGTCGCCTTCAGCGGAATCGCGCGAATCGCATCCGCGCGCTCGGCCGCACCGAGTGTGCGCACGCCAACGTTCGTGCCGCCTGTGCGCATCGTGCCCGACGGCACTTCCGCCATCCACGCCTGCACGACATCGGCCACTTGCGAGAGTCGCAGTCCGTGCCGCGCGAGCGCCGTGCGATCGACATCGACGCGAATCTCATACGGCCGCGCGCCGGTGAGAACGAGTGTTCCCATCCCAGGCAGCGTGCGGAGTTCATCACTCACTTGCCGCGCCGCGCGCTTGAGCGCTTCTTCGCCCGCGTCGCCGAACAGCGTGACGATCATCACGGGGAAATTCGGCTTGAGTTCGGTCACGCGGATGCGTTCCGCGTCGGCGGGCAGATCTTGCAGCGAGTCGATCGCGATACGAATATCTTCGATGCCCTGGTTGATGTCGGCGCCATCATCGAACTCGACGACGATGCCACCGCCGCCCTCGACGAGGTTCGACGAAACCTTGCGTGCGCCTTCGACGTCGATGACGACGTCCTCGATCTTGCGCGCCATCGCCTCTTCGACTTCTGCGGGGCTCGCGCCCGGATAGATGATCGCGATGCGCGCGGCTTCAGGCTCGACCGCCGGGAAGAACTCGCGGCGCATCAAGAGCAGCGCGGCGACTCCTCCAATGACGAGGAACCACATCAAAAGACTGCCGAAGACGGGGCGTTTGACGCCAAACGTAATGAAGTCCATAGATCGTCTCCGTCAGGGGGCGTTGGTGTCGGGCTTCAACCCAACTTCGCCAGTGCGAACGGGAACGACTGGTGCGCCTTCACGAATGCGGCGCGAACCATCAAGCACCACGAGTGCGTCGGTGGGCAACGGTTCTTTGAGCACGATCCACTCGGTGTCGGGCAGCGTCGGCGCGAGTCGGCCGGAAAACCCGAATTCGACTTCCACAGGCACGCCGCGCGCAAGGCCGTCGCGCACCACGAGAATGCGCCCACCGCTGATCGCGCGACGAGGAACAAGTGTGCGCGGGCGTTCGTCGCTTGCGGCAACTTCGGCCTCAATGAAGGAACCCGGCGCGATCGCGTCGCTACCCGACGCCTCGGCGTACACCGTCATCGTGCGTGTCGATGCATCATCTTCCGGTGCGATGCGCGCGACACGCGCTTCGACGCTCGTCGCACCCGCGCGATCGGCGCGCAGCGAAACACGATCGCCAACGCGAATGAACGGACGCGCCTGCGCGGGGAGCAAGATCGGAATCTCGAGTTGGCGCGGATCAACGATCCGCGCGACGAGCGCGCCAGCGGCGGCCATTTCGCCCGGATCGAGCGGCGCGGTTTGCACGACGCCCGCCATCGGAGCTCGCACCACCGAACGCTCGAGCGACAGACGCGCGAGGTCGCGCGCTGCCTCTTGCCGCGCTTTTTCAGCGAGCAAAGCCGCACGTTGGAGCGGCAACTTCTGCGACGCGTCGCGTGCCGCGATCAATGCACGCTCCGAGAGAATCGCAGCGCCGCGTGCACGATCGACTTCGCGCGCGACGGCGGCGTCTTGCGACGCTGCCTTCCGCACGCGCTCGAGATCGTTCGTTGCCATCTGCGCATCTTCTTCCGCGAGTTCAAGCGCACGACGGAGCGAACTCTCGTCGAGCGCCAACATCGAGAGCTGCGCGTCGATCCCCTTGATCGCTTCTTCCGAAATGTTGAGTTGCCGACGGAAGTCGCTCTCATCGAGCGTCACGAGCGGCTCGCCCGCTTCGACTGTCGCGCCCTCGCGGTAATTCGGATGCACGGTGGCAACCGTCGCGGAAACCCGCGCGGGTACGTCCGCGGCATCAAGCGCGCGCGCTTGCCCGAACGCGCGGAACCGCCGACCAACCGCCTGCGTGATGGGCTCGGAGACGACAAGCCGCAGCCGACCGGTTTGCGAAGGATCGCTCGCCGGCGGTTGCGGGCGCGTGTTGTAAAGCCACGCATAGATACCGACACCGATACC
Organism: uncultured bacterium; assembly: GCA_903911205.1. GTDB lineage: Bacteria > Planctomycetota > Phycisphaerae > Phycisphaerales > SM1A02 > QWPT01. The sequence continues at coordinate 2,885 of CAIWCL010000056.1, forward strand.
GACGAACGAAAGTGCAAGCGCGACCCGCAGAAAGAACGCGAGAACTCGAGCGATGGGACGGGGCGTGCTGGCGGACGAAGTCATGAAGGGGAAGAGTATAGGTCGAGGCCTCTTGCCAACCGCGTGTCTGCTACCTTTCGGAGCATGGCTGAAGCTTTGACAGACGCTGACATCAAGAAGATCGCGAAACTCTCGCGGCTGAGTTTGCCGGATTCGCAGGTGGGTCAAGTTCGGACGCAGTTGAGTTCGATTCTTGGCCACATCGCGAAACTCCAAGCACTGCCGACGGAGGGCGTTGAACCGATGGCGCATCCGATGAAAATCGTGAATCGCCTCGGCGCCGATGAGCCAAAGGCGTGCATGCCCGTCGAGGAACTGTTGAAGAACGCGCCAGCGGTTGA
>CAIWCL010000057.1 GCA_903911205.1 uncultured bacterium
GCTTCCGCAGCAACGCCCTTGGCGGTTGTCGTGGCCTTGCATGCTGCTCGCGTCGCGGCTGCGACAGGAACGGCCGGAGCAATCGAGACGGAAACCAAGCGCGAGCGTCAGGGTGAGATGCAGGGCGAGATGCAGGGTGAGGCTTCTCCGAGACAGGACAGCGACCCGAATGCGATGGATAAAGGCTCGAAGGATGAAGGCTCGATGAATGACGGCAGGCCAACCACCGCGCCCGCGCCGCTCACCGCCGACGAACTCAAGTTCTTTGAATCGAAGGTCCGACCGATCCTCATCGCAAACTGCTACGGCTGCCACTCCGCGTCGAGCGGCAAGTCCAAGGGTGGACTTCGCCTCGACACGCGAGAAGCCACTCTCAAAGGCGGCGAGTCTGGTCCAGCGGTCGTTCCGGGCGATGTCGATTCATCACTCCTTCTCCGTGCGATCCGCTACCACGACAGCGATTACGAAATGCCTCCAGCGGGAAAGCTGCGCGATGAAGACATCGCACTGCTCGAGCAGTGGGTCGCGATGGGCGCGCCCGATCCGCGCAGCGAAGTGGAGAGTGCGAAGGGAGTCTCTCCGGGCACCGCAAAGCGTTGGTCCGCCGAAGAAATCGCCGCGGGCAAGAGCACGCATTGGGCGTACCGCCCCATCGCGACGCCAGCCGTCCCATCGCTCGATGAAGCGATGCGCGCATGGGCCGCGACCCCAATTGATGCCTTCATCGCGACAGCGCTTCAGGAACGAAGCCTTGTTCCTGCAGCTCCCGCAGATCGTCGTGAGTTGCTTCGTCGCGCGAGTTTCGATCTCCTCGGTCTTCCACCAAGCGCCGCCGATATCGAGCGTTTCGAGGGCGACTCTTCGCCAGACGCGCTTGCGCGCGCCATCGATCGCATGCTTGCGAGCCCGCAGTTCGGCGAGCGTTGGGGCCGACACTGGCTTGATGTGGCGCGATACGCCGAGTCGAGCGGCAAAGAAGCGAACACGCTCTACCCGCATGCGTGGCGCTACCGCGATTACGTGATCGAGAGTTTCAACGCCGACAAGCCTTACAACGTGTTTCTCGTGGAGCAGCTGGCTGGCGATTTGCTTCCTGCGAAAAACTCGGCGGAACGCGCGGAGCATCTCGTCGCCACGGGCTATCTCGCGATTGGCCCGAAGAGCCACAACGCTCGCGGCAAGCCGCAGTTTCAAATGGATCTCGCCGACGAGCAGATCGATGCCGTCACGCAGGGCATGCTCGGGCTCACCGTCGCCTGTGCGCGTTGCCATGACCACAAATTCGATCCGATTCCGCAGAAGGACTACTACGCGGTCGCTGGAATCTTTCTCTCGACGGAAACGCGCTACGGCACGTTCGAAGCGCAGCAGAATAATCATCCTGCGGCGCTGATCGAGTTGCCGGATGACTCAGGGCTCCCGCTTGGGCCTGCGATGCGCGCCCAACAGATGTCGCTCATCGCCGCGGCCGAAGAACGAACCCGCGCCGAAGCAGAGAAGGCCGCGGCCGTCATTGCTGAAGCACAGGCAGCTCGTCGCCGTGGCGAAGAGGTCCCGGCAAACCTGCAACAGCAAGTTGTTCGTGCGCGTGCGACGCGCGGAGCCGCGGTCAACCTCGGGTCCATTCTGGACCGCTTCGATGAGAAGGGCGCGCCCACGCTCGACAACCTCGTCGCCATGGGAGCTGTCGATCGCGAACGTGCGCTGAACGCGCGCGTGCTTGATCGCGGCGAACTCGACAAGCCCGGCGTGGTCGTGCCTCGTGGGTTCGTACAAGTCATCTCCGATGGTGACGAACCTCGCATCACGAAGGGAAGTGGCCGGTTGGAGTTTGCGGAGTGGATCGCGGACGAAGCCAATCCGCTCACCGCGCGCGTGTGGGCCAACCGCGTCTGGCTCCACCTCTTCGGAAAGGGACTCGTCCCGACGCCGGATAATTTCGGCATGAGTGGCCAAGCGCCATCGCATCCCGAGTTACTCGACCATCTTGCAGCGCGTCTCATGGCACTCGACTGGAGTACGAAGGCGCTCATTCGCGAAATCATGCTGACCCGCGCGTACGCCATGTCGAGCGATTTCAATGCAAAGAACTCGGATATCGACCCCGACAACATGTACATCTGGCGCATGCCAAAGAAGCGACTTGAAGCCGAAGCCATCCGCGATTCGATGCTCGCGGTTGCTGGACTTCTCGATCCTACGCCACGCATCGGCTCGCCCATCAACTACAGCGAAGGCGGGCTTCGCGGCCCGCAAGTCGAACGAATGTTTGCAGGGCTGTTGGAAGCAGCAGACGGATACCGCAGCGTCTACCTCCCGATCGTGCGTGACCGGGTACCAGAGTCACTCGAGGTCTTCGACTTCGCGGAACCTTCGTTCGTGACGGGACAACGCGACGCAACGAATGTTCCAACCCAAGCGCTGTACCTGCTCAACAGCGCCGAAATCAATCGCATTGCTGATGCATTTTCACAACGCGTCACCGAGTCGGGCGATACCGAGGCGGAGAGAATCGCCGCGGCGTTCCAACTCGCGTACGGACGAAAGCCGACAAGTGCTGAAACCCGGGCCTGCCGTGACTTTCTCGATGACTTCCGCAAGGCACTGGCGGGCGAGCGCCCAGCAAACACAGGCGCTGAGGCCGCGTCAGGGAATGCGCGACGCGGAGCGATTCGCGATCGCGTTCGCCAACAAGTCGCCCAACGCATGGGAGCGGGTAACGCTGGCAGTGGAAATGGCGCAGCAGCCGCACTCCCCCGCGATGTCGAGTGGTCTGCACTCTGCCAAGCAATCCTACTCTCTGGTGAATTCCGAACCGTCGATTGATCGCGGCGGAAGACTGCGCTGCGACAAACCCGAACCGACCCCTTCACCTCGCGGCGAAACAACTTGCCGCCGCTGAATCGAGCCTCTCATGTCTGACCTTTGCAACAACCGTCTTCCTTCCGCCATGAGTCGTCGGGACATGCTCCGCCTCGCGGCATGCGGCTTCGGCTCGGTCGCCTTTGCTTCGATGGCAACGCGTGCGTCCGCTGCATCGCTTCTCCTCGACGACGATGCTGCGACCAACCCGCTCGCGCCGAAGCGACCGCACTTCGCGCCGCGTGCGAAGCGGATCATTTTCCTCTGTATGGCAGGCGCGCCGAGCCACGTCGATACGTTCGACTACAAGCCTGAACTCGCGTCGATGGATGGAAAGACGTTCCGCGGTAACTCGAAACTCCTCGCAAGCCCGTGGAAGTTCGCGCAGTCTGGCAACTCGGGACTCTGGATCAGTGATCTCTTTCCGAATCTTCAGAAGCAGGCCGATCAACTCTGCCTCTTGCGCGGCATGAAGGCCGAGATCCCCGCGCACGCACAGGCGTCGATTCAGTTGCACACGGGTTCGTTCCAGTTCGTTCGACCATCGATGGGCGCATGGAGCCTCTACGGACTCGGCACCGAAAACGAAAACCTCCCAGGATTCGTCGCGATCAATCCTCGTGGCGACAACGGTGGCGCACAGCTCTACGGGAATGGCTTTCTCCCAGCGGCGTACCAAGCGACGCCCGTGCGTATCGGTGGGAACCGTGCGAATCAGTCGCAAGATGCGATTCCGCACATCGACAACGATCGATATGGCACGAAGTCTCAGCGCGAGCAGATCGACTTGATTCAGCGACTCAACAAGGAGCGGCTGAAGCGCGAGAAGGAAGATCGCGAGCTTGAGGGCGTGATTCAGAGTTACGATCTCGCGTTCCGCATGCAGGCCGAGGTGCCCGATCTGGTCGACTTGTCTGATGAGAAGAAGGCGACGCTCGACATGTACGGCATTGGCAAGGAGCCGACCGACAGCTTTGGACGGCAGTGCCTGCTCGCGCGACGCCTCGCGGAGAAGGGCGTCCGATTCATCGAAGTGAGCCACGGCGGTTGGGATACGCACCGCAATCTCCGCGACGAACTCGCGAAGCAGTGCGGCGAAATCGACCAACCGATTGCGGCGCTCCTTGCCGATCTCAAGCAGCGCGGCATGCTCGACGACACGCTCGTCCTCTGGGGCGGCGAGTTCGGTCGAACGCCCTATGCGCAGAACGGCGACGGCCGCGATCACAACGCGAAGGGCTTCACGATGTGGATGGCGGGCGGCGGCGTCCAAGGCGGACTCAGCTACGGCAGCACGAACGAGATTGGCGATACCGCCGTCGACGGCGTGATGGACATCCACGACTGGCACGCGACGGTGCTGCACCTTTGCGGCCTCGACCACGAGCGCCTCACCTACCGCCACGCAGGCCGTGATTTCCGCCTGACCGACGTCAAGGGCAAGGCGAACACGGCGATTCTGCGCGCGTGAGACTTTGAGCGGAACACCCACGGTGCACGGCACGTGCCGCCCAGTGCATGGCACTGCATGGCACGTGCCGTGCACCATGCATCGCCCACCACTGCTCAGTCTCCAAACTTGTATCTGCCCCCGAAACTCGCGACACTCCTCGCATGAGTTTCGAAGACGACGAATGGACGGTTGTGACGAAGGATTCCAACGGCAACGTCCTCAAGGACGGCGATTCCGTCGTGGTCATCAAAGACCTCGATGTGAAAGGCGCGAAAACCACCATCAAGCGTGGAACGACCTACAAGAACATCCGCACCACCTCAAGCGCCGAGGAGATCGAGGTGCGCGAGGGTAAGCAAGTATGGGTACTCAAGACCTGCTTCGTGAAGAAGGGCTGATTCGCGCATGTCGAGCATTCCCGGCCTGACGCCTGAACTCGACGACGCTGTGCGCAACGAACTGCGCGACGGCGAAGAACTCTGATACGCAGGGATGCCTTCGCCATCGCGCACGGCTCGCAGAATGTGGCCGCTCGCGATCTTCGGCATTTTCTTCGGCGGTTTTGCTGCGTTTTGGATTTCCGCTGCCGCGTGGGGAGTGTGGTTTGGAAGTGGCGGGAACAAGCCGCCCGGCGTTTTCGTTCTCTTCCCCCTCTTCGGTCTGCCGTTTCTCGCTGTTGGTGTCGGCATGATCTCATCGCCATGGTGGGCCGCACGCAGCGCGCGACGCACCGCATGCTGTGTGACGAGCCAACGCGCGATGCAGCTCCAGCATGGAAGTTCGATCAAGGTGCAGTCGTGGGCGCCTCGGGATCTTGATGAGATCTCGAAAGTGCTCCATCCCGACGGGACTGGGACGCTCACTTTCGCTTCGTCGCTCGTACGAGGCTCAAAGGGCCGCGTTCGCTCTGTTCCGCAAGCTTTCCACGGCGTTCCCGATCCTCGCGCTTGCGAAGAAGCGCTTCTGGCCTTGAAGGCGATGACACAGAACGGCGCGGCCGCATCCGCGTGAGATTGGTTCCGGCAGTGCACGGCACGTGCCGGGCAGTGCCTGGCACTGCATGGCACGTGCCGTGCACCAATCTAAAGCGACTTCTCGCAGCGCTTCCGCCCCGCAAAGAGAACCCGCACTTCGGGATCGACCACGACCTTGACGGGCCTGAATGACGTCGCGATGCGGAACGTCGCGGGCTCGTCATCCTTCAATCGCACGGTCACGTCCTCGAAGGGCGCCTCCTTCAGCCCCCTTCCATCCGCGGGCGGCTCCACACCCGGTTCGCCGTACGCGCGCACCACGACATCGAATTCGCCGCCGTTCTTCGCGAGGTTGGACAGCGTGCCCTCGACGACGAACGCCGCGGTGGCCGTTCCTCCGGCGTCATCGAGCGCGACCGACGGTTCGCCGAGCTCCAGCTCCGGCAGCCTCGTCCCAAAGATCCACTCCGCGACAAACCGGTCGAAGGTCGCCGCGTCCGGCGCATGCGCACGCAGACTCTCGACCATGTCCTCGATCAGCGGGAAGTCGAGGCCTTCCGGCGTCTCGACGCCGTTCTTCCACCTGTCGACGAACGCACGCAGGCCCGCGACCATCGCGTCTTCACCCATCTTCTCGCGCAGCATCCAGAAGACAAAGCCCGCGCGGTTGTAGGTGACAACCTGGTCACCTGGACGCGTCCCGTCGGTGCGGTTGATCGAGCGCTCGTCGTCGGGGCTTCGACCAAACACGTACGCACGCTCCCAGCGTCGGCGAAGCGCCATCCCCTGTTCTTCGCCAAGCTCGTGATGTACGAGCATCAGCGCGCTGAACTCGGCAAGACCCTCGCTGATGATGTTGCCGCCTGGGCCCTTGCCCGGCATGACGATGTTGCCCCACCACTGGTGCCCCGACTCGTGCGCGACGATGTAGAACGCGACATCGAGCGCGTTGGATTCGTCGGTCTCCGGAGGGGCGCCATCATCGAAATCCCTATCTGGGTCTTCCTCACCAGCGATCGGCTTCGCGAGGTAGCCGATCCCTTCGGAGAACGAAATGTTGCCAGGGAACCCCTGCGCATAGCCCGCAAGCCCTGGGAACTGCGTCACGCGCAGGTTCGTCCACGGATACTCGCCAAACCACGCTCCGTAACTCTTGCGCGCGGCGGCCAGCGCCTTCACCATCGTGTCGACATTGTGCGGCGTGCGGCGCGAGAAGTAGACGCGCGCGCCATCGCCCTCCTTCGAGTCGAGCGGACCGCCGACGATGTTGAAGAATCGCACGGGGTGCTCTGTCTCCCACACGGTGCGCCGGCGGCCATTCGACTCGGTCGACTCCTTCTCAACGCCCACGACATTGATGACCCAATCGGACGGGCCCTCGACCGCGAGACGCACGTCGGTTTCCCATGCGGGACCGAACGCAGGATCGACGCGCGACCTCCAGTGGTCGAGCGGATACTCGCGCGCATCGCGGCGATTCTCCGTGTCGATGCCCACGCCCTCAACGAACCCGACGACGGGCAGGAAGCTCGGGCTGAAGCTCGTCAGCACGACGCCCGACGGAAGCAGAAACTCGCTTGCACCGGCGCCCGAGCGCGACCATCCGCGCGGAAACTCGCCCTTCAGCTTGAACGAAATGGCGACGGTCTCGTTGCGTGCGAGCGGCTTCGATGGAATCACCACATAGAGCCCATTGCGGTTCTCGATCGCGGGAAGCGGCTGGTCGCGCTTCTCGGGATCGGTCGCGACGCCTTCGACCGTCCAATCGCTGGTCGTGAAGTGCGAGCCCACCGTGATCGGCACCTCCGCCATCGCCTTCATGTGCGGATTGCGCAGCACGTAGGTGGCGACGACCTCGAGCGAGCGCGTCTCGGGATGGATCTTCACCTCGCCGTCGACCTTGTCGAGCGCCGGAACGGGCGCGTTCTCCCATGTGCTTGAATTCCGCCTCCAATAGGCCTTCTGCGCCTCGCGTTCGGGCGCGCCTTCGTAGCCCGATCGCACGGCGAGCCCTGCGAAAATCGCGATGCCGGCAACAGGCAACGCCGCGAGTACCGGCACGATCGACGCCCGGAAGAGCGGCCACGGCTTCGCGCGGTCCGCGACGGCGCGGATGTCAGGGAGCCGCCGCGGCCAGAGTTCGAGTGTCGCGACGATGAAGAACGCCGCAAGCGACAGCATGAGTACGCGGTTCACGACGATCGCGTCCCACATGAAGGCAAGTCGGTCGAGTTCGCTCCACTGGATGCTGCTCCACATGTGCCACTTCGTGACCCAGTTCAGGTAGCCGAACTGCGTGGCGAATCCCGTCGCGGTCAGCGCGCCGAGTGCAACGCCATAAACGACGAAGCGATTGCGGAGAAGCGCGTAGAGGAACGACACGAACGCGCCCCACACGATGAGCGTTGGTGCAAGCAAGACGCCGAGGATCAGGAAGAGGACGGACACCTCGAAGTCGATGTCGATTCCGGTATCGATCGCCTGCTTTCCAAGCACCATCGCGATCGCAAGCGACGCGCAACCAATGATGACGAGCGCCATCGCCGCGTTCGCAAGCACCTTGCCTGCGAGCACCGACGCCGTCGGCACGGGGGACGCGCGGAAGATGCCGCTGAGTCCGCAGCGCTCCTCGCGGACGAGGCTCTCGACGGTGTAGAAGAGGACCAAGAAGCAAAGGAGAAGCGTGAGCGTATTGAAGACGCCCGCGGCGGCGAAACCCGTGGTGACGAGCGTCTCGGTATCGAGGGGCCCTTCGCGGAAGGCCGTCGCGCCCCACGATTGAAGCAGGATGAGCGGACCGAAGAGCCAGACACCTGGCGAACGGAGCAGTGCGCGCGTCTCGGCGCGCAGCACATGCCACGTGGCAACCACGAATCCGGGCGGCCGCACAGTGGATTCGGGCAGAGAACCGCGCGCGGCGATCGCGGCGTGCTCGGTCTCGGCGAAGTTCGGTGCGCTCGCGCGTGCCGCCGCGAGTAGCGCGATCGGGTCGCCGACGCGGAGATCATCGTGCTCGGTGCGTGCAAGGCGCCGACCAGTCGCGACGGTCGCGACGAGTCCGATCGCGACAAGCGCGGCTCGGCTCAGGAGGAACGAGGTTTCCGGCGCGAAAGCGGCCGTGTTGTAGTACGAGACGCCGCGATCCTCGTCGACGAAGGTACGCAGCATCCAGCGCACGCCCGCCGGGTCGGCGTACTGCATCAGTTGACTCACCCAGAGCGGAAGCCGCGGCGCGTTGTAGACCCAGACGAAGAAGAGGCCCGAGACGACGATCACGACCGGCAACGCGAAGACAAGCACTGGCTGGCGCGTGCGTACACCGAGCCACATCGAGACACCGCCCGTAAAGACCGCAAGCGGGAGAGTCGTGATGAGAAGCGGCGCGATGTAGTGCCAGAGGTTGAATGCGCCACGCACGCGGTCGTTTGCATCGAGCGGATAGAGCTCGTAGATCCCGATCTGGACAACGAGCCACAGGCCGAGAATCAGCACAATCACCGCAAGGGACGCGAGAAACCGCGAGAACGCGTAGCCCACATGTGAGATCGGCGTCGCTGAGATCAGGCGGTTGATGCGGCGGTCGAAATCGCCGAGAACAGGCATCCCGAAGATCACCGCGACGAAGAACGGCAGGAGCAGCGCGAACAGAAGGATGTCGGAGAACGCGAGGTTGAACGCGGAGTTGATCTCGACCTTTGCGCCGCCCGTGTCCGCGCTTCCTGTGCTGATCTGAACGCCACCAGCGACGAAGCCGAACGACATCAGACCGAACGCGACCAGCATGATCCAGTGGAGCGGACGCTTCCAACTGTTCTTGAGTTCGAGAATCGGAATGGCGAGCGGAATGGCAAACGCACGGGAGATCACGCCACACCTCCCGCCATGGCGGGCGCGGCGCCGCGCGAGAGCGCCGGTGGAGTCTCGTCGCTTGGGCAGCGCATCAGCACGAGATACGCATCTTCAAGCGTCGCAGCACTGCGCGAGAATCCGGCAGGCGCATCGCGGCCGGGACCGACAAAAGCACGCACCCGGTTGTTGCGTCCCTCGTTGAGAACGGCGCTGATCACGCGATGCTCCGCGGCAAATGCAGGCAATTCCGCATCGGCGACGAATCCTTCGAAGATGAGTCCGTCGACGGCCGCACGCGCGGCGCTCGGCGTCGTGTCTGCGACGACTTCGCCCGAGCGAATGACCGCAAGGCGTGGACAGAGGGTCGACACATCGTCGACGATGTGCGTCGAGAGAAGCACCACGCGGCCCGCGCTCATCTCTCCAAGCAATCGGTAGAAGCGCTGACGCTCTTCTGGGTCGAGGCCCGCGGTCGGCTCGTCGACGATGAGAACGCGAGGATTCCCAGCGATCGCCTGCGCGAGGCCAAGGCGCTGCCTCATACCGCCGGAGTACCCACCAACCTTGCGCTTTGCAGCGCTCGTGAGATTCACGCGCTCGAGCAGTTCATCGGCAAGAGCGCGTCGGCCGTTCGGTCCCGTGACACCTTTCAACTTCAGCAAGAACTCCAGCATCGCGCGGCCCGTGAGATCGGGATAAAAGCCGAAGTCCTGCGGGAGATACCCAAGGCGCTCGCGCATGTGCCGCGGATGCTCGACGACGTCGACGCCGTCGAGGAACACCTTGCCCGCGGTCGGCTCGACGAGCCCCGCGACGATGTTCATGAAGGTCGACTTCCCCGCGCCATTCGGCCCAAGCAAGCCGAACATGCCTTCGGGGATCTCAAGATCGACGCCGCGCAGCGCGCAGACGGGGCCCGGGTGAATCTTGACCAATCCGCGAATGGAGAGTGGAGCGTTCTGCATGGATGTTGCCTGTGGTTCACTTCTTCGCGGTGCGCACGGTGACGCGACCGTTGCTGGTGTCGATGACGGCCTTCGCCTTCGCAGCGTCGCCGATGGTCATGATTTTCTTGCCGACCTTCGCGTCGACATCGCCACCGGAAAGTTCGATCTTACCGTTGCTCGTGTCGGCGGAGACGGTGCCCTGCCAGGCTTCGCCGATTTCGAGCAGCACGGAGCCGTTTGAAGTATCGAGCTCAAGATTGCCCTGCGCCTCTGGCGCGAGCGTGATCTCGATGCGCCCATTCGAAGTGTCGGCAACGACCGGCGCGAGCACGCCCGACGCGAGAATCGCGCCGTTTGATGAGCGCGCGTCGATCGACCCCGCGTAATCCTTCAGCTCGATCGAACCGTTGCTCGTCTCCAGCTTCGCTGGTCCTGCGAAGGCACCGACGGTGATTCCGCCGTTGCTGGTCGACACCTCGACCCCGTCGAGATCCGCGGCGCGGATCACGATGCTGGCGGAA
>CAIWCL010000058.1 GCA_903911205.1 uncultured bacterium
GCAGACTTCTTCCGCACGATGGAAGATGCGTCGGGCGTCGATCTCGACTGGTTCTGGCGCGGGTGGTTCTACACCACGAGGCCCGTGGACATCCGTATCGAGAAACTGACGCGCTATACGCTCGACTCACGCGACCCCGATGTGGTGAAACCCGAGAAAAAGTCTGAGCGCGATATGCAGCCGAAGACGCTGAGTGCATCGCGTGATGCCGGGCTCAACGTCCGCGCCGATCGCTTCCCGGAATTGCTTGATTTCTATTCGACCTTCGATGAACTCGATGTGACACCAGAGGATCGTCGTCGATTCAAGGGGCTTGTCGAACGGCTTGGTGAGCGCGACGCTGCACTGCTGAAGACTCCGCTTCACTTCACCGTGGCGCGATTCGTCAATGACGGCGGCATTCCAACACCGCTCCCGCTTCGCATTTCCTTCGCGGATGGCTCGTTTGAAGAGACGACGATTCCCGCAGAAATCTGGCGTTATGCCGGTGGCGCGGAAGCATCGAAGCTCTTTGTGACCGCGAAGGAGATTGTCCGCGTCGAACTTGATCGCCGACGCGAGACTGCCGATCGTGATCCGAGCGACAACGCATTTCCGCAAGAGATCGCGCGGGGCTCGTTCGCGGTTGAACCGCGTGATCGTGGAACCAACCCGATGCGCACGGCGCAAGAGAGTGAGCGACGAGAGAAGTCGCTCGTCGGCGCGCGTGCGCTTGGTACACGCGTTGCCGAAGCGGTCAAGGCAGGGAAGAGCGCCGGCAGCGTTGCTGTCGACGCAACCGAACGTGATGGATGGGATCGTGCGTTCCTTGTGCTTGACGGTGCGGGGGAAACAGACGGCGGAGTCGCGCAAGTCGTTTCAGCGGGTGCAGATGGCGTCGTCGGCACGGAGGATGACATCACATTCATCGTCGGCTCAGACGGAACCGTGAAGGAGCGTGCGCGCAGACCGCGAGGTTCGACGTGAATTCGCGGGGGGGAATATCGCGTCCGATTGAGTTGCTCGGTGCGCGGATCGGACTTGGTGGCCGCTGCTTGGAGACCCGCGACGGGCCGACGGCGATGCGAAATGTGGGACTCGCGGCGCGACTTGCCCGCCGCGATCAGCCCGTCCGTGATCTCGGTGACATTGTCGCGCGTGATATGGCGCGGATCCCGGGGCGAGATCCCGGGGGCGCGCTGATCGAAGAGGCTCGACGCTACTCGCTCGAACTCCGAGACGCGGTGGAGGCGATACTCGCTCGTGACGCACTTCCCTGTGTCATCGGCGGTGATCATTCACTCGGTGCAGCGACACAAGCAGCAGTGGGTCGCCACGCGCGCCGTGTTGGAGTGGAGGTGCCGGGCATCATCTGGATTGATGCACACACCGACGCGAACACGATGGAGACAACTCCGTCAGGAAATTTGCACGGCATGATGCTTGCCGCGGTGCATGGTCTGCATGTTCCGGCGTTTGAAGAGGTCGTGTGCGGTGGGCTGCGCGATCCGCGGCGAACGGTGTATGTCGGTGCGCGTGACATCGATGCTGGCGAGCGCGAGATCGTCGAACGTTGGGGCTGTCGGATCATGACGCCGGAGGAGATTTCGCAGAGAGGCCCCGATCGCGCCATCGAGGAAGCAATGGCGATCGCAGGCGGCAAAGATGGGCGATTCAGTGTGAGTTTCGACCTCGACAGCCTCGATCCATCGATCGCGCCCGGTGTCGATTGTCATGTCCCGGGCGGATTTGATTGGCGCACGGCGGAGCGAATCCTCGCGCGAATCGGCGCATCGGGCGCTGCCGTTGCGGTTGAAGTGGTGGAGGTCAACCCTTCGGCGGACGCGAAGGGCGTGACGGCTCGATTGGCGGTCGAAGCGGCAGGGCTTCTCTGCGGAGTTTGACGGCGCCGCAACTCGCACGAGCCTTCCTCGGCGGTCCCGCACGCACGCAGGTGATCGCGCTGGAACGCATTCTCAAAAGTGCGCCGCCGCCACGAATCGCACGCGCTCGCTGGTGGCCGGGTGGTCGAGCGACAGCATGCAGGCGTGTAGGCAGAGTCGCGGTCGAGCTGTTCGCGCGGCGCCATCCGCGTAGAGCTCGTCTCCGAGAATCGCATGACCAATGGCCTGCATGTGAACTCGAAGCTGATGACTTCGCCCCGTGCGCGGAAGCAGCCGAACGCGTGTCCACGCGAAACCGTCGGGATCGACGCCGCGCGTCAGTACCTCGTACGCGGTGAAACTGGGCTTCCCCTCCTCAAGATGCACAATTTGCCGCGCACTTCCAAGTGCTTCCTTTCGAAGTGGAAGGTCGATCTCGCCCTTCGCTGCCGCGACGTGCCCTGAGACGAGCGCCTCGTACTCCTTCGTCACTTGGCGCGCCTCAAACGCCATCGACAACGCGCGGTGGGTGTCGGCATCACGCGCAAGCACAATCACGCCTGACGTATCGCGATCGAGCCGATGCACAATGCGAGCGCCGGGATAGTCAACTTGCAGTCGGGCGACGAGACAATCTGCCTTTTCGGGGCCGATACCGGGCACCGACAGGAGCCCCGACGCCTTGTCACAGGCGACGAGGTAGCGGTCGGCGAAGAGGATGTCGTAGCCGGGGTTCGTCACCAGAAGGGCTACACTAACCGCCCCATGACGATCCGTACCAACGTGGTGTTCTTCTCTGCCCTCGCCGCCGCGGCCGCCCTCGCGGCTTGCTCGACCAATGCGCAGCCCTACGGCGAGGCGCGGCAGGCTTCTGCGTCAACCGAGACACAACGTGACTCAGAGGGTGGATCAACCCACGCGGCAATCCACGCGGCAATCCACGCGGCAACCCACGCGGCAACCCACGCGGGCTCCGCCGAACCAGGCGTCACCGGCGCGCGCCAACTCACGTTCCCCAACCGCTTCATCAAGGCGGGTGAAGCGTACTTCTCCCCAGACGCGAAGCGCATCGTCTTCCAAGCGATCGAGGTCCCCGAAGGTGAAGAGAGCCCGGCGGATTTCTACGCGATGTTCGTCTGCGACGTCGTGCGCGACGCGAGCGGCGAGATCACAGGCGTCGCCAACATTCGGCGCGTCTCGCCAAAGGGCAGCGCCAACACCTGTGGTTGGTTCCACCCAACGGATCCGAATCGGCTGCTCTTTGCCTCGACTGTTGGCGCACCGACCGCCGAGAACACACCTGGCTACCAACGCGGTACCTCGCGGTATCGCTGGGCATTCCCGCCAGAAACCCGGATCGTCGAGGTTGATCTGCGAGCCGCCGACGGCATGGCGACGTCGCTCAAACCGCTCGAAGGCGATGGCAAGGCCTACATGGCCGAAGGAAGTTGGTCGCCGGATGGTCGCCATCTCCTCTTCTGTTCGCTGGAGTCGGGTGACGGCGACCTCTACGTCCACGACCTGAAGACCGGCAAGCGCACCGCGATTGTCACGGCGCCGGGTTACGACGGCGGGCCGTTCTTCTCGCCAGACGCGAAGAAGATTTGCTATCGCTCCGACCGCAATCGCGACAACTTGTTGCAGGTATTCGTGGCAGATCTTGTGTACGGTCCAGATGGCGCGATCACGGGCGTGACGAACGAGACGCAACTCACGTCGAACGAGCATGTGAACTGGTGCCCATTCTTCCGCCCAGATGGCAAGACGCTTGTCTACGCGACGAGTGAAATTGGCCACCGAAACTACGAGATCTTCGAGATCGTGCTGCCGACGACGCCGGGCCAAGAGCCGGTTCGCCGCCGTGTGACTGAATCAGAAGGCGCGGATGTGCTTCCGGTGTTTTCGCCGGATGGCACCTGGTTGCTCTGGACTGGTCAACGACACGAAGGCAAGTCGAGCCAACTCTACGTGGGCAAGTATCGCGATCAAAGCGCCGCAAAGTAATCGCACATCTCCGGAGCGCACGACCAATCTATGCTCTCGCCGATTTCTGAGCGCCGCTATCTGATCCCGTTCCGGTCGCAATTGCTGCCGTCGATTTTCACGGACACGCTCGTCATCGGCTCGGGTGTCGCGGGCTTGCGTGCTGCGCTCGCGGCGGCGGAACATGGCGAAGTGATTCTCGTCGCGAAGGATGACCTCGAGAAGACGAATACCGCTTGGGCGCAGGGCGGGATCGCCGCCGTGCTCTCGGTCGACGATTGCGCGGAAGATCACGTCACCGACACATGCGTCGCTGGCGCAGGACTCTGTGAACTCGAAACGGTGCGCGCGTTGGTCGCCGAGGGGCCGCGCGAAGTGGAGCGGTTGATCGAGCTCGGTATGCGCTTCGACCGCGATGCAACGGGGGCGCTCGATCTCACGCTTGAAGGCGGACACGGACGTCGACGCATCGTGCACACCGATGGTGACGCAACGGGGCGCGAACTCTCGCGCACGCTCCTCGCCGCGTGTCGCTCCGACCCGCGCATACGGCTCTTCGACAAGTGTTTCGCGCTTGATCTCGTGACCGGCGGCACCGCAGGATTTGGCGAAGATCGCGTGCTTGGCGCGATCACGCATCATCCGAAGTACGGCCTGCAACTCATCTGGGCGCGCGCGACGATTCTCGCCTCGGGTGGCATGGGGCAACTTTGGCGCGAGACCACAAATGCGCGCGTCGCGACTGGTGATGGTGTCGCGATGGCATGGCGTGCCGGCGCCACGATCGCGGATCTCGAGTTCGTCCAGTTTCATCCAACGGCGCTCTACGTCGCTGGCGCCGGGCGGCATCTCATCTCCGAGGCGGTGCGCGGTGAAGGTGCAGAACTCATCGATCGCGCGGGTCGCCGCTTCATGGTGGATCGACATCCGCAAGCGGAACTCGCGCCGCGCGACATCGTCAGCCGCGGCATCGTCGAGCACCTCGCGCAGTCGCAAGACCCACATGTCTTTCTCGATGCGCGCAAACTCGGATCCACGGGTTTCGCGCGACGTTTTCCTGGGCTTGCGCAACTCCTCGCGGGGTATGGCATCGATCCAGGTGCGAAGCCCATTCCTGTGATGCCGGCGGCGCACTACTCCATCGGTGGCGTCGCGGTCGATCTCGATGGTTGGACAGGAATTCCCGGGCTCTACGCATGCGGCGAGGTTGCATGCAACGGTCTGCACGGAGCGAACCGTCTCGCGTCGAACTCGCTCCTCGAAGGTCTTGTCTTTGGTCGACGTGCGGGCGTTGCTGCAGCGACCACCGAAGCGCCGCCGCGGGCGAACCTCCGCGTGGTGAGCGACATTCGCCCGAGTGACAAGGGTGAACTCGATCTCATTGACGTGCGTTCGAGCCTTCGAAGCGCGATGTGGCGAAATGTCGGCATTGTGCGCAGCGGGAACCGACTCGCCGACGCGCTCGACATGATCGACTTTTGGTGCCGCTACTCGCTCGACAAGATCTTCGACGATCCGGACGGTTGGGAGATTCAAAATATGCTCTCGTGTGCGGCGATCGTGACCGCAGCCGCACGCGCGCGTGAAGAGTCGCGCGGCACGCATACGCGCAGTGATTTTCCAGGGCTCGATCCTGCCGGTGCAGTGCGTCGTTTCTATCGAATCGGCGCGGCAGCGCCTGAAATTCGTGGTGTTTCGACGGTCTCGACCCCCGTGAATCAGGGACCCGTGAATCAGGGAGTTTGAGCGAGACACATGACGTTGCCCGCAGCGCATCTTCGAACGTTTGCGGTACGCGCTGCTGTGGTGTTCGGTGCGTGCACGGCGTTCGCCGCGCTCACCGCGTGTGGTCCGCGGATTGAATATCGCGCGAGGCCCGGCTTCGCGACATCTGCCGAACTCCCCGATGAGGTCGTGCTCGACGACGGAACGATCATTCGATACCTGCCTGTGAACGAGTTTCTCGCGATGAAGCGCGCCCGTGAGCGTGGCGAGGTGTGGGAGCCTGGGAGTTCTGGCTCAAACTCGAGCGCGCAAAGTTCAGCCGACGAATCCGCCGATGGTGAGCCTGCGCGGCCGTCCTTTCTTCCGTGGGAAGAGGATGCTGAAGGACGCGTTCGCATGCAGGCGAAGATGCCTGAACAGGTCGTTGCCAATGCGATGCGCGCGTTTCGTGAGGAGCGTTACGGCGAACTCTGGGAGCAAATGGTTTCGCGTTCCGTGCGTGAACGCGCGACGCGCGAAGCGGAGGGGGATGCCGACGCAGCGCGGGTGCAGTTCGCCGAGTGGTGCGGTCGAGGCCGCGAAGACGTGATGAAACTCCTCAATCGCATGAGTTTCGGCTTCTCCACGAACGCCGTCATCATGCGGAAGTCTGGCCCTGCGCTGATGCAACTCGAACTCACGCCGCAAATCGCCGGCGACTTTCGCTATCGCATCGTCGAAATCGCCTACGAGGAAACGCCTGTGGGGCAGCGCGTGATGCTTGCCGGTATTCGGTAAGAGAGCCGTGGGCGATAGGCAGTGACTCGACCAAAGAAACACCGCCGTCCGATGCGGACGGCGGTGTGGGTCTATAGAGTTGAATGACGCGAACTTAGCCCTGCGCTCCTGCGAGCGGAGTTGGAGATGGCTCGGTCGGCGCGTTCCCGCCGTCGTCGCCGCCACCACCTTCACCCGCTCGGACAGCCTTGAAGGTCAGGTGATCCTGGCCCTCCACGCGCGTAACACGGATCTCGTCGCCAGCCTTGAACTCGCCCATGAGGAGGTTCTCCGCCAGCGGATCCTCGATGTACTGGCCGAGCGCACGGCGCAGCGGACGCGCACCGAAGTCGGGGTTGTAGCCCTTATCGATGAGGAAGTCCTTCGCGGCTCCGTCGAGCTCCATCTTCATGCCCTTCTCGCCGAGGCGCTTGCGCACCTTGGAGAGTTCGTACTCGATGATGGTGACGAGGTCTTCCTTCACGAGCGGACGGAACACCACGACTTCGTCGAGACGGTTGATGAATTCTGGGCGGAAGAACTTCTCGATTTCGCCCATGAGCGCCTTGCGCATCTTTTCGTAGTCAACCACTTCCGTGCGCTTCCCGAAGCCGAAGCTCGCGCCGCCCTTGATGACGTCGGCACCGAGGTTCGAGGTCATGATCAGGATCACGTTCTTGAAGTCGACGTGACGGCCGCAGCTATCGGTGAGTCGACCTTCTTCCATGATCTGGAGGAGCATGTTGAAGACGTCGGGGTGTGCCTTCTCGACTTCGTCGAGGAGGACAACCGCGTACGGGCGACGACGGATGCGCTCGGTAAGCTGGCCACCCTCTTCGTAACCGACGTATCCCGGAGGGGCGCCGACGAGTCGCGACACATTGTGCTTCTCCATGTACTCCGACATGTCGAGGTAGAGGAGCGCGTCTGGGTCGCCGAACATGAACTCCGCGAGCGCCTTCGCGAGGAGCGTCTTACCAACGCCGGACGGGCCGACGAAGATGAAGCAGCCCATCGGACGCTTTGGATCCTTGAGTCCCGAGCGCGCCTTGCGAATGGCGCGTGAGACAGCCTTGACGGCGTCGTCTTGGCTGACGACGGTCTTGTGCAGTTCGCCTTCGAGGGCAAGCAAACGCTCGCTCTCGGCCTTCTCGAGACGGGTGAGCGGCACGCCAGTCATCTTCGAGACGACTTCCGCAATGATCTCTTCGTCGACGGTGCCGACGGTTTCGTTCATGCGCTCCTTCCACTCGCCCTGCAACTTCTCGCGTTCGCGACGGTGCTTGTCCATCTGATCGCGGATTTGTGCAGCGCGCTCGTAGTCAGCGTTCTTGACCGCTTCGTCCTTCTCAATCGCGAGACGCTCGATCTTCTCTTCGATTTCCGCGAGATTCGGCGGCTTCGCCATCGAACGGAGGCGGAGTCGTGCGCCGGCTTCATCGATCACGTCGATCGACTTGTCGGGCTGCACACGGCCGGGGATATAGCGGCCGGAGAACTCGACGGCCGCGCGGAGCGCAGCGTCGGTGATCTTGATGCGGTGGTGCGCTTCGTACTTCGGTCGGATGCCCTTCAAGATTTCGAAGGTCTGTTCCGCGTTTGGCGGCTCGACCGTGATCGACTGGAAGCGGCGCTCAAGCGCAGCATCCTTTTCGATGTACTTGCGATACTCGTCGAAGGTCGTCGCGCCGATGCACTGGATCTCGCCACGGGCGAGCGCAGGCTTGAGCACGTTCGACGCATCGATCGCGCCTTCCGCGCCACCCGCGCCAACGAGCGTGTGCAACTCGTCGATGAAGAGAATGATGTTCTTCGCGCGGCGGACTTCGTTCATGACCGCCTTGATGCGCTCTTCGAACTGGCCGCGGTACTTCGTACCTGCAACCATCGCCGCGAGGTCGAGGACCACGAGACGCTTGTCGAAGAGGATGTCGGGAACTTCTTGATTGATGATGCGCTGTGCGAGACCTTCGACGATCGCGGTCTTACCGACACCTGCTTCGCCAAGGAGAACCGGATTATTCTTCGTGCGGCGGCAGAGGATCTGCACAACGCGCTCGATCTCATTCATGCGGCCGATGACTGGATCGAGCTCGCCGCTCTTCGCGAGTTCGGTGAGGTCGCGACCGAAACTATCGAGGGCAGGGGTCTTGCTCTTCGCAGCGCCGCGGCGGGCGCCCGATTCGGGGCCACCGGATGCTGGACCGCCGATGGATGGTGGTTCCTGTGGTTCCGACTGCGGTGGAGCTTCTTCGCTCTCGGCGCCAGCGCCGAGGAGATTGAGCACTTCCTCGCGGACTTCCTCAAGCTTGAGGCCGAGGTTCATGAGCACCTGCGCGGCAACGCCATCATGCTCGCGCAAGAGGCCGAGCAAAAGGTGCTCCGTGCCGACGTAATTGTGGTTGAGGTTGCGTGCCTCTTCGATCGCGTACTCGATGACCTTCTTCGCCCGAGGGGTCTGCGGCAACTTGCCCATCGTGACCATTTCCGGGCCAGTCTTCACAAGTTTCTCGACTTCGATGCGTACCTTGCGGAGATCGATGTCGAGGTTCTTCAACACATTCGCGCCGACTCCCGAGCCTTCTTTCACCAGGCCGAGCAGGATGTGCTCCGTCCCGATGTACTCGTGGTTGAGGCGCTGGGCCTCTTGGTTGGCGAGGGCCATGACCTTGCGGGCTCGATCGGTCAGTCGTTCGAACATGGGGGACTCCTTGCTTACGTACTTGCTTGCCTCCGGAAAAGCCTCCGGAGCGGCTCACCACTTCACTCCCGTCGGCCGGGAAGCCGCGTTCGGCTTCTCGGACAATCAGGCTGCCATCGTACTCATTCAACACGTACTGAAGTTCGCGGGATTGTCGCCGGGCGGGCAAGACTCGTTCCAACGCCTCGGATGCTGTCTCGAGTCCTATTTCGGCAGGTCGGCGCCCTCGAGATAGCGGAAACGGGAGGTATTCTTGCGATCCAACATGGTTTCAACGCTGACGATGCGCGTGCTCGCGGTCTTTCTGCCTGCCGTTCTGGCCATTCATACGCCAGCATGGGCGGATATCCAAAGACGCGAACTTATGACCGAGGTCCCTGTGCAACTTGAACTTGCGAGCGGCCGCACGGAGCGCTGCACGATCAAGGCATGGTCGGAGGAGGGGCTCGAGGGCTCTTCCGGCGTAGTGCGTTGGGACGATCTGCGCCCAGGCTCTGCGGTTGCGGCACTCAAAGTTTGTGTGACGAACTTGGCATCGACCGCAGGTGACAAAAAGGTTGCGACTGCGCAAGCGGCTGCCGACGCGGCGGCGATCGCGCAGTCCCTCCCAGAGGGAGAGAAGGCAGCGCGGGCGATGCTCGACTGGGCACAGCGACAAGGCGCATCCGACGAACAGTTGGCTCGTGCGAAGACCGAAAGTGAGCGATTGCGAACCGCGCGTGAAACGCGGCTGAAAAAGGCGGAGGCTGCGCGACTCGCGGCGATGAGTCCGGAAGCGCCGCCATTTTCAAAGCAACCGTGGAAAGAACTGTCTCCTGACGAATTCGAGCGGGCGAGCGCGGAGAACATTGAACGCGCGCGTGCCGCGCTTGCGAAGGCCGGTACCAGCGCGACGATGCACGAGACGGATCACGTCGCGCTGCTCTCTGAACATGGAGATCCTGCGTATCGAAACGACGCGGGCGGGCTTGAGTACTTCTACGCGCGTTGGAGCGATGAATTTGCCCGCGCGGGCGCGCCGATTCGTTTGCAAGGCAAGGTTCCTGTGGTTCTTGCGGCAGATCGTGATCGGTGGCGGTTGCTTGCTGCGTCGGTCGCCTCGACCGATCCTGCGCGCTACCCAGACGTGCTGGTCGTCTACCCCGCGGCTGCGAACGGCGATCCGCGTCCGCTTGTGTTGGTCGCGCCGAACAGTGATCGTGCACTGCAGCTCTACCACGCGTCGGTCGGTCTGGCGCGGGCGCTGTTGCATTCTTCGGGCGCACCCGAGCGAAGTCCCGCATGGCTCAATGAGGGCCTTCCGCGTGTCATGGCTGAACTACAGACGCCGAACGCGGCGATGGACGAGTCGCTTCGCCGTGACGGACTCGTGGCCGTACGTGCGGGAACAACATTCGCGCCCGTGCTCAACAGCAGTTACACCGACGCCATGTGGACGAAGGATTTCGGCCTTGCCCAATCGATGTCGTACATGTTCGTTCGTTGGCTGTACGAGCAGAACGGTGATCGGCTGATCCGATTCGCGAAGGTCACTGCGCCTTCCGATCCGTGGCAAGAGCGCTTTGCGAAGGTGTATGGATCTGGGATCACAGCGGCGTCTGCTGCCGCCTCGAAGTGGTTCTACACGAACGACTGAGTCGTGAGATTGCAGCGACGACGGAGTCGGCAGCGCCATCCGCGTTCATCTTGTCTGCATCAACGACACGACCCCGGCGCGGGGCCGGGGTCGTGCAGAAATCGATGCAGAAATCGATGCAGAAATCGATGCGAAAATCGTGGCGTGTGACGTCCGCCGCGAGAAGTCGCGCATCACCAATCGACTGTGTCAGGTGCCGCTGCACGCGCCGGCCGTGCGGGTTGGCGCGGCTCAACGCCCTGCAGGAAGAGCGTGATGTCGGTCGTGTCGACCCAGCCGTCGCCGTTGATGTCGGCGATGGCGAGTTCGCCGCGACCGGAGCGACGGAGTTCGGTGACCTTGATGCGTTCGCGTGGAGTTGCGCCGTTGTACGCGCCGCAGGCTTCGCCGACATCGAAGAAGTTGATGCCGATGTAGGAGAAGTCCGCGGTACCGATGATCGTGTCGGAGTTGAAGTTCGACGTGGCATCCAACGCCTTCCCCGCGCCGCGTGCGGCCACGAAGCTGCCGAAGTCGACGATGTCGACAACATCGTCGTCGTTCGAGTCGCCTTGCTGGAGGGAGAACGCCGCCTGATAGCGCACGCCAGAGATGGTCGCTGCCGCCGTATCGGTGATGGAGTGGGCTGGATCCTTCGCGCTGAGGCAGGGGTAACTCGCCGCGACCGGTACCTGAATGGCGTTGATGGAGCCGCCTGAGAACGGGCTGCCCGATGCCGACAAACTCAGCACCTGCGTGTTGCTGCCCGCCTTGAAGCGGATCGATCGCGTGGACGCAGAGACAAACGGGCCGTCAAACGACATGGTCGCATCGACAAGTTGGTAGTTCGCAACCACGATCGTGCGCGAGGCGGAGGCAGCGTTGCCCGACGCATCGGTGACGCTCCATGCAAGTGTGGTCGTACCGATCGGGAACATGCCGTCGGAAGGCCAGAGGGATGCGGTCGAGTTGTCCGGGTAGGTGATGAGAAGCGTCGGCGTGAGCGTATCGCAGTTGTCGCTGACGGTGACGCCTGGGTTCGCCACATACGCGCCGAAGGTTGAGCCCGCATCGGTGGCGACCGACACGTTCGCGAGGACGTTGTTGAGGACAGGCGCGGTGCCGTCGATCTTGATGCTCGCGAGGGTGCCGAGGTTCGGCGCGAGGGTGGTCGCATCCGCAAGCGCGCACCTCGTGGTCGTACCCGAGACGGTGCCGAACGAGAGAAGACCTGCGGCGCCGCAGGTTTCGTTGGTGAGTGCGGTGAACGACAGCGTCACGAGATTCGCAGCGGCGCTGGTTGCGTTCTGGTTCTCATCGACACCGGCGGCGTAACGCAGCGTGCCGTTGGTGTTGTTGATCTGCTCTGCGATTTCGGCGGCAAATGGGCTGTTTGTTGCTGGCGCGACCGAGTCGAGACGCAACTTGGTGTGGTCGTAGTTCATCGCGAGCTGGAGACCCGTGAGCGAGGCCGAGGTCGCATTCATCGCGACGTCCACCGTGAACTGCTGTCCGGTCTGGAGCGTGGAGTCACTCGCGGTGAGCGACAGCGTGGGTGTGGCGGGGGGATTCTGCAGGTCGGTGGCGATGACCACACAACCGATACTGAGCGAGAACTTCAGTGTGTCGAGGTTGATCATCTCGACATTTGGGC
Organism: uncultured bacterium; assembly: GCA_903911205.1. Classification (GTDB taxonomy): domain Bacteria; phylum Planctomycetota; class Phycisphaerae; order Phycisphaerales; family SM1A02; genus QWPT01. The sequence continues at coordinate 12,297 of CAIWCL010000058.1, forward strand.
CGAAGTTCACTTCGCAATGCCCAGAGACAGGAGTCCCGGGCTGCAGCGCGGCGGGAGTCTCGCCAAAGAAGAAGTTCACGTAGTCGGAGTAGTTCGGATAGGTCGGATGACATCCGACGTCGATGCGGAAGCAATTGAAACTGCCGTTCGTGCAGACACCGGTGTTTGTCAGGGCCCATTGGCCATCGCTGCCCGTGTTGTCCACGATCCAGTCGATCGGAGTGCGAGCGGGGCCAACGATGTCGTTTGGTCGTCCCGTGACCGAATCGAACCAGTTGCAGTTGACCGTGGATCGGGAGAGTCGAAGCGTACCGCGTCCATTTTCGCCGGGTCCGGGAACCCCCGCGGGAACCGTTCCCGAGATGTCGAAGGACACCGAGTAGCGCGAGATCCGGAAGTTGGTGACCGTCAGATCCGCGTGCGCGGTTGGGATCGCGGCAAGCGCCAGGAACCCTGTGAAAACGTGGGACGCGCCGAGAAAGCGCGATTTCTGCGGCAAAAAACGGGAGATACTCAAGGGAGTGATCCTTCGTGGGGGAGCCAGAATGCCCAACACCTCCGCCGGGACGTGGCGGAAAGAACGGTGTTTGTGACTCACTCTGCCACAGAAACGGTGATCGAACGAGCACTTGACGCGACTTTCTCGTAAACCGCGTGTTCGCCGCAGCGGATGGAGGTGCGGCGCGTTACTCGACGCGGCCGTCGACGATTCGCACCTGGCGTTGCGCACGCGCGGCGATGGCGGCATCGTGCGTGACCATCACCATCGTGAGTCCGGCCGCGTGGCGTTCCGCGAGAAGGTCGAGGATGCCC
>CAIWCL010000059.1 GCA_903911205.1 uncultured bacterium
AGCGTGAAGCCGTCAACCGAGATGTCGTTGGCGAGCACCTGGATAAGCTTGCCGCTCGACGCGCCGGGACCGCCGTGATTATTCGAGTTCGGGACGATGATCGCCTCAGCGACGCGCGTGCCGGTGTTCGGATTGATGCCGTAGTTCGGTCCGCGGAGGCTCAGCGCCTTCGCGATCACGAGATCCTCGGCATACGTACCCGCGGCGACGTTGACCACGTCACCCGCAGCCGCGTAATCGATACCCGTCTGGATCGTGAGTTGGTAACCAACGACCGCAGCGTTCGCGCCGCGCGTGATCGAGATCGGCGCGCCAGTCACAACGTCGATGACCGCGAGGTTCGCGTTGACGTCCGCGATCTGCGCTGGGCTCATGCCCACCATGTTGACGGTCACAATCGCGCCCGAAGCGGTGCGCGAGAGGAGGTTGCCGATGCCAGTCACGCCGTTCGTCAGCGTGAACGTACCGTTGACGCTGTTGAGCTTCGTGTAACCAGCCGCGAGCGCGTTGAGTTGGGGGATACCCATGCCCGTTGCGTTGGCGTTGGTTCCGTTCGCCGCCGAGAAACCGAGCAGGTACGCGATGTTCGATGCGTCGTTGCTGAGGGTGAGACCCGCATCGAGTGCGTCGTAGGCCTGCGCGGTTTCAATCGCGCCAGCGAACGCCGAGTTCTTCGCGCCCACCGAACCGGTGGCCGCATTCATGGCCGTGAGGACGTGCGTACGACCACGACCAGCCGCGACGAGCGCGTTGAACTGCGTGATGACCGCACCCGAGTTCGCGACAGCCGAGGTTTCGCCCGTGAGCGCCGTGCCCGAAGGAAGCGCGGCGAACGCTGCAGCGACGGATGGGTAACGCGATTCTGCCGAGAAGTCGCCAGCGGCGAGCGCCGAAGCATCGACGATCGCTTGCTGTGCGGTGCGGAACGAAACGAGCTTGGCGAAGAGGCCCGAGGCCGCAGCGACATCGGCGTAGCCCGCGCCACGGTTCGAAACCATGTCGGTGCCAGTCGACGACTGACGACCCGCGGTGAGCGCGTCGTACGAGGCGTTCGGGAGGGCGCCCACGACGGTGAGCGCGTTCGCCATGCCTGCGGCATCAGCGGCGTTCACTGCGTAGAGCGCATCGACGATGTTGCCAAGGCCGATGTTGGCAACCTTGAGGGCCACCGCGCCAACTTGCGTCGCGTTCATGTTGGTCATGACGACCGAGCGCGTCGCCGAGCCCGAGGCTGCGAGCACGCTGTCGAGTGCCACCGAGCCAGCGAAACTCGTCGAGGTGATCGAGAAGCTACCGGTGATCGACGAGGTCGCCGGGAATGCCGTCGCGCCGAGGGCGATCGTGCCACCCGAGGTGAGCGCGTTCATTTGAACGGTATCACCAGCCGTAAGCGCACCGACGAGCGTCGCATCAACAACCGACTTGCCCGACACCGCAACGCCACCGCGAATCACTTCGACTGGGCCGAGGGTGTTCGAGAGGTTCTGGGCTGCGAGCGGAACGCCGCCGCCAACGAGCAGACCCTGGATCGTGCTGACCGAAGCCTGACGCATGTGGAGCGAGGTCGACGAACCGTTCGCCGGCGGGAGGCCGATCGCGCGGTTGAAGGCGACGGGGACAGTGACTTGCGCAGCCGCGTTGTGATACGCGTTGCCGGCCGGAACTGATGCCGCGAGCGAGCTCGACGCTGGCTGGATCGTGATCACAGAGATCGCGAGGTTGCCGGTGAAGTTCACGTTCGAAGGAACACCCGAGGTGTACGGGAAGACCGCTGCTTCGCCCCACGCTTGAAGCATGTTGGTTGCAGCGAACCCATCCACGGTCACGCCACTGGCGTTGCCCGAGATCGCAATGCCGTAGCCAGCAACGATGCCGTCGACCGCGACGTTGCGGACGGTCGCGTTCACCGCGCCATTGAGATCAAGACCCGACTTCTTGGTGCCCTGAACGAGGACGTCTTCGATGAGGAGGCCATTCGACTCAGGATTGCTTGGACCAGCCGGATTCGTCTTGATGCCGTACGCCGCGCCCGTCGCTGCGCCGACCGCAGCGGTCGACATGAGCTTGAAGCCGCGGAGGACGACGTTCGAACCTTGGGCGTTGATGCCCTGCTGGATGTTTCCCTGAACCGTCGACATCGGGACGGCCGTCATGTCAAGCGTGGTCGCGCCCGAGCCAGCGCCGATGAGCGACCAACCGTTGACGTAAATGATCGACTGGAGCGCGTAGGTGCCCGCGTCGACGTTCATCGTGTCGCCAGCAGCGGCGATACCCGCAGCCTGATCGACAAAGAGGTCATAGTGAACGACAGCAGTACCGCGCGACACGCGAACCTTGCTGTTGTTGACGGTCGCAACCTTCGAGAGAAGCGCGTTGACCGCTGCGGTCTGCGGGCGCTCCATGCCTTCCATGTTGACGACCGCGTTGGTCGTAAGGCCGAGGATCGTGGTGATGTTGCCCGGGGTGTAGGCGTTCGTGATGACGAACGTGCCACCGATACCGTTCGCAGCGAGCGACGACGAATTCGCCGCGAGCGCGTTGAGTTGCTCGACGCCCATGCCAGTCGCGACCGCGGTGGCGCCAGTGGTCTTACCGAGAAGCGCGTTGAGTTCATCCACATTTTCAGACGCAGCGACGACGAGGTTCGAGATCGTCGAAACCTTGCCGATCGCGAGCGCGAGCGCACCCTTCTGATCGCCGTCCATCGACGATGCGTCGACGAGAACCGAGCCGGTCGCGCACTTTGAGGCGAGCGCAGCGATTTCTGCTGCGTTTTCCGACGAAGCGAGTGTCAGGCCCGTGATCGACGAGAGCTTCGCGATCGCAGTCGCGAGCGCGCCCTTCTGATCGCCGTCCATCGACACCGCATTTGCGGTCGCCGAGTCAGCAGCGCACTTCGAGAGGAGACTCGCGATTTCAGTCGCGTCTTCCGACGAAGCGAGCGCGAGGTTCGTGATCGACGAGAGCTTCGCAGCGGCGGCGACGAGCGCGCCCTTCTGGTCAGCAATCATCGTCGAAGCGTCGGCGGTGACCGAAGCGTCGGCGCACTTCGCGACGAGGGCCGCGATTTCAACGTCTGATTCAGACGAAGCGAGCGCGAGATTCGTGATCGACGAGATCTTGCCGATCGCGGACTCCGCCGCCATGGCGCCCTTCTGGTCGCCGTTCATCAAGGTCGCGTCTGCGGTCGCCGAGAGGGCGCCGCACTTCGCGAGCAGGGTGGTGATGTCCGTATTCGATTCCGTCGAAGCGAGCGCGAGGTTCGTGATCGACGAGATCTTCGCGTCAGCCGCGACGAGCGCGTCCTTCTGAAGATCGCTCATAGTCGCTGCGTCCGCAGTGACCGAGCCGTCTGCGCACTTCGATGCGAGCGCTGCGATTTGGCCAGCGTCTTCCGACGAGGCGAGCGCGAGGCTCACGATGCCCGAGACCTGCGAGATCGCGGTCACGACGGCATCCTTCTGCGTGTCATTCATGCCCGCAGCGTTGACGGCGAACGTCGAAGCCTTGGTTGCGAGGGTCGCGATTTCAGTGTTGATTTCGCTCGAAGCGATCGTGAGGTTCGAGATGGCCGAAACCTTCGCGATACCCGCGACGAGCGCGCCCTTCTGATCGCCATCCATGCCAGCAGCGTTCACGGCGACAGCGCCGTTCGCAGCCTTCGCGAAGAGAGCGGCGATTTCGGTCGCATCTTCCGATGCCGTGATCGAGAGATTGCTGATCGAAACATACGCGCTCGAACCGCCAGCGACGGCGCCGAGTTGATTCGCGTTCATTCCCGCGGCGTTTGCGGTGACAACCGAGCCCGGAACGATGCGCGCAACAAGCGCGGCGAACGACGCTGATGCAGTCTCGTCGTTCGCGAACGAAGCTGCGTTGATTTCGAGGTTGCCATAGATCTTGGCGCTGGCCGAAAGAGCGAGCGCTGCGTTGAGCGATGCGATTTCGCTACCGCCCGTGTTGGCGACAAGAACCGTTGCGCCCGAGAAGACGAGGGCCTCAACGCCGGTCACGGAATCGTTGCCGTCGGCAGTCGAGGAGAGCGAGAGAGTCGCTGCGGGAGCGCCGAAGGTCGCACTCGCGAGGCTCGACGAGAAGTTCGCGGTGTCGGCGCCTTCACCACCGTCGATCGCGTCGTCGCCGGCGCCAGCGGTGACAGTGTCGTTTCCGGCCAACGCGGTGACCACGAGGCGAGCCGAGATGGCTCCTGCCGTCACAGTGTCGTTCGTGCTTGTGCAGAGGATGTCAACGGTACCCGCGCCCGAGATGGCGCAGCCAGCGGCTTGCACCGCATTGATCGAGACCGTGTTGCCCGACGTGACCGATCCAGTAAACGAGAAACCCGCGGTCGTGAGGCCGCGGAAGTTGACGGTGTCGACGTTTTCGTTGTTGACGAGGGCGACTGAGCCCGCGCCGCTGAGCGTGCGGCCGTTGCCCTGGGCCGTCGTCAGGGTGAGCGTTGCGCCTGCATCGACACCCGGAATGTTGAGCAACGTCGAAATGAGCGTGAAGTTCGCGTTTGCCGCGACGTTGCCGGCGATGTTCGTCGTGCCTGCACCCGCGATTGTCAGGCCATCAGCCTGCGCAGCGGTGAGGGTGAACGTTGCACCGGAAGCTACCGAGAACGAACCCGTCGTCGAACCGACGTCGAGCGTCGAGGCGAGGCTGGTGAGCGAAGCGTTGGCGCCAACCGCGCCACCGTCGAGGAGGACGCGACCCGAACCAGCGACCTCAAGGCCATTGGCCTGAGCCGCGGTGAGGGTGAAGTCGATTCCCGAGGCGACCGAAAGGCCAGCCGGGATCAGCGCATTCGCGATGCCAGCGAAGCTGGTGTTCGCGGCGACCGCGGTGCCGTTGATGTCCACCGAGCCAGGGCCAGCGATCGTCTTGTTCGCGGCCTGAACCACCGAGAGGGTCAGCGTCGAACCCGACGTGACCGAGGAGTTGGCAAAGGCGAGGGTGACGCCCGAAGCGCGCGCTTCGAGGTCATGCGTGCCAATCGCGCCGTCAACGGTCAGCAAGCCGCCACCGTTGAAGCTGAGGCTACCGAGCTGGTTGCCACGCACGGCGAGGCTGCTCGAGGCGCCTGAAACCGAGAAGGGCGAAGGAACGGTGAGGTTGATCGTCGACGCGATGTTGCGGAGGTCCGAGGCTCCCGACAGCGACGAGGAATTGATCGTGATGTAGCCAGTCCCGGTGACCGTCTGTCCCGTGACTTCAGAGGCGTTGACCGAGATCGTCTTGTCGGCCGCGAGGTTCGTGAGCACGTCGATCGTCGAGAAATACTCGTCGACCACCGCGATCTGTGCAGTCGACATGCTCGACGCGTTCACCGTCACGACCGCGTCGTCACATGTGCGCTGCAAAAGCGTGCTGAGGTTGAGTTCGGCGTTCGTCGCCGAAAGCGCGACAGCGCCCGAGATGCCGCCAATCTCGATGAAGCTCGCTTGCGAAGCGAGGTAACTCATCTGGAAAGAGGTGAAGCCTGTTGCGTCGACCGTGATGGCCACACCCGTGTTGAGCGTGGTGTTCACCGCCGCGTTCACGTAGTTCGTGAACGACATCCCGGAGGCACTCAAGCCTGCAGCGGAAATGTGGTTCGATGTGGTGACACAGTCGGTGGCCTGCGCCGGCGCAGCAACTGCCGCGACGGCAGTGAGCGAAGCGAAGATCGAGCGAACGAACGTTCGGAGCGAGGAAGCAACAGTACTTTTCATGACGAAACCTCGGAAATTCGACTCAGACCAAACACTGATCGGGGCGCACGGGCGATGACGGATCGCCCGTGAGACTCGGAAAACGCCCAACAGGGTCGGGATGAGTCGCAGCTGCTGGAGACGATTCAGCAGCGAGCGGAACATCGGACGAATTGCTTGTTTCGCAAATCAGATTGGCCAAATGTACTGAATTAAGTTTTATTGGACAATGAATTTTGGCCAATAAAACAATGCCTCATAACTCTGTATCCATTACGTCAAGCCCAGATAACACGCATTCGCCCGGTAAAAGAACTGCAATCCGACCGAGAACACAGCCGATGTCCGAGAATCATCTGGTGCTTGGCCAATAACAACGACTCTTCAATAGTCAACACCGAGCGGTTCGTTTTATGACGGCAGCGCCGCGTTCGATTCGCCGCTTCCTACTGCGCTGCCCCTTGCAACCTCTCGGCAAGGCGTCATAGTCCCGACGTCGAGAAAGTCGCGGGTTGTTTCGCGATCGTCATCGGCATGAGGATTTGCCACGCCGCGCGCACCCGGGAGCGTCTCTCCGGTCATGCAACGCGACGTGGAGGGGAGCACAGGATGAAGATGCGAATCGGCCTTCGGGCCCACGGCTTTTCTGCCGAACTTTCTGTCGGTCTGTTGGCAGCAGCGTTGACCGCTGTTCCGATGGCCGCATTGATTGCAGGTACCGCAAGCGCCGCGCCGCTCATGCATGGGCCATCGACGACCGAAGATTACGTGCCTGTCGTGCTCGTTCGTGACGTTCCACTCATCGAGCGCTCGCTGCGGCTCGACGAGGGGCAACGCGCGATTCTCTCCGCGCTCGCGGCAGATCTCGCCGCCGGAACACCCGGACGCGAGTCATCGATCGGCTTCCTTGAGTCGCTGCGCGCGATTCTGACCGATGAGCAGATCGCCCTGATTCCGGATGCGCTCCGCGAGATCCGTCGTGAGCGCATGCAGACCGCCGCAAACATTGCCGGCGAGAGCATCGATGTCGGCATGCTCGCTCAACGACACCTTCGCGGCATCGCCGTCGACGGGGCAAGTCAATTGATTGACCAGTACTGGCGCGAACTCGATGTGCTGCTCGCGGCCCGCGAGTCGGCAACACCTGCGCCGATTCTGAATGCAGATCGCGAGCAAGGAAGACGGAGCTCGCTGGACCGGACCGCTGCAGCACACGGTTCCGCAGCCGGGTCGCGCGAAGTTCTTCAACCACGAGTCTTCATTCGTGAGCTCAATGATCGCGCGATTGCGGAGTTGACCGCAGCCATGCCCGAAGCCTTGGCCCGCGACTTTGAGTTGAATGCACTCGCCGAGGCGTATCCGAATGCATACGTACC
>CAIWCL010000060.1 GCA_903911205.1 uncultured bacterium
CCCTTGAAGTCGCCCTTGCCCTCGACGAGCTTCTGGTGGAGTTCGTCGAACGCATCCGAGATGTACTTGAGGAAGAGGAGCCCCAGCACGACGTGCTTGTACTCGGCGGCGTCCATCGTGCCGCGGAGCTTGTCGGCGGCGAGCCAGAGCTTGGCTTCGAAGCCGATGTTTGCGGTGGGGCTTGTCTTTTCTACCTTCGACGCCGGCGACTTTGTGGTCGACTTCTTTGCCATCGCGTGATCCATTCGCGTAGCGCGAGTGAGATTGCGGCGCAGCGCACCCGCGAACGGACGGGTCCGCGAGCGCCTGATGAGGGGTCAGAGTAACGAATCAGGCAGTACCGCGCGTGCGCTTTGCCGCAGAAATGACTGGGGAACGACAAAGTCGCGCGGGTTGATTTTGTTTGACAGACGCCGACCAGTACAGTTTGTCTGTCGGCGAATCGTCTCGCCGTTTTCAATTTTGTTGGCGAGGGGCGACAGCGATCGATGTCGCCTCGTTTTCGAAGGAGCGATCGATGAGCAAGAACGCGATGGCGGGAGCGGTCACGCTGTGTGGCGTTGGACTGTGCATGATCGGCGGCGCGATGTTGATGCAGAACGGCGCGCAGGCACATGCGGCGGGTAGTGCGATGCACGCAATGCCTGCGGCTGCGAGTGCTGTGGCTGCGGCGGCCAGCGCGCAAGCTGGCGGCGAACCGACGGTGGTGTGGTACTCGGTAACCAACCGCGAGAACGACGGAAACGGACAACCCTTCAATACGCTTTGGCGTGCATGGTCGGACGGAACGGTCGAGGCGCGACGAGTTGGAGTTTCAACCACCGGATTCTGCAGCAGTGCGGGTGTCGGCTGCATGTCGCCTTGGCTGACAGTGAACTCCCCCACCGCCGGCTACCGCGCTTCCGCCGACATCAACGCCGACGAGAAGGTCGACGGCGCAGATCTCACGATGATCCTCGGTAACTGGGGCGACGCGCCGCGCGTGCCGTTTCCGCCGTCAGATTGCCCGTTGAACCTCGTCAATTCGTAAGACGCCGCCGCCGCAGTGGATGTGCGGCGGCTTATCCACGCGCGCACTATGCACGCCGACATTCATAGCGCTCGCCACTATGAACGCGAAGGGCCCTTCCCGTTCATAGCTGGCGGGGTGTCGAGATGCCGCAGGTGCAGAACGCTGCGCTCACGCCCCGCCATCCTCAAACAACTTGAGATACGGATCAAAGCGGAACCGACGATTTCGAGCGTATCCGGTGATCTCGGTCAGCACGCCAGCCTCAGCCAACCGCGCGACCATGTTGTTCGCCGATGCGGGCGTGACATCCAGCCACTCTCGCACCATCGCAACCGTCACAAGCGGATGATCAAACAGCCGCTCAAGCGTGCGGTGCCCGTTCGCCGCAGACCTTCCGAGTTGATCGGTGATGCGTGATCGCATTTCCTCACGCATGCGAAGTATCGCGCCGGCCGTACTCGCCGACTCGCGACTGACCGCGGTCACTCCCTCAAGAAAGAACGAAAGCCAGCCTTCCCAATCTCCCGTGTCGCGTACGGCTTGAAGGCGCTCGTAGTACTCCATGCGATATCGCTTGAAGTGATGCGAGAGATAAAGGACAGGCCTAGAGAGTCGCCCCCGCTCGGTCAGTAGCAGCGTGATCAACAGCCGCCCGATACGACCGTTGCCATCAAGAAACGGGTGAATCGTCTCAAACTGCGCATGTGCGAGGCCGACGCGCACGAGAAGCGGCATGTCGTCACTGCTGTGAAGAAAGCGCTCGAGTTCTCCGAGGGTTCGCGAGAGTGCTTCGGGCGGAGGTGGCACAAACCGCGCGTCACGGACTTGGCAGCCAGCGGGGCCGATCCAATTCTGACGCGTGCGAAGCTCTCCAGGCGTCAGGTCGCCGCCGCGTACCCCGCGCATGAGTTCGACATGGATCTCACGAAGCAGCCGTACCGATACGGGTAGCTGCGCCAACCGCCCAAGCCCATGCTTCATCGCGGCGACATAGTTCAGCACCTCGTCGACATCATTTGGCGCCTGCGGATCGAAAAGCCTTGCCTCCGCGGCAAGCAGGTTCTGCAGTGTGCTTTGGGTGCCCTCGATCTGGCTCGAAAGCACGGCCTCCTTTCGGACATACATAAACACGAAGAGATCAGGGTTCGGAAGCGTGAGCACCGCTCCGTCCAGTCGCCCCAATGCCGCATCCGCCTCCGAAAGAAGTGCACCCAACCGCCCTGACATCCCGACCGGAGGATCCGGCGGAAGCGGGAGCGGAAGAAAGGCCCGATAGCCTCCAATTTGTGGCTCGTAGCGGCCTGCACGCTGGCTTGTATGTTCGTGTGCGTTCATTATGGAGTCCCTGAGGGTTCCATGATATACGCAGCGTTGAATATGGATGCCTGTGCAGTTCCATATTCAACGCAGAACGGTGTATGGATCGGGTGCGGTGGGGTGGGGCTCCATGCAACGCGCGACGCGGCGCTCCCAGCTCGACCGGCAAGCCCGACCTCCCACCTTGACCGCCGGGCCCGAAAACCGCAGTGACCGCCTGACTGAAGCCGCCTCCTCACCCCTACACCAACACCTCCCGCACCACGCGCGCGGGTTCGACGCCGGTCAGCTTCGTGTCGAGGCCGCGGAAGCCGTACGTGAGGCGCTCGTGGTCGATGCCGAGCGTGTGGAGCACCGTCGCGTGGAAGTCGCGCACTTGGACCGGGTTCTCGACGATGTTGTACGAGAAGTCGTCGGTCTTCCCGTACTCGATGCCGCCCTTCACGCCGCCGCCCGCGAGGATCGATGTGAAGCACCGGCCGTGGTGGTCGCGGCCCGAACTCGGATCGCCGAAGCCGCCTTGGCTGTACGCGGTGCGGCCGAACTCGGTCGCAAAAATCACGAGCGTGTCTTCAAGCATGCCGAGGCGCTTGAGATCCTTGATGACCGCGGCCGTCGGTTGATCGACATCGCGGCATTGGTTCGGCAACTGCGTACCGAGCGCGATGTGCTGATCCCACCCGCGATGAAAGAGCTGCACGAAGCGAACGCCGCGCTGCAAGAGTCGGCGCGCGAGCAAACAGTTCGCTGCGTAACTACCTGGGCGCCGCGCGTCGGGCCCGTACATCGCGAGTGTTTCGGGCGATTCGTCCGACATCTCGACGAGCTCGGGCACCGACACCTGCATGCGAAACGCCATCTCGTACGCCTCGATGCGCGCGCGCGTTTCGGGGTCACCAAGTTCGTCGTTCCGATGCGCGTTGAGTTCCGCGAGATCGTCGAGCATCGCGCGTCGCTGCGCACGATCGACACCATTCGGATTCGCGAGATACGGCACAGGATTGCCGCCTGGCCTCAGCCCGACGCCTTGATACGACGATGGCAAGAAGCCGCTCCCCCAGAGCCGCGAGAAAATCGGCTGACCTGGGTTCTTTCCAGAGCCCTGCGACACCATCGTGATGAACGCGGGCAAATTCGCGTTCTCACTGCCAAGCCCGTAACTGATCCACGAACCCATGCTCGCGTAGCCGGGAATCTGATTGCCCGTGTTCATGAAGGTGACCGCGGGATCATGATTGATCGCCTCGGTCGTGAGACTCTTGATGATGCAAAGTTCATCGGCCACACCTTGCATGTGCGGCAACAAGTCGCTGATCCATAGGCCGCCCTTGCCGCATCGCCGCCCGGGTGCGACTGGCGGAACGACAGGGAAACTCCCCTGCCCGCTTGTCATGCCGGTGACACGCTGCGTGCCACGAATCGACGCGGGGAGATCTTTGCCCGCGTTCGCGTAGAGCGCGTCTTTCGGATCGAAGAGATCGATGTGTGAGAAGCCTTCGCTTTGGAAGAGGCACAACACGCGCTTTGCTTTCGGCGCGAAATGCGGCAGATTCGACAAACCCCCGAGCGCGTTGACGCCCAGTGCAGCG
>CAIWCL010000061.1 GCA_903911205.1 uncultured bacterium
AGGTTGTTGTCGGTGTTCTCACCGTTGGCCGTCTGGAAGTAATACTCAGCCGTGATCGTGGTGCGATCCGTCTCGCTCTCACGCTTCGCAGCACCTGCGACGCGAATGTCCCAGTTCGACCTGTCATCGCTCTCGCTACCGGTGAGGCCGAGGCTCAAGCTGAACTTCCAGCTTCCATCGGGCTTCGCGGGCGGTGGCGGCGCAGGCGCGGGCAACACCGCAACGGGCGGCTCTGCAGGCGCAGGTGTTGCGGCTGGCGTTGCCGCCGGCGCGGTTGCAACGGCTTGCTCCGTGGTGGCCGCGGGTGCTGGGGCAGGCGTGGTGATCGGTGCCTTCACAACGCTCGCGATCCGTTCGCGCGCAACTTCGATTCGGCCAAGTGCCGGGTGATCGAGCGTGACGGCGGTGTCGGACTCGCCGACGATCTTGCCGCGAAGGACGTCGCCTCCGACGAGTGTGATCGTGTCGCCTTCAGCGAGGGCGAGAGTCGTGCTGGCGAGCGCAAGCAGCATGCAAGCGGTGAGCTTTGAAGTCATCGGTTTCTCCAGAAGTGTTGCGCGGACGGTAGCGGACGACGCTGAGACCTGCAAGCATGGCGGTGCCGATGAGGCGGAAGGAAGCGATCGATGCATCCGACCGACAATGATGATTTGGAGAGTGATGGCACGTATCGAGTCGCGGGCGAAGCGAACAGAGACGCGCAAGAAGTGCGTCGTACGCCTGAAGAGAAGGCGGTGAAGTCCGTCGCTCTGAAGTCCGCGACGCCGCAACGAGGCGCCGGCACGGCCGAGACCTCGACGCATGACGATGATGACGACGACGATGATGACAATGATGGGGAGAGTGCATCGCTTCCGCCGCCCATTGCGCGGCCGGCGAATCCGAAGCCGTGGGTCGTCGTTGCGGGTGCGATCTCCGCGTTTTTGATGATCGCTTGGCTTGCAGGAGCGCCGCAACTCGTCGTGCCTGAACCGAGTTCCGATGGCACGCCCATCATTCCGGAACTTGGTTTTTTTGAGCGACTCGCCGGCGTCGCTCGTACCGCGGTGTACCTCGCCCTTGCGACGCTTGGCGGCGTCTTTGGCGTGCTGTGCCTCGCTTTTGTTCGTCAACGGCCTGTCGGTGATGTCGTTGCGCTCTTCGCGAAGGTGCTCGCGATCGTCGCCATCGGAATGCTCGTCTGGCTTGTTCCAAGCGACATTCGGTTTGTGAAGCAGGCGCTCAACGTGCTTGGCGTGCCGCTGGTCGCGGGGCTTTGTGCGATGCCGGTGTTGCGACTTCCACCGCGAGACGCCGCACTTGCGACCGCATTCACCATGATGGGAATGCTGCTGCTTGTCCTCATTGCGCACGCGGTGGTGTGGGCTGCGGGAGGCGCGGGCTGAGGGTTGGATGCACGCACGCGCGAAGCAGAGTCACGCACGCGCGAAGCAGAGTCACGCACGCGCGAAGCAGAGTCACGCACGCGCGGGAACGCCGCGCACCGTCGCATGATCCGCCACGACTTCGGTGACGACCGCCCCTGCACCCACCACGGCGTGTGCGCCAACGCGCACGCCCGGGAGCACAACCGCACCCGCGCCGATGAGCGCATCTTCACCCACCGCCACACCACCACAAAGAATCGCACCCGGCGCGAGATGCGCCCGCGCGCCGATGACGGCGTCATGCTCGACGACCGCGCGCGTGTTGATGATTCCATGCCTGCGGAGGATGGCGCGCGCCTGCACGATCGCACCGGCGGCGACGAAGACGCCTGGCTCGACGACCGCACTCGGCGAGATGATCGCGGAAGGGTCGACGACGGGATCCGCCACGTGGGCCGGGAACATCGCTGCCCACCGCGCACGCAGCGTCGCATGACCGACCGCAACGATCACGCGTGCACCACGCGCAATTTCGTCGTGGATCCGCGCAGAGCCCTCGGTCGTATCGGGGTCGCCAAGCCACCTCGCGTCACCAAAAGGTCCATGCAGCGAAGTGATTTCGAGCGGATTGTCGCGCGAGGCGATCGCGACGATCGCATGACCTGCGCGACGCGCAGCTTCGGCCACGACCGCTGCGTGCCCGCCGCCGCCAAGCAAAATGATGCGCTGTGTGGGTGTCGTCATGGCTTCTCTTCGGTCGGAGGACGCGCGTCGCTTCCTGGGGCTTCGCCTGCCGTCGGCGGGCTGCTTGCGAGTGCGGTGGGAAGTTCGGGTGGCGCCTTCGCGATGCGCTCGGCGATCGTGCGGTCCCAGGGCCGCAAATACCGCGCGACCCGAAGCCGCGTGTAGACCGCGCCGCAGCCGTAACAAACGACTTGCCGCTCGCTCAGCAGGAGGCTCAGCACGTCGACCCCGAGCAAAACCGCAAGCAGCGCATAAAGGACAGGGTTTGTGGAGTAGCCCAAGAGCGCGACCGCGGCGCCGGAGAACGCGAGCACAATCACGAACGGCGTCACCTGCGGGAAATTCTTGCGCACGTAGACGTCGCCGCAGCCGCAAAGGACGCAGCGTCGCAGGCTCGCGGCGTCATCGAGGGCACCGTCCCAGCGGAGGTAGACGTCATGGGTGACGCCCGGCACCTGAACGCGCGTTGGTCGCGCGCGTTCATCAACCTCGATGCGCGCGAGGCGTCGTCCGGAGGCGTCGCGGGGCTCGATGCGCATGCGGCGGGGATGATACGTTGCGCTTGCCATGTTCGAACCGCCGAACGACACGATCCCGCCCGAGACCTCGATCGAAGCCATGCGCGCGTTCCTCGCCGGACGGTTCGTCGTTTTCGACGGACCCGATGGATGCGGCAAGAGCACGCAGTTTCGCCGCTTCGCCGACTGGGCTGCTGCGCAGGGCGTGATCGTGACCGAGGTGCGTGAGCCGGGTGGCACGTCGATCGGCGAGCAAATCCGCGCCGTGCTGCTTGATCCGCGCAACGACGCGATGACCGTGCGCTGCGAGATGCTCCTCTATATGGCAAGTCGCGCGCAACTTCTCGAGGAGCGAATTCGTCCCGCACTCCTCCGCGGCGAACTTGTGCTGGCGGACCGATTCGTAAGTTCGACGCTTGCGTATCAAGGAACCGCGGGGGGCATGACGCGCGACGAAATCATGGATGTCGCGCGCGTCGCGGTGGGCGACATGTGGCCCGACGAGATCGTCATTTTCGATGTCGATACGGAAACGGCTTGGAAGCGCATGGCGGCGTCCGGACGCGCGGCACCTGATCGCATGGAGCAGAAAGATGCGGCGTTTCACCAGCGTGTCCGCGAGGGATACTTGCAACAGTGCCGCGAAGACCCGGCGCGTTATGTCGCGATTGATGCCAGCCGAAACCCGGAGACGGTGTTTGCGCGGCTTGTCGAGGCGTTTATGGCGCGCATGAAGGCGGGCATTCGACCGCGAACGCGTTGAGCCGGCGAGTATGAGTGAAGCGGAGGTGACGCGACTGTCGCGCTCACGCGCGTCGCGTGCGCACCAGATCGCAGAGCTGGTCGATCGCGATTTCGAGATCGTCGTTGACGAGAAACGCGTCATAGACGCCAGACGACTTCGCGAACGAAATCTCTTTCTGCGCCTCGGCGAATCTTCGCTCGATCGCGGTTTCGTCCTCACGCCCACGTGCGCGAAGTCGCTTCAACAACGTCTCTTCGCTCGGCGGTAACACGAACACACCAAGCGCCGCCGGGAGACGCATCTTCACATCACGGGCACCCTGCACGTCGATATCAAGCACAATCAACTTGCCTTCGCCAAGCGCCTGCTCGACTTGATCGCGCAGCGTGCCGTACCACGACCGGCCAAAAACCTGCGCGAACTCGAGGAACCGTCCTTCGTCGATCCAACGCTGAAAAGTCGCTTGATCGACGAAGTGGTAATCAACGCCGTCGCGCTCGCGTTCTGTGCAGGCACGGGTCGTCGCGCTGATGCTGAATTCGCCGCCGAGGCGACGAATCACTTCGTGCACAATGGTCGTCTTCCCCACGCCTGAAGGGCCAGAAACGACGAGCAAGAGACCTTTTGCAGGAGTTGTCGTTGCGGGAGTTGTCGTTGCAGGCGTTTCAGTCATCGTGCGTCCTGCAGTTCACTCTGCCAGCGGAACCACGTCATCCGTGTCGATCGTGAGCATGACACGATCGCCGAGCGCCGGAGGATTCTTCGGATTCAGTTCGGAAACGCGCACCGTTGCATCAGTGCCATCGAGCCGCACTTCGTGTTGCGCGTGTCCGCCGAGGTAGATGCTCGACGTGACCACGCCAACGAGCGAATTGCGCCCGCTCGATGTGCCGGGCGCGATCATGCGCAGTGCTTCGGGGCGCAGCGAAAGCGCCAATTCTGTCGCCTTCGGAAACGGCGCAACGCTGGAGGCGAGGTCCCCTGCCGCCGTTTTGTAGAGCGCTTCCGATGCATCACTTCGCACCAAAATCGCGGGAAGGAAATTGGTGTCACCGAGAAAGTCCGCGACGAATCGTGAATTCGGCCGGCGATACATCGCGCGCGGCGCCCCGGTTTGGATCACACGACCCGACTTGAGGACGGCCATGCCGTCGGCAAGCGAAAGGGCCTCGTCTTGATCATGCGTGACATAGACGGTCGTGATCTTGAGCGTGTCGACAATGCGACGGATTTCCTGGCGCATCTCAAGGCGAAGTTTGGCGTCAAGATTTGAAAGCGGTTCGTCAAGCAAAAGCACGCTCGGCTCGAAGACGACCGCGCGCGCGAGTGCGACGCGCTGCTGTTGACCACCAGAGAGCTCCGCGGGTTTTCGTTGCGCGTATTCCGTCATGCGAACGAGCTCGAGTGCGCCCTTCACCTTCTCGCGAATCGCATCGCGCGAGAGTTTGCGCACTTCAAGGCCGAACGCGACGTTGTCGAAGACCGTCATGTGCGGCCAGAGCGCGTAATTCTGGAACACCATGCCGGTGTTGCGCTCGTTCGCTGCCACGCGGGCGACATTCCGGTCGCCGAAGAGAATGCGGCCCTCGCTAGGTTCGGTGAAGCCCGCGATCATGCGGAGGAGCGTGGTCTTTCCGCAGCCCGAAGGACCAAGCAGGAAGAACAGGCTGCCGCTTGGGATTTCAAGGTTCACATCCGACACCGCCGCGGTGTCGCGGAAGCGCTTGAAGAGGCCTTCGATCCGAATCGCTGTCATATGTGAAAGGTACCCGAGACGCGGCACGTCGACGGCGCGATCCAGAGGTGTCGGTAGTACGATGGGCACATGGCTGAGAAGCGCAAGGGTCGTACAGGCGGGCGAAAGGCCTCGGTGAATTCCGAGGTGAACTCCGAGGTCAAGCCTGCGTTGCCGAGTCCGACGACCCCAAGCAATGGTGCGCGTGATGATGCACGGACCGAAGCACCGCGACCTGCCCCGCGCACGCCAGGCATGGTGTGGATGGAGAGGATGCGCGAGTTTCGTGGCCGCCGCGAGCGGGATCTGACGCTCGGCATACAACTCGGGAAACTGGAGCGTGAGTTCCGCGATCGTCAACGCGAGGTCGGCGACCTTGTGGATGTGTGGCTCGAAGTTGCACCACCGCGACTGCGTGAAATCGTGTCGATCGGCGGACTTTCGCAGGGAACGCTCACGCTGGTCACCGCGAGTTCGGCTGCCGGATTTGAAGCTTCCCGCGCACTCCGCGAGGGCCTTGAGCGCACGCTCATGTCACGATTTCCCGCGCGGGTACGGCGCGTGAAGGTCAAGGTCGGCGGCGACGGCGCGTGAAACACGCCAACGCGAGCGAAAGCGGCTAACAATGCCATACCCGCCACAGCGAGTAAGTTGCGAAGCAGTCGTCATTTTCGCGGTCGCGCCTGCGGGCGCTCCCCGCGGCGCGATCCACACCACAGCGAGCGAAAGCCTGCGGACGCGGCGAAGCTGCCCCGCAGGCTAGTTGCGAGCGCTCAAACCACGACGCAATTCACGCCAAAGCGAGCGAAAGCGGCCACTTGAAGCGAAGCTTCAACAGGCCGCTCAGTCGCGAGCGCTCAAAATCAGTCCCGTTCTTCGATGCCCTTGCGGACTTGCCAGTACTCGAGTTCGATCGGTGCCTGGCGGCCGAAGATGGTGACGAGCACGCGCACGAGGCCCTTCTCGGGAAGGACTTCGTCGATCTCGCCTTCGTAGTTCTGGAAGGGGCCATCCTGAATGGTGACCTTGTCGCCCTTCGCGAACTCCATCTTGACCTGCGGAGCCTCTTCGGGCTTTCGCGAGTCGAAGAGCATCTTCTCGACTTCGTGCTGCGCCATTGGTGTCGGACGACCCGCCGTACCAACAAAGTCGCCAACGCCGTCTGTTTCCTTGATGAGGAAGAAGACGTCCTGCGGAATACGACCGTCCGGCTCGAGACGCATCTCAACGAAGACGTAGCCCGGATAGAGCATCGACTCGGTGATGCGTTGCTTGCCGCCCTTGAGCGTCTTCGTCTTCTCGGTCGGCACCATGATGCGGCCGACGAGATTCTCCATGCCTTCGATCTGCACCTTGCGGAGCAGCGTTTGACGGACCGAACGCTCCTTGTTGCTCGCAACGCGAAGCACGAACCAGTTCATGCCCTCGCGGAACATCGGGAGATCGGTCGCAGGGTCGAAGGTCTCGGTCTGCTCCAACTTCGACTTCTCGCCGGCCTTACCCTTGCGATTGTCGGTGAGCGCCTGCGTCGAGACACCCATGACCTCGTGCGGCTTCTCAACGGCACGACGGGCGTCGACGCCTCGCTTGAGCGCCTTCGACTCGGACTTCGATTCCGCCTTGCTCTCGGTGAATTCGTCTTCGTTGGTGATCTCGTCGTTCATCGGAACTCCCTAAGCAAGATTCAGCTGTCGAGCACGCGCATGACGCGGAAGAGCGCCACGAAGCCGATGTCGATCACGTAGCAGAAGACTGTGAGCACAACGGCAGTCATGATGACGGCCGTGGTCGAGCCAATCACTTCGCGGCGCGTCGACCAGTTCACCTTCTTCATCTCGCCTTCGGTGGCGATGAGGAAGTCGACGGTGCGCGGCTTCACGAACACATAGAAGTAGGTGAAGGCGGTGATGACGCCACCAAGCAGAATTGCGCCACCTGCGGCGACGTAGAGCTCGTTGACACCCGCAATACGGATGCCCTTGAAGTACTCCCACGCCCAGAGAATGCCAAGCATCCCCACGAGCGCGACGAAAATCACCGTGCCCATGCGGGTGTAGAAACCTTGACCGGCCTTGTACACGGAAAGGCCGCGAGAGGGCTCGACTTCGGCGTTGATCGGTGTTGTCTCTGCCATAGTGGCTCCTGTCGTCGACGATGGGCTGACGCGTTTCTCACTTCCGTTCAAGCGAATCGGACAAAGCAAGCGAACGTGTCTCCGCAACCGCGGACGCGTTGCGAACAGAGGTGATGCCTCTGGGTCGACAGCCGTTGGTGCAACGGAGTCGGATTCTGTCGAACACGCCGAGAGGGGATCGAACCCACGACCTGCGGATTTGGAATCCGCTGCTCTACCAGCTGAGCTATCGGCGTAACAAAACGAAGCAACGCGGTGCTTGCGCGGCAGTGCTTGGATTGGACCCAGAGATTGGACCCCGAGATTGGAATCCTGATCCGAATCCGAACACGCCTGCGAAACACGATTACTTACGCTTGATCTTGTGCAGCGTGTGCTTGCGGAGCTTCGGGCAGTACTTCATGTAGCCCTCCTTGACGCGCTCGAGGATGCCACCCTTGACACGAATGTTCGTGCGGTAGTTCATCTCGCCGGTCTCGGTGCACACGAGCCACACCCATTCACGATCCATGGACTTCTTTGCCATTGTCTGCTCTCTTTCAGTGCTCTCGCACTCACGCGCACTCACACGCGCTTTCTAGATTCAGGTCTGCCGCGGAGTACTCGCAACGCTCGAGTACCCCGCAGCAGCCTGCTTCATTCTGTCTTGCAGTCTTCACCATGTAGACCCACAAGCTTCGGCCAGTACTTGGCTGAAGCGGTGAGGCTCCACAAGCTTCGGCCAGTACTTGGCCGAAGCGGTAAGGCACGGTTAGACCATAATCTCGGTGACGACGCCCGAACCAACGGTACGGCCGCCTTCACGGACTGCGAAGCGAACGCCTGCTTCCATCGCGACGCCCTTGCCTTCGAGGTCGACGATCATCTGGACGTTGTCGCCCGGCATGCACATTTCAGCGCCGACGAGATCTTCGATCTTGCCGGTGATGTCGGTCGTGCGGAAGTAGAACTGCGGCTTGTAGCCCTTGAAGAACGGCGTGTGACGGCCGCCTTCGTCCTTCGTGAGGACGTAGACCTGAGCCTTGAACTTCGTGTGCGGCTTGATCGAGCCCGTCTTGCAGAGCACTTGACCGCGCTCGATGTCGGCCTTTTCAACGCCACGGAGGAGGAGACCGACGTTGTCGCCAGCCATACCGCTGTCGAGGGTCTTCTGGAACATTTCGACGCCAGTGACGGTCGTCACCTTGACGTCTGGGCGGAGACCAACGATTTCGACCGTGTCGCCGACCTTGATCATGCCGCGCTCGATACGACCGGTCGCGACGGTACCGCGGCCCTTAATCGAGAACACGTCTTCGACCGACATGAGGAACGGCTTGTCCGTCTCACGCTGCGGCTCGGGGATGAAAGTGTCGATCGCGTCCATGAGGTCGGCGATGCACTTGTTGGCCGTCGCGTCGCCCGGGTTCTGGAGCGCTGGGAATGCAGCGCCGCGGATGACCGGGGTGTCGTCGCCTGGGTAGCCGTACTTCGAGAGGAGGTCGCGGATTTCCATTTCGACGAGGTCGAGGAGTTCCGCGTCAGCGATGTCGCACTTGTTGAGGAAGACGACGATCTTGGGAACGCCGACCTGACGGCCGAGGAGGATGTGTTCGCGGGTCTGCGGCATGACGCCGTCGACGCCGGAAACGACGAGGATCGCGCCGTCCATCTGGGCGGCACCGGTGATCATGTTCTTGACGTAGTCGGCGTGGCCGGGGCAGTCGACGTGCGCGTAGTGACGGTTGGCCGTCTCGTACTCGACGTG
>CAIWCL010000062.1 GCA_903911205.1 uncultured bacterium
TGCGAGCGCTCAAATGCGAGCGCTCAAATGCGAGCGCTCAAATGCGAGCGCTCAAATGCGAGCGCTCAAATCACGAGAACTTCACCTGCGGTGCGCTGCGTTCGTTCGCATCGGTGACTTCGAAGAACGGCATCGCGCGGAATCCAAACAGGTTCGCCACGATGTTCGTCGGGAACACCACAAGCGTTTGGTTGTAGCCGCCCGTGGTGTTGTTGTAGCCCAAACGTGCGCCGGAAATGATGTTCTCCGTCGAGGTCAACTCACCTTGCAGTTGAAGGAAGTTCGTGTTGGCCTTGAGATCGGGATACGCCTCCGCAACCGCCATGAGCCGACCGAGCGCCGCCGACAGTCCGCCTTCCGCGGCGATCTTGTCTTCGATCGGGCCCGCACTCACCGCGCGCGCGCGCGCCGCGATCACCGCTTCAAGCGTGTCGCGTTCATGCTTGGCGTACCCCTTGACCGTTTCAACGAGGTTTGGAATGAGATCGTGACGCCGCTTCAGTTGAACATCGATATCTGCCCACGCGCCTTGCACTGCCACCTTGCCGCGCGCGAGCGAGTTGTAGATCGAGACGAGCCAAAACGCGACGACCGCCGCCACCACCACGATGCCACCGCAACCGATCAGGAGAATCCAACCCATGGCAACCAAACCCTTTCAACCGATGCGTGCGAATGCGCGACGGCGTCGTCGCGCGTTTCGGCGGCAGATCGCGGATCGCTCCGCCGCGGGGCGCATTCTACCCCTCACTTTGCCGCGCGGAGGCGTTCCTTCGTCCGAGCCGCGCCCTTCGTACCGACCGCGCCTTGCTTTCCGGCCGCGCCTTTCGTACCAGTCTCCGCACGAACCGCGCCAAGGACCCGAATCCGATCAAACTCCGCTCGCTCAAGCGGGGTAATGGAAAGCCGATTCCCGCGCCGGAGGATGAGGAGACTCGCCAACGCGGCATCGCCACGCAGCCGATCAAGCGGCACCAACTCCGCGAATCGCTCGACAAACGACACCTCGCACATCCGCCAAGTCGGATCCTCGCGCCGCGACTTCGGATCGTGGTACTCGCTCTTTGGGTCGAATTGCGTCGGGTCAGGGACGCCTGACCGCTCAATCCGCACGATGCCTGCGGCACCCGGCGGCTCAGCGTTGGAGTGGTAAAAGATCCCAAGATCGCCGGGCTTCATCTCATCGCGCATGAAGTTGCGCACCTGATGATTGCGGACTCCGTCCCAGCCCGTTCGACCGTCGCGCTCCAGGTCATCGATCGAATAGACATCCGGTTCGCACTTGAGAAGCCAAAATCGAGTCATGTGCGAAGAGTAGCGTCCGCAGTGCTTCCTCTACACTGCGTCGATGAACCTCCGACGCCTCGCGTGCGCGGTTGCCTTCGCTGGTGCATGTGCCGGGAGTTCCCCTGTTCAGGCGCTCGCGCAGGATGTTGCATCCCCAACTCCTTCGTCCGGTCCGCCCCCAGTTTCGCCCCCAGTTTCGCCCACCGAGAAGCCGCTCGAGCAACCAGTTCCGACGGCCGCGAACAGTGCGACCAGTACCTCGGAAGTTGGCGCGAAGGAAACTTCTGAGTCCGCCCGCGAAACCGATTCGCGAGAGCAATCGCGCGTCGATGCGGAACTCGCGCTGCGACGCTCGGTGATTCCAGAGCCAATCTCACCCGATCGTTTCGCCGCGATACTGACGGCGACCGACCCCGCGCTTGCGACCAACAAAGATGTCGCCGAGCAATACGCGCTGTACCGCGCGGTACTCGCTCGGATCGCCCAAAATCCGGGGCGGCGCATCCTCCAACTCGTACCAGCGGCCTACAACTTCGACGGCAGCCAAGGCGTATTCGAACCGCGACCTACGCCAACGCTCATCGAACTTCTCGCCTTGCGCGACCGTGCGACGCGAGATGCGTCCGACGCCGAAAGAGCGCTTTTCCGCGCCATCACGCTCGCGACGCCGATCGACCGTCGCGCGAAACTCGCGTTCGAACGCATCGCCGAAATCAACCTCCGGCTGCCACGCGCTGGGATACTGCCATCGACATCACTTTCGATGCGCGAAATCCTCGATCGTGCGCGACTCTCCGAGGCCTCGCGAGCAGGGCTTCAGTCCATAGTGCTCGCCTACGCCGAGGCACTGACCGCGCTCTCACTCGAACGTGCGCGCATCCTTCTCGAGGGCGATGCCGCGCGCGCAGCGATCGAGAGTGAAGCAGGACTCCTTTGGCGGTATGGATCGGAGGAGCGTGTGGCTTCGATCAACGAGCAACTCGATCGGGTCGATGACCTCGAATTCTCGAGTGAACTCGCGATTCGTGACGCTCATCTCGCACTTCTTCGTCGACTGCGATCCACGCTGCCGCGGCCCGAGGGTCGTCGCGTCATCGAGCAGTGGCAGCGCGCAACGCATCCAGAACTCTTTGATGACGAGCGCATTCTTGCGCAACTCGTCGAATCGGTCGTTTCCCGGCCTGAACTCGACGCGGAGACGCAGACGGCCGTCCTCGATGCGCTCGATGCGACCTACGTCAAACTCGAACCGCTGAGTGACGCGGCGAGTACCGCCGCGGATCGCATTTTGCCGCGCCTTGCCGAACGATCCAACAGTTCCGTTCGCAGTGAAATCACCGCTCGCCTTGATCTCCTTGAACTCCAGCGAAAGCGACGCATCCTTGTGAAGGACGCACTTGCGCGTATTCGCGGCATTGCTGGCGGAGCTCCAGCAGAAACGCTCCTGCGCTTTGAGGATCTCACTCAAACAATCGCGGCACTCGAACGCGCGGATCGCGCCGAGCGTGCATCACTTGAAGCGCTGGATGCGGAAGTGGCGGCCAAACCAGAAGACGAGACGGTCGCCCCAGTGCTCCCTGGTGAGACAAACTCTTCAAACTTGAAGCCCAGTACGCGTGGAACCACAACTCCGTCAACTTCACCGACGAAGAGCCCTGCCGATACCAACAGCGGGAGCAGTTCGAATCGAGGCCGCGGCGGGCGCGGTTCGCGCAATCCGATCAACGACTGAGAGACGCATGCTCGCACTGCTCGACACACATTCGCTTTCTCGCTCGATCCAACGTGTCCTGCGTACAGGCGCAGCGATCGTGATGTGCTTCGCCATGGCCTGCGACGGCCAAACTGCATCCGTACAACAAGCCTCATCTGCGTCGACGAACACCAGCGCGGCATCGACTGCTCCGATGACGACAACGCAGACGGCGACAACGACGCCGGCGACAACATCACCGCCGCAAAGCCCACCAGCCTCGGCCGGAGATATTGGCCCCATCGCCGTGATCTTCACGAGCAAATCTGGCAAGATGAAGTTTGAGTTGTTTCATCGCGAGGCGCCGCGAACCTGCGCGAACTTTCTCAATCTCATTCGTCGGGGGTACTACCTCGGCAAGCAATGGGAAGACTTCTCGCCCGTCGTGCGTCAACTCGGCACCGCGCTTGACTTGAAAGACCTGCCGTATCAACTGCCGCGCGAATTCTCGCCGAAACATCTCTTCAACGAAGGCGGCCTGCTCTGTCTCGCGAACACGACGGAAGATGAGCGCGCACGCGGCCATCCCTGCCGCATTTTCATCACCGTGAAGCCGCAAGAACGCTGGAATCTCAAGTATGTCGTGTTCGGAAAGACAACTGATGGACTGGAGGTCGCACAGGCAATGCTGTATGGCGAACCTGTTACTTCCATCGAAATCGAAGGTGATGCGGACAATCTTCTTGCGAAGTATGCGACACAAGTCGCCGAGTGGAACGCCATACTCGACAAGACATCGATGCCGTAGGCGTGTCCAAAGCGTTGCCTAGTTGAGCGTGATTCCGCGTGATTTGGGAGATGCGGTGCGCTCCTCGGCATGCGCGAGGAGATCTGAAAGATGGCGTAGTTCACTCAACGCGTTTCGAGCACGAAGTCGTCCGCTTGGTTCCGCAAGCAATCGATACCGCACTTCATCACGCCGCGAAAGAAAATCATTCAACTGTTCGACCAGTACGTCGGTCGGAACGTTGCCCTGACGTATCCATCCGCGCACCTGCTCTAAACGCGGCAAACGCGCGAGTTCCCCTGCATTGAGAAGGCGACCAATCGCCGCTTCGAGCGCAGGCATTCTCCGTGGCCCACCGACACGCGTATCGATCGGGCGAAGTCGTGCGAGGCGATAGAGGCGACGACCGTCGGGCTCAGCAATCGAGTCGATCGCCGCGCGCGTGATTCCATGCATCAAAATCTGATGACGTCCATCGGAGAGCGGTCGATGGTCGATGATTTTGACGACACACACCGCAGGGCGAAGTGCCGGCTCACCGATGCGTTCTCCCGTCCACTGTCGCGTTGCATACGTGGCCATCGCAAATGGCGCGGCCGTCAAGATGTTGCCGTCGGTCCGTGCGCGCAGGCAATCTTCCACGAGCTGGCGATAGCGAGCCTCGAACGCGACGAGCCACTCTGCGGTGTGTGGAAACACAATGACCGCGGGAAGTGGGAAGAGCGCGATCGGCCGGGAGAAATCGATGCGGATGGCCGGAGGCATGGCGCGATGATACGCCGTTCGACGCGATCGTCGTGCGGTTCACAACGAGCTTCGACGTTCAAGCCGCGAGCGTCGCCGCAGCTTCGTCGAGCGCCACCGCGAGTTGCGATCGCACCGATTCGAGCGCGTCCGGGCCAATTCCGAGGGCATCGAGTGCCTCGCGCGGGATCCCACGATCCGCGAGGTCCGCGCGGAAACCTTCGTTCTCGCTCGCGAGTCGATCGGCGATGAACACCAGCCACGGAATTTGCCGGCTTTCCGCGGGCGCTGTCATTGGATCGTGGTGATGACCGCAGGCCAGTGCAAGCGAGCGTGGAAACTTCCACTGCTCGCAGAGGGCCTCACCGAAGTGGCCGTGATCCGCGCCAAAGACGGCGCGTTCCACCATGCGGAAGTCCATCAACGGGCGACCGTCACCATCGAACTGCATGTCGGCGAAGACCTGCACGAGTTTCGCGCGATCGGTCTGAAGCTCCACCATGATGCCGATGTCGTGCATAAGTCCTGCGAGGAAAGCCTCGTCGTGCAAACCCATGCGCGCTTCTTTCGCGAGTAGTTTCGCCGCCGTTGCGACGGCAATGGAATGCGTCCAAAGTTCCTTCGCATCAAAGCGATCGCACAGTGCGCCACCGCGAAACAGCTTTGCAAGACTCGCAGCGATGGCGATGTTCTTCACCGCATTGAGTCCGAGCAGCGCGATCGCTCGATCGATGGAACCGATTTGGCGTGGAAGTCCATAAAACGCGCTATTGACGACTTTCAAGATGCGAGCCGAAAGCGCAGGGTCGCGGCCGATCAGCGCGTTCAGATCACGTGCGCTCGACTGCGGATTCTCCACGAGTTCGATGATGCCAAGTGTCACCTCGGGCAGCGTCGCAATGTGACTCAACTGCTTCACCGCAAGATGCGCAACTTGGAGCGCACCATCGCTCGACGAACCCGGTTTGACCAACTGCTCCATCGGGAATCCCCTCCTGCGCGAAGCGCGCGGCGAAGCGGGAATCGGCCGTTTTCGCGCGGCGGTTGACGAACGATGGCGAACCGAGCGCGAAGTGCATGGAAACTTCGCGGGAGGCAGGCAGCAACCCACTCAGTAACCGGACCCGCCCGCACAAAGTGACCTCGACCCGCGCGTCAGTGGGTGCAGCGCTTGGTAAGACCGTGGACGCCGAAATCGCACGTCGCGAGAATCTCCGCGATCCGGCGCGACGCACCGCCCGCGAGATACGGATGTGCGCCCGAGGGGCGCCAGGAATCGAGCGCGTCAAGTTCACGCGCAAGCGCGGTGTGATCGCCGGACACGACATCGCGCACGTTGTCTGCGCGTTCGCGGCCACCCTGCCGCGTACCGATGTTGATGGCTCGTACTCCAGCCGCAGCGCACTCAATGAGCCCAGCGCTTGAATTGCCGACGATCGCACGCACCGATGGATGCTTGAGGTGCGCGATGAAGAGTTGGCGCTCGATGTGCATGAAGGCGCGAACCCGGTCGCGCCTCCGCTCGGCGACGATCTCAATCGCGCGAGCGATTCCGACGCGCCCAGGGTCGGAGTTCGGCGCAAGCGCGAGCACGCGGCCACGCGCGGCGAGCGCCTCAAGCACGGCGTAGGCCTCACGCTCTTCCTCTGCGTCGGGACGTCCAACTGGATGCATCAGGAAGACAAAGTCCGGCGCGCCGACCTCCGCATGTTGATTCGTCGTCACGGGCGCGATCGACGACAGTCCATCGACCGCCGGCGACCCGACAAGGTGAATGCGTGCGGAGTCTTCGCCAAGCCGTGCGACGCGCGCGGCGCTCTCCTTGCTCGCTGGGAAGTGGATATGCGCGAGCTTCGTGATTGCATGACGCATCGCCTCGTCGGCGACACCTTCCGCACGATCGCCGCCATGAATGTGCGCAACGCGGATACCGCCGATCGATGCAACGCTCGCGGCGGCAAACGCCTCGATGCGATCGCCGAGCACGACGACGACGTCGGGAGCGAGCCGCTCGAAAATCGCGGCGAGCGCAGAGACTCCGCGACCGAGCGCGGCGGCGTCTGCCACTCGACCCGTCTCGCCCGCGCGCTGCATCTCGAACCGATGCACGCGATGGCCGCATGACTCGACCCAAATGATCGTCGGCTCGAAGAGGAGGTGCGTGGATGAACCGAACGTGGGATCGCCGTGCCGAGGAAGTCCGCGGGGCGGCTCGAGCAGATGCGCACCGCCAGCGCAGACCTCGAGCGAAAGATCACGCCGCGCGACGATCTCATCGCACACAGGCGAAAGCAGGCCCCACTCTGCACGCGTGCCCGTCACGACTGCAATGCGACGCGGCGTCGCTGAACTCACAGTCCACTCTCCGCTGGAACTGGCCAAAGAATGTCGGCATCGACAAGCACGCGATCCGCATCGACGTCACGCGCGAGGCGACGACCGACAACATCGTCAAAGCGGCTTGCACAGATTCCAGTACCTGGTCGCTTCACGCAGAGATCATGTGGCGTGACCACTTCACCCGCGACGAGCGGCCTCACGGCAACGAGCGATTGCCGACTCACCGTGCGAACATCACGCTCGACCGCCTGCAATTCCTTCGTGAAACCACCGATCATGCGCGCTGCGCGCCGCGCAAGTGCGACGTAACCCGCGAATTGCGCGGGATCCAGACTCGCCGCATGATCAGGGCCTACGGCGTTACGGTCGTACGTCAGGTGCTTTTCAAGGATGGCGCCACCCGCAGCAATCGCAAGTGCGCCCGTGTCCATGGAGGCGGTGTGGTCGCTGTACCCCACGATTCGGCCTGTGATCGCTCGAATCTCGTGCATAGCCCCGATCGCAGCCATGTCATCACGCGCGGGATAACTTGAGGTGCACTGAAGAAACGCAAGTTGACGCACATCCGCAAGCCACTCCGCGGCGCGGGTGACCTCATCACGCGTGGCCGCACCAGTCGAGACAACAAGCGGCTTGCCTTGCGACGCCGCCGCGCGAAGCAGCGGTAGATTGACGAGATCAGGTGACGCGGTCTTGAACGCGTGCCATGTGTGTGTTCGCGCCGCCTCGAAGAGTGGAAGCGAGAAGACGGTGACCATCGGCACGATGCCACATTTCACGCACTCTTCCGCAAGTCGCCCAAGTTCGTCCGTCGAGAGCGCAAGCGCCGACAGCATTTCGCGCGGGTCGCGAGCACCCCGTTCTTTCTGATACGCCGCGAGCACTGCATCACGCGACATCAACATGGCTGCATCAAACATTTGGAACTTCGCAGCGTCCGCGCCTGCATCGCGCGCCGCATGCACAAGTTCACGCGCTCGCTCAAACGAGCCGTCGTGATTGACGCCGATCTCCGCAATCACGAACGGGGCGCGCCCAGGGCCGATTTCTCGTCCGCCAAGGAAGAACGGTTCGCCGCGACGCCCAGTGTCACTCCAGCAAGGATTCATACGTGTACCTCCTCGCGACTTCGAAGAATCGCTTCAGCGACCGCGAGATCAAGCGCGGAATCGACATCAATCACATCGCCCTCACGCGTTTCAACGCCACGGCGATCTCGACCAAAGAAGGCGTGCGGCTCACCCTCACGAACATCAAAGAGGCTCCCGCGTCGCACTGCGATAACGCCGCCATCGGGCATAAAGAGCGGCGGCAATTCCTGGCGTCGATAGATCTTGTTCTCAATGAACTGCGCGACACGCCCGTCCCCGTCGAGGCGCGACATCCAGAATGGATGCGTCTTCCCGACGCGGTAGTAGCTCTGCACGCTGTCGGCGCCGCTCGCATCAAGCAGCGTGATCGCACGATCGGCGAGATCCAAAGGACGCACTGGCACGTTGGCATACAGCACGACAATCGTCTCGGCGCGAGAACCGCTCGCAAGTACCGCGTGTCGGACGGCAGCATCGACGGTTGCGGTGTCGTTGGACACATCATCGGGGCGAAGAAAGACTTCGACGCCTTCCTGTCGCGCGATCGCTGCGATCTCTTCGCCATCCGTCGAGACAATTGTGCGATCGATCGCTCGCGATTGAAGCGCGAAGCGCACTGTTCGGGCAATCATCGGAACGCCAGCGACGGAAAGTGCGTTTTTTCTCGGCAAACCTTTGCTTCCAGCGCGCCCAATGACCACCGCAAGCACACGCTCATCGTGCTGTGACGCGCCATGAGCATGCGTGGAATTCATCATGTTGAAACTGCTCATGTTTCGACTGCCCATCTTTCGAGTGCTTATGGCGTCCGAATCCAAAGGTCAGGATGTTCGTCGCCGCCGTCGCGGCGAATCTGCTTTCTCCGCGCAACGAGATCACGCCAAATGCCAAGAAGCGGCGCGCGATCCACGTGTGCGAAAATGCGTTCGCCCCGGAAATCGACCTCAGTGAGAGGAACAGTGCCGTCCGACAAGACGAGCATGCGCCGGAGCATTTCTCGCCACATCGCGGCAAACGGCGCTCGTGCACTTGCAAGTGCCGGCCGCGTGTCACTCGCCTCGAGCGGCGCTCCTTCTTCGCGCGGCGGCGCGCTTTCAAGGACGGGAGTACCAAGCAGATGCTGCCAGCGATCGAAGAAAGGATCGATGTCTTCGTAACTCTCATGCCGACGTTGAAGGCGAGGTACGATCCACGGTGAAGCGAATGCTGCGGCGCCGCTGGATGCAAGCTCCACGCGCCGTGCGAAGACGCGCTCAATCCCCGAAATCGCATCTCGGAAACGCTGTACCCCGTGCATGCGGCGGTACGTTTCCGCCGTATCTGCGTCGAGCTCGACACTCACCACGTCAACGCCGGCCTCGAGGACTGCGTCGACGGTCGCATGCGACGCAAGCAGCTCTGTACGAATATGAACGCCGCGGACGCCACCAGACTTTGCCATCTGCACGAAGCGCGCAACATCTGGATGAAGCAGCGGGTCTCCCGCGCCCGCGAAGGTCATCACGCAATCTCGGCTCTCTGCAACTTGTTCAACAAGCCGCGCAAATCGTCGCTCCGTCATCACGGGTCGCTGCACGCTTCCGAGTCGATGCGGACTGGACGCGCCTGAACCCTGACGTCCAGTGTTGATTTCGATGATGAGATGCTGCGGCGTGAAGTAGGGAACGGTGTCGAAGAGTTGATGCTCGAGCAGCGCGACCGCCGCGCGCGCGTTGATGTCTGCAACGCTCATGCGACCTTCGCCGACTCCCGGCTCGATGGCACGGCGCATGCGAATCATGTTGCGCGGTGTATCGAAAACTCCTCGCACAAAAGAGCGACGAACGACGTGATCCACTTGAACGCAAACATCCTTCGAAATCGGATCCTGTTGCGGACGTGTTGGCTCATATGAAAGCAGCCAACCGATCGAAGAACGACGTCCGCCCTGCGCGAGCTCCTGCATGAGCGACCGCTCGACGAGCACGCCACACAGGCCCGGCGGAGACTGCGTAAACACCACGCGCAGAAGATCAGGACGCGTGCGATGTCGTCGTATCAGCGCGTCACAACCCTCTTCACCGACCACGGTGACGAGCGGCCAATCTGGGCCGACGGCGATCGCCGCCGTGATACCAAAGCGTTCCATCGCTTCGAGCATCGCCTTCGGCGCGAGCACTTCGTCGTAGATCGTGAGCCCCGCGATGCCGCCGCGCCATGAGCTATCGCTCCAAAGTCGTGCACTCGCGATTGCCGCACGCTCCGGACCAAACGGCGAGCCCTTTGTGCGATGAATCTCGATCGGTAAACCAATGCGGCGTCGATCGAGAAGACCATCGATGTCGTAGCCTTCGGGAACAAGCAACACGATCGATGTCGCTTCACGCGATCGACCGAGCCGTTCGAGCGTCCATTGCAGGACAGGCCGACCAGCGAGCGTTTCTGCGAGGCTGCGCGGCGTGCCAAGACCGCCGTGCCACGGATCCACGGGGACGAGAAACGCGGCGCGAACTTCAACGGCGCTCCCCGATTCGCCGAGCACGCGACCGAGTGCTCCTTCAGACTTCGCAGCAACCGCCGCCTCATCTTCGACGGGCATTGCAAGAGCTGCATCCTCGGAAACTTCGAGTCGTTCGATCGTGGTTTCAAGAAGGCTGATGTATTCCTCAGAAGCCTCTTCGATCCAACGCACATTGGCAATGTCGCGCTTGAATTGAAGCTGCTGCCGCTCCAATTCTGTGAGCCCACGAGACTGCTCGATGTGACGATCCGCCTTGGCGCGCTTGAGTACCCCGAGTTGACTGAATTCATCGAGAAGTCGCAGCGTCGCGAGCCGCTCGCCCACCTTTGCACGCTCGGTTTCCACCGTCTTCCAAAGCCGATCTTCACGATCCGTCCTCGCAGCTTCACCTGTCAACTGCGACAACGCATCGCCAGTTCGATGTGCGGCAGCGCGAATGATGCGCACGTCTTCGACGACCTTTCGCAGTTCCTTCGCAGCGAGCTTCAGACGGCTTCCATCAAGGGTGCGCGACGGAAGCGGCATTTCGGGCACGCGTTCTTGTGCAAACGTCGCGAGCGCGTCTGCAAGCGTCTGAATCTCGGTTCCCGCTTTGCGGACGCCGCCCTCCGTTGCATCGATGGTTCGAAGTCCTCGGCGCTCATCCTGCAAGAAGAAGTATTCGAAACGCTGGAGATAGGTCTCCATCTGCGCGTCGGTGTACATCGATTTTCCGTGGACATCGGTGCGCTTCACGAGGTGCGAGCGATGGCGCACAATGCGCGTCCACTCGAGATTTTCAATCGTGTTGAACGGATTGAGTTCCGGTGCCCACACCTCATCAATCGCGGTTCCGCGCGCGTAATACACGCCATCGGTGAATCCAAGATCTTGACCGATGAGTGCGACCGGATCGCAACCAAGGAAACGCGCGATTTGATAGCAAAGGTGCGCAACAGTCGCGCCCGATGGAAGTCGGCCCATGTCGCGCGCGAGTGGTCCGAGCAGTGTGTCGAGGTGCGGCGCTGCGATGGCGCGGACCGGGCCAGGGTAACTCGCTGCGATCACAGGGTTCGCTTGTGGATCGATGATGAGCGTCGTACGCGCGACATCCTTCTCGCGCAAGCCTTCGTAGAACCGACGAGAAATCTGGTGCCAATCAAGCGCCGCTACGAAGTGGGGTCGAATTCCTTCGGCGAGAAGCGGCTTCAGTACCGTCTGCGTCGCAACAATGACCGTGCGTTCTTGGATCGCGGGATCCTTCAATAGGTGCAGATTGCGCCGCAAACTCGGCCCCGCGCTGACGACGATTCCGAGACGACCACGCGCAGCTCCCGCGAGCGGCGCAAGACCTTCGCCGCCGACGTATTGCCGTGCGTTCGCCAACACCGACCGAATGGTC
Source organism: uncultured bacterium (assembly GCA_903911205.1). Classification (GTDB taxonomy): domain Bacteria; phylum Planctomycetota; class Phycisphaerae; order Phycisphaerales; family SM1A02; genus QWPT01. Next base: position 11,824 of record CAIWCL010000062.1, read on the forward strand.
TGCGCGCTTCGCGCAAGTCCAGTCGCGGCCGTCACGCGCGCCGCACGCACCGTTTCGGTGATCGCACGGGCAAAGTCCTTCGCACGTGGCGCGACGCGCTCGCGACTTGCAGGGTGCTCGATGAACTGCACGCCTTGAATCAGCACACCCTCTGCACCCGCGAATCGCTCGGCGTATCGCCCGAGTTCTTCGCTTCCTTCAAAGATGAGGATGTTCGCCGCATTGAACTCGGTTGACCAATCGATCCGTGAGAGCACCGAACGCAGGAGCGCAAGATCCGGCTCGAGAACGACCACGAGACCGGTGCGGCCGAGTCTTTTGCAGAGCTCCGCAACGTGGTAGCCAAGCCCGAATCCGAGGATGACAGCCACCGCTCTTTCGCGGAGATCGATGGCGTCGGCGAACGTGGTCGCTTCCGCCCGGGGCTGATGTTTCGAGGCAAGTGCCTTGCCTTGCGCGGTCGCAACAGCCGAACCATCCGCCGCGGTGGACCACACAATGCCTGCACCGAACGCTGTGGCTGGTGCGGCGCGTAGCGCACGCGCGATGTCGAGATTTCGTTCACCGAGCGCGGCGAGGTTCTTCTCGAGAAGTGGATCGGGAAGTGGATCGGGAAGTGGATCGGGAAGTGGATCGGGAATCGGATCGCGACCCGTTGCAGCAACCATCTCCGGCGTCGCTGGGGCGCCCGGAACCGGAACAGGAGTGACCGACGCGACGCCCGGTTGGAGCGCTGCGGTCGTCGCATGGGAAGTCTGTGTCGGGGTCGTTGCCATCATCCTTGATGGGATCTGGACGGGCGCGCGACCTCCTCGCCGATCCATCGGCGTCCTTGGGCGCGGCTCCGCCGCTTCGGTCGAGATCGACCGAGACAGTGAGAAGCATGCAGAAAATGCGATTTCGACGATTCGCCATTCGCCTTCTGGGGTGAATGCCTGCGAGAATCCGGTGGACGAGAGGCGCGATCCAAAATTCTGTCTGCTTCGCGCTCACTTCGACGCCCTTTTGGGGACCCGACGCGCAGACCAACGTCACGCCCAGCCGTTCCGTCCTGCGACTCCGTTCCATTCCGACCTATGTACGCCTGGATCTTTGAGAGCCCCCTACCCCTCACCATCGTCCTCGCGGCGATTGGTCTTGCGCTCTTTGTTCGGGGCCGGACGCACGGCATGCGTGCACTCGCGATCGGAGGTTTCGTAAGTCTCCTCCTCGCAGGAGCTGTCTTTCTCGCTGGACGCATGGTCACGAGCCCCGGCGAACACGCCGCGCGAACCGCCGAGGCCCTCGTCGATCGCGCGGTTGCAGGTGATGTCGATGCTGCGATCCTGCTTTTCACCGACGACGCGGTGCTCAACTATGGCTCGCGCGAAGCGCCGAGCGTGTCGATTCGCGATATCCGGGCAGCGCTCGAATCCTTGCGCGGACGCAATCGGATCGAATCGAATCGCATCACGGATCTCGACTTTGTCACGCTCGATGAGCGTACCGGCGAAGTTGAACTCTCTTGCTCGACAGCTGTTGCGCGCGGCGATTCTGCCGTTCCAACGCGCTGGATTCTGCGTGTACGCCAAGTCGGCGACGCGTGGCGTATCGATCGATTGACGTTCCGCTCGCTGTTTGGCCGAGCCCCGTCGCCTGGCATTTGGCGGTAAACGTCGATGTTCGTCACATACGGCGCTGCGAACGCGTCAGCGTTCTTCGACTCGATCCGGCGAGGCGACGACGTTCTCGATTGGCGGCAAAAGCGGCGGAATGGCGATCTTGCGCAGCGTCCGCGCGTCGCCATCCTCATCGTGTACCCCCGCACGAATATCGCGGCCCGAGAGACGCCTCACGCCGTCGGCGAAGGGAAAGACGCGCACCGCGGTCGCGCCGGGAGCAAGCGCTGTGATCGGCTTCTTGTTCTGCGTGTAACCGTCGGCAACCGCGAACGCCTCGACATCGATCGGCTCGTCGGAGACGTTTGTCACCCGCAGCGTCAGAATGAGGTCCATCGCGCCGGACTCGATCGAGCGAGCAAGCCGCCATGCGTGCTCGATCGCGACCTCGCGGTAACCAACCTCAAGTGGAGCGTCGAGTTCCGCGCGGAATGGCTCGTCGGCCGTGCCTTCAACAACCGCACGAACCCTCGTTTCTCCCGAGAAAAACGTGCGTGGCACACTGAATTGCACGGGAAGCCGCGCCTCGCCGCCGGGCGGCACTGTGAATGCATGCGCTTTCGGCGACATGCCAAGCGCGTCGGGCGCGAGAATCGTCAGCGTCCCTGACATCGCGGTTTGCCACGGATTCGCCAGTACGAGCGTTCCTTCTTGCACGGCGCGGCGTGCGGTCGCGAAGCCTGGATCAACACGGAAACCTGCGCGCAGCGCGAGCAGCGCACGATCAACGCCTTCGAGGAAGACGATCTCGCGTCCGAGAGAAACCGCGTGACCATCCCGGTTTGGCGGAATCGTGCGTCCGCGCCCCCAAAGATCCGTCGCTTGCACGGGCTGATTGCCGAGCGCGAGCGTGAACGCGCCATCATCCGCGACGTTCGGAGAGGATGCGCCATCGCGCCACAGTACGAGCACCGTGCCGCGCGGCCCATCACCAAGGAGCGCGCGCACACCGTCGGCGATCGGAATCTCTTCGATGAACCTCCGGCCGCAAAGGCGCGTCGAAATCTGCCGCCATGCGGCGAGTTCGAGCGGCGGTCCCGGAATCGGCGGAAGCGTTTCAGCGCGTACTTCGACGGAAATCGCGTCAAAACCCGCACGCCAAGCGTCAATCGCGCGGAGTCCGATGTCGATTGCGCGTTCGCGATCCTCAATCGAACCAGGCTCGAGTGGCACGATGCGCACCATACCGCGCGCTCCTGTCGGGAAGCCTTCGTAGATCTCACCCGCACTCTCGCGCCACGCGGGTTCCGCGACAATTTCAAGCGTATGACGGCCGAGTTCGAGCGTGTCTTTGATCGCAGGACTCAATGGTTCACCGGGCCACCACGGCACACCGACGGATGGACCTGCGATGGATTCACCGAGTGCGCGCGCGACTCCGTCGATGCGAGCGGGAAGTCCTTCGCGTGTTGCTTCGACGGGCGCGTCTGCGATAAACCACTGTTCCACCTGCTGACCAAATGCAAGGAGCCACGGCTCAAGCACGGGCCGCCAACGCGCCTCTTCGAGTGCAAACAGGGCAAGTGTGTCGTCGCCATCAATGCGCTGCTCACGCGCAAGACTCTCGGGCACTGCGGCGATTCGGAACATCGGCTCGACCCGACGATCGAGGAGCGCCGACACTTGTGTGCGCAGTTGTTGCAATGCATGGCGAGACTCGCGCGTGTCGGTGGTGGTTTCCCACACCGGAATCACCACAAATGCGGCGCGAGCCAGTTCAACGGCGGTCTCGGTACCAAACTGGCTCGAACCAAGCGAGGCGCCAAAACGCGGCGGTTCGTCGGGCTTGAATGGATCGTGCGGCAAGACCGCGAAGCGGGCACGGCGCACGGCGATCGGCTCATTTCCCGCAGAAAACCGTGCCTCCGCTTCGTACCAACCCGTCGGAAGAATCGGCAGCGTGAGTTGCACCGCTCGTGCGGACGGCACCTCCGCAGTGGCGCTGTGCACGATGCGGTCGGAGGCGTCGCGGACACGCACATCGATGTTCGTCGTCGCTGATGCAGGATCGCTGCAGCGAACGAGCAGTTGCGCCGCATGTTCCGGTTCGACGATGCCGCGCCCCACCGCTTCGAACGACACCGCGGGCAACTGCCAGATTTCGATGTCATCGAAGTGAACGCTTCCGGCAACATCATGTTCAACGATCGCAAATCGTGAATCATCGCGGTCTTTCAGCGACTTTGGCTGGACGACTTCGAGCCACACCGTGACACTTGCGGCGGCTTCTGGCGCAGCATGCGGGAGTACGCGAAGTTCGCGCCAATCACCTTCACTGCGCATCGGCTCGCACGTATGCGGCGCGCCAAGCGGTTTGCCTTTTGCATCGTGATATTGGAGTCCAATGCGCGCTCCGGCGTGACGAAGTCCAGTCGTACGCGCGAACCCTGAGAGTGTGAGTTGCGCGCCTGGCTCGACCGGGATCCGTCCGGGCGCGCTCGCAACCGCCATCGATGCACCGGCGACCCCAAAGTGCAACGACCATGCGGGCTGCGTCGCTGCGATTGGCGCAACTCCGTCGCGGGACGCGGCGGCGGAACTCGTGCGTCCCGAGCCACGCTCGCTTTTGACGGTGCCAAAGTCTGGGAGATCGGGTACAGCGGCCGAAGAGGAGTTCGTAGCTCGCGACAAGACGCGCGCCCAACCCTCCGGGAGTTCCATCGGAAACTGCTCGTTCTCCTCGAAATCATGACGGGCGAGGAGCCGTCGCGGAACGTTGACTTCCCGAAGTGAAGTTGTGCCAAGACTCGTGCTTCCAAGACTCGTGCTTCCCAGAGTCGTGCTGCCCAGACTCGTGCTGCCAAGTTCCGTTCGACCGACGCCGCGACCACCAAGATCAATCGTGCCGACCTGTGCGTCCGCGCGCACTGCGAAGGACGCCATCGCCACGTGTGCCATCGCCACGTGTGCCATCGCCACGTGGGCCATCGCCACGTGGGCCATCGCCACGTGTGCCGCCGCCACGTGTGCGAAGTTTCGAAGTGCGGGTCGAATCGACATCAGGGGCTTCATCGGCATTCTCGGACAGCGACTGCAACGGTCTCCGAGGGACCAACGTGTGGACCAACGTGGAGGGACCAACGTGGGGGGACCAACGTGGGGACCCCGCAGCGCGCCCTGACAATGGTGGTCATTGGCTCCGGCTTTCACCGCAACCGCGTGGAAACGAGAACTCCGCGACCGCAAGGCCGCTCCGGGCCACATTCGAAAGGAACAGAGTTCCGTACCATCCGCCCTTTCGCCACCCTTCACGACCTCTCACGACCGTTTCGCCCCCGCGGCAGCGGTTCGGTCCGCCCGGTTGCTGCAATGCACGGCCATCGGGCCCGCGCTTCGTTTCCGCCGTTGGTTCCGACCATGCAGACCCCATCGATCGACCTCCGTTCCGACACCGTCACCCGCCCCACCATGCCCATGCGCGAGGCCATGATGGCCGCGCCTCTCGGCGATGACGTCCTCGGCGACGAGCCGACCGTACAGGCACTCGAAGCGAAAATCGCGGCACTCTGCGGGAAGGACGCTGCGCTGTACGTCCCATCGGGAACGATGGCCAACCAACTCGCGATTCGTTCGGTGTGCGAGCCCGGCGACGAGATTGTCGCCCACAAAGAGAGCCACATCATCCAATACGAAACGGGCGCCCCTGCCGCACTTTCGGGCTGCATGATTGCGATGCTCGATGGGCCCGGCGGACTCTTCGCTGCAGAACAGGTGCGCTCCGCGATTCGCCCGAAGGATCAACATGCGCCCATCTCGAAGATGCTCCTTCTCGAGAACACGCACAACAAAGGCGGCGGCACCGTGTGGCCTGTGGAGCAATTCGCCGCGGTTGCTGCCGAGGGCCGCGCATGCGGGCTCCACGTACATATCGACGGCGCGCGTTTGATGAACGCGTGTGTCGCGCTTGGTGTTGCCCCAACTGCGTTCACGCAGCATGTCGACAGCGTTTCGGTGTGCTTCTCAAAGGGTCTCGGCGCACCGGTCGGAAGCGCCCTTGTTGGAAGTGCGGCGCTCATCGCGCGCGCACGGCGATTCCGCAAGATGTTTGGCGGCGCGATGCGGCAATCCGGCCTCCTCGCGGCTGCATGTATCTACGCACTCGATCATCACGTGGCGCGCTTGGCCGACGACCATGCCAACGCGCGGCGGCTCGCGCGTCATATCCCAGGAATTCCCGGCATTTCGCTCGAAGGCACTCCCGACACGATCCCAACCAATATGGTTTTCTTCACGATCGCGCCACGCATGGGTTCGTCGAAAGATTTCTGCGCACGACTCGCACAACACGGCGTGCACGCGATCGGCATGGGCGCATCACGCGTTCGCATGGTGACACACCTCGATATCAGCAGTGCAGATATCGATCGTGCAGGCGCCGCGATCGCACTCGCCGCAAAGGAGGCCTTGGTATGAATTCGGCTGCAACACACGCGGCGATTTTCGATCTCGATGGCACGCTCGTCGATAGTTACGACGCGCACTTTGAAGCGTGGCGCTTCGTCAGTGCGCGGCACGGTGTCGCCGTCACGGTCGATGATTACTACGCACATTTCGGCCGCCGCAATGAAGATCTGCTTCGTGAGTGTTGGTTGCGCGCCGGCCGCGGAGTACTCACGCACGACGAGATTCAAGCGCTCGACGAAGAGAAGGAATCGGCGTATCGCGCAATCGTTGCGGTGCGGTTTCCGATCATGGACGGCGCGCGCGAACTGGTCGCCGGATTGCGCGCGGACGGATTCCGCACCGCCGTGGGCTCGTCGGGCCCGCCACTGAACGTACAGCGCGCGATCGATGGACTCGAACTCGCCGGCGCGTTTGATGCGGTGGTGACAGGGCGTGATGTGAAGCGTTCGAAGCCGGACCCAGAGTGCTTCCTCCTCGCCGCCGAGAAAATCGGCATCGAGCCTTCGCAGTGCGTCGTGTTCGAGGATGCACCTGCGGGAATTACCGCTGCGAAAGCCGCGGGAATGAAGTGCATCGCAATCACGTCGAAGGGCCACACGCCTGAACGACAAAAGGACGCTGATCTTGTTGTTCCGAATGTGCGCGCCGTCACGATTTCTGCGGTGCGCGCGCTCATCGCGCGGTAGACTCGCGCCCCAAGATATTGCTGCAGAACACGACTTTGCCGCGGAAAGAGAGTGCACATGGACCCTCGTTACACCAAACTCGCTGATCTTCTCGTTCGCCACTCCACGAAACTCCAGAAGGGTGAGCACGTACTCATCGAGTCGTTTGATATTCCGGTGGAAATGACGATCGCGCTTGTGCGCGCCGCGCGTGATGTCGGCGCACACGCCCACGTCGCCGAGCGTTCAGGCCGCGTCATGGCCGAGCTCTATCGCAACGGCGAAGACGCGCTGAAGACGTTTGGCGAATACGACCTTGAGCGGATGAAGCGCATGCACGCGTACATCGGATTGCGCGGCGGACACAACGTGAGCGAGCAGACGATTTGCACGGGCGAAGAAATGAAGCGTGCCGCACGGCTCTATCAGAAGCCGGTGCACTTTGAGCAGCGCGTGAATCGCACCAAGTGGTGCGTGCTGCGCTGGCCGACGCCATCCATGGCGCAGCTCGCGGGGAAGGCAACCGAAGTCTTCGAAGACTTCTACTTCAAAGTCTGCTGCGTGGATTACGCGAAGATGGACGCTGCGTGCGCGCCACTCGCGGAGCGCATGCGCCGCACGGACGTCGTGCGTATTCAGGGCCCAGGCGAGACAGACCTCACCTTCTCCATCAAGGGCGTCGGCGTTGTTCCCTGCTGCGGCGACAAGAATATTCCGGATGGGGAATGTTTCACCGCGCCTGTGCGTGACAGCGTCAACGGCGTGCTGCACTACAACACACCGACGGTCTACAACGGTCAGAGCTTTGAGAACATTCGCTTCGTCTTCCGAAACGGCAAGATCGTGGAAGCGTCGTGCCAAGGCGACTCCGCGAAGCTCAACGAGATCTTGGACACCGACGAAGGTGCGCGGTACATCGGCGAGTTCGCGATCGGTTTCAACCCGTACATCACCCACGCGATGAAGGACATTCTCTTCGACGAGAAGATCGCGGGTTCGTTCCACTTCACGCCGGGCCGTTGCTACGAGGAAACCGAAAACCACAACCGCAGTGAGATTCACTGGGATCTTGTGTGCATTCAGCGCGCAGATCACGGTGGCGGCACGATCTCGTTCGACGGCGAAGTCATCCGCAAGGATGGGCTCTTTGTCCCCGCAGAATTGCAGGGCTTGAACCCGGATCGGCTTGGTTGAGCGCTCGCGACGTATTTGAGCGCTCGCAACCTGCTTCGCAACTTGCTCGCTCTGGCCGGCTCCCCTCGGAGTGAATCCGGGTGGGCTGAGACGGATCACTCACGCCGCGCGGCGATCTTCGCAGCGGTCATCGAGATCTTCCGCGTGGGTCGTCTTCGCAGGCGCGTCGGCGCGCTCGCGCCAGTCTTCTGCGCGGCCACCGAGGTTGAGTTCGCTCGGCATGGTCTTTCGATACCCGAGCTTGCGGATGATCTCGAGGACATCCGTCCACGCGGGGAAAGTCTTGCCATTCACGCGCTTGAAGGCGTCGATCGCCATCAAGAACATGAATTGTTCCTTGTTCATTTCGCCCTCTTCGGCGTCGCGCACGAAGTCGCTCAGACGGCGGCCA
>CAIWCL010000063.1 GCA_903911205.1 uncultured bacterium
AGATCCCAGTCGTGAGATGCCAGTCGTGAGATGCCAGTCGTGAGATGCCAGTCGTGAGATGCCAGTCGTGAGATGCCAGTCGTGAGATGCCAGTCGTGAGATGCCAGTCGTGAGATCCCAGTCGTGAGATCCCAGTCGTGAGATGCCAGTCGTGATGATTCCGATCTGACGTTCCAGTCGTGATGTTCCCATCCTGCTGCGCAAACGCGGTCGTCGCCTATCCAAACCGCTCTGGATCAAGCATCGACACATCGAAGCATGGCTTCTCGCCCGCCACGATTTCAGCCATGGCCTTGCCAGTCACGGGTCCGAGCGTCATGCCCATCATCGCGTGGCCCGTCGCAACAAAGAGCCCGGGCTTCGAGCGCACGCCACCGATCGCAGGCATGCCATCCGAAGTGCAGGGGCGGTAGCCCGCCCATTCGGCAGCAGGCTTCAGGCGATCGAGCCCCTCGAGATAGGCGACCGAACCCTTGACGAGCATCTCAAGGCGTTCGCGCATCCACGGCTGACCAAGCGGGCCGATTTCAAGCGTGCCTGCAAGTCGAAGCTGCTGCTTCCCTTCCCGCGCCATCGGCGTGATGGCGACGAACGTTTCGTGCAGCACCATGCCGGTCGAAGGCAGCGGGGGCGGGTTCTCCGCGGGATAGTCGAATTGGAGGTGGTATCCGCGCGCGCCTTGCATCGGAATCTTGACACCCGCGAGGCGCCCGAGGCCATCGCTCCAGACGCCCGCAGCAAGGACGACGGCGTCGGCGGCGATCGATTCGCCGTTCGAAAGTTCGACCGCAGTCACCGCACCAGAGCGGGTCTGGCGGAAGGCGCGCACTTCCGCATCGAAGCGCAGTTCAACGCCATGTCGCGGCAGCGCCCGTACCAAGCCGGCGATCACATCGTTCGGCGCGCAATGCGCACTGTCTTTCATATGAATCGCGCCCGCGACTTCTCCGCGGAAACACGGGTCGCGTCGCCGGAGTTCGTTGCCCTCAATGCGCTCCCATGTGTAGCCGAACTTCTCAAGACTCTTCGCTTCAGCCTCGGCATGTGCCATGTTTTCCGGTTTCATGACCACATCGAGCCATCCATCCCGCGCGTAGTCGCACGAGATCGACTCTTGCTCGAGCATGCCTTCAAGCACCTCAAGCGTTTGCCAGCCCATCGCGCACAGGACTTCCATGCATCGGTCGAGGTGTCGCTTGTTGCAGTGGAGGTGGAAGTTCCAGAGCCACGAAACCAATTCGCGGTCGAGGCGAGGTTTGATGTACAGCGGCGCCGTGCGCGAGAACATCCACTTGAGCCCGCGCATGGAAACGCCCGGTCGGGTGAGCGGATAGTGGCCGATCGAGAGGAGTCCTGCGTTGCCGCCGCTCGCGCCATCGGCGATCGCGCGCGGTGTGTCGCGGTCGAGAAGCGTGACTCGGAAACCCTTCTTCGCGAGATGCCACGCAGTCGATGCGCCAACGATGCCGGCACCGATGACGACGACGTGGCGCTCGCGCGAAACGAGCGGTTGCGAGAATGAGCCACTGGCGAGAGGTGCGGACATGGTGCGCAGCGTAGCGAAGGAAAAACGACGCGGAGCGGAGGAGGCCCAACAGGTGAACCTCGTCCGCTCCGCATGTTGTTCAGGTCGTACTGCGCTTGCGCAGTCGAACCGATGACCGTGTGATCATGCCTTCTTGCGCGCCGCCTCGTACTCAGCGAGCGCCTTCTCCATGCCTTCGCGCATGCGGCCCTCTGGGCTCTTCGAAATCGCGTCCTTCTGGATGGCGATCGCGCGATCGACGTCGCCCTTCAGGAAGACGACGCGCGCGAGCGTGTCGAGCATCGAACCGTCTTCGTTCTTCGAGCCCTTGACCGCGGCTTCCGCGGCGCGCATCGCCAGATCGAGGTTTGGCTCGGTGACGCCGCCTTCAGGGTCGACGATCGTCCATGCGAGGGCATTCATCGAGGCAGCATCGTCCTTCTTCGCTGCGTAAATCTCTTCGCCAAGTTTCCAAGCGTCTGCGGATTGCTTCCCTGGGCCTGCGAGGATTCCGAACAGTTGCATCTTGAGCGAATCCGCGGGCGCGATCGCAATGGCCTTCTGCATCGCTTCGATCGCCTTGGTGTAGTCGCCGCTCTGACGCGCTTCGCGGAGCGCCATGGCGACGCCACGCTGCACTTCCATCGCGGCGCGTTCGGTTTCCTGCTGCTTCTTCGCGGCGGCGGCGTCCCACGTGCCAGCGATGACGCCTTCAAGCGGCTTGTCCATGCTGCCGGGGTGACCGATCCACGCGATCTTCGAATCCTTATCGACAATGAAGGAGCACGGGATGCCGTTCTGGCCAGCAGCCTGCATCCACGGCTTCGACATCTTCTCACGGTCGCCTGCGTAGACGACGCGATAGCCCATCGTGTCGCCCTTTCCTTCGACGAAGCTCTTCACCTTCGCGATCTTCGAGGCTTCGTCTGGACCGCGTTCGCTCGCGGCAACGCTCACGACGATGACCTCCGGGTGCTTCTTCTGAAGTTCAGAGAGGTGCGGCATGACCGCGATGCATGGGCCGCACCACGTTGCCCAGAACTCGATCACGTGGACCTTGCCCTTCTCGATGCCGTCGACCTTGTCGCCCTTGATCCATTCGTCGAATTGGAGCTTCGGTGCGGGGTCGCCGATGGAGAGTTTCGCGATCGGCGCGGCGGGAGCTGCCTGCGCGGGTGCTGCTGCGGCAGGCCTGATCGGAGTGGCGGGGACGGTCGCGCCGTCCTGAGGGAGCGCGAGAAGAGTCGCAGCGACGAGCGTGGTCAATGAGAGCGTGAGTGAGAGCATGGAGTTCCTTTCGTCCGCAGTGCGGGCGCGTCATGCTATCAAACACCGGCGGACAGACGTCGAGAGAGAGCCTGTGCGAGGCGCTGAAGGAAAATGTGGATGAAGCGAGACGCGTGCGCAAACCCTCGAATGCGACGCTGTGACGCAAAAGAACGGAACATCACCTCGCAGACGGGTGGTCAACGCAGTGCGGCATCGACCGTGTTGCGGAGGAGCATCGCAACGGTCATCGGTCCGACACCGCCCGGGACCGGGGAGATCCAGCCAGCGACCACGCGGGCCTCCTCAAACGCGACATCTCCGACCGTGAGTCCCTTGCCATCAGGGCCGGTGACACGGTTGATACCGACATCGACGACGACCGCGCCGGGTTTGACCATGTCACCTCGAATGAGGCCCGGAACACCTGCCGCGGCGACGAGCACGTCGGCCGAACGGGTGAGTTCCGCAAGGTTCTTTGTGAACTTGTTGGTGGAGACGATCGTTGCTTCTGCGCGCATCAGCAGAACCGCAATCGGCTTACCGACGATGTTTGACGCCCCGACGATGATGCAGCGAGCACCGCGGAGTTCAACACCAGTGGACTCGATCATCTCGACCGACGCGAGCGCGGTGCAGGGAACGAGGCTTCGTCGGCCGTAGACGACGTTACCGATGTTCGCTGGGTTGACGCCTTCAACGTCCTTCTCTGGCGCGATCAGTGCTTGGATGCGCTCGTGATCTACTCCCGCCGGGAGCGGCAAGTGCAACATCACAGCGCGCACGTCTTCTTCGGTGTTCAAGAGAAGAATGCGGCCGGCGATGTCGTCGTACCCTGCGCCATCAGGAAGACGGTGGAGGCGGTAGTCGATGCCGACAGCCGCGCAGGTTTTGGCTTGATTTTCCGCATAAATCGCCGCGGCGCGATCGCTCCCCACGAGCACGGCATCAAGGCGCACCGGACGGCCCGCGGCTTGAATTCGGGTCACGAGTTCGGCGCGCACACGCGCGGAAAGTTCCTTGCCGTCGATGATGGTGGCGCTCATCGCGATCCGCCCTCAAACGCGGGAAGTCCGAGTCGAGCGAGCGCTTCGTCATAACGTGCGAGTGTCGCGTCGATGACATGCGCCGGGAGTTCGGGCCCGGGCGCTTCCTTGTTCCACTTCCCCTGTGCGACAAGTTCGAGCAAGTGATTTCGTACGAACTGCTTGTCGAAACTCGCTTGTTCGCGGCCAGGGGCGTACCCATCGGCGGGCCAGTAGCGCGAGCTATCCGGCGTCAGCACTTCGTCGACGACGATGAGTTCGTCTGTCACGCGTCCGTGCGCATCAAGTGCGAAGCCGAACTCAAACTTGGTGTCCGCGAGGATGACGCCGCGCGCGCGCGCGTACTCAGCCGCTGCGCCGTACATCGAAAGCGTGAGTGATCGCAGTCGCTCCATCACGTCGCGGCCAACGAGTTCAGAGGCACGTTCGAATGACACATTTTCATCGTGACCTTCTTCTGCCTTGGTCGCGGGCGTGAAGATCGGTTCAGGAAGCCGACTTGAGAGTTGAAGCCCTGCGGGGAGCGGGATGCCGCAGACGGTTCCCGACGCGCGGTACTCGTTCCAACCACTTCCTGCGAGGTAGCCGCGTGCGACGCATTCGATCGGAACAACTTTCGCGGCTCGGCAAACCATCGAGCGGCCTGCGAGCATCGTGCGCTGGTGTGGCGTGAGCGAGGCGATCGATGAAAGGTCGGTGCCAATCACGTGATCGCCAACGATTTTCAGTTGTCTGAGGAAGCCGAACCAACCGAGGCTCATCGCAGTGAGAAGACGGCCTTTCCCTGGGATCGGTGTTGGCATCACCACGTCGAACGCGCTCAGGCGATCGGTCGCGACGATGAGGAGAGGAGCGCCCGGCGCGTCCGCGGTGCGATAGACATCGCGGACTTTGCCTTGCCGTCGACCCGGGAGGGAAAGTTCGGTGCGAAAGACTGCGTCGGAAGTCGTGCCAGAAATCGTCGAGCTCATCTCGGGCTAGGGTACACTCGCGCCCCGCTCTAGGGGCCGCACAGATTCAGCCGTGCGCGCTGCCTCGAACGGAAGCGAAGCGTTCTGCGGGGCGGCGGCCTGTGGCTCCGCTGAACGGTTCGGCAAGAGCCTATGAGGTCAAAATTTGTGCAGTCGAAAGTTGTGAAGGCGAAAGTTGTGAAGGCGAAATTTGTGAGGTCGAAGCTTTTGAGGTCGAAGCTTTTGAGGTCGAAGCTTTTGAATTCATAGCTTTTGAGGCAAGTGGTTTGAGAAACGATTTTTGAGGCGAGAGGTTTTGACGCGAGCAGTTCTCGCGCGAGTTCGGAACCGCGGACATCGATTGATCTCGTCGCGATCAGTGCAGGTCAGCATCTCAGTTCAGCATTTCAGTTCAGCATTGCAGGCTCTCATTGGTGAGCTCTCCACGTGATTCACTTCCGCATCCATGATCCCAACGCGCTTCGCGTCCTCGACAACCCAGCACATGGGCGGCGATGGGATTTGCGATCGGCGTACCTCGTGGGGCCAGACGCGAAGCCGATGCGTGGAACGATTGAAGAGCGCGACGGCGACATCTGTTGTGATGCCGCTCAGGACGCGCCCGTCGGGCTCGCAGTGCTCGTCGACACGAAGAGCGCAGGTCGGCTTGTATTGCAGACGTGCTTTCTTCCTTCGCGTGATGAGCCATACGACCTCTTCATCGAGATCGCGCGTTGGTTGATCAAGCAGTTTGTCGAGGAGTGCGAAACCTGGCAGATGTGGAGCCCGACGCTTTCGGGTGACGCGTTCACCAAGTGGGATGCTGCGCGCGACGAGTTCCGCGCCGCCTTGCGCGAATCTGATCCGGTCCGCGCCGAAGCGCTCGCGCAGCGTTCGATCGAACTTGGGCTTGAGGCAGGCGAATTGATGGCCATTCGGCACTCAAGTCATCTCCTCGCGCGGCGATATGTTCGCAAAGCGCCGAGTGCAACGACGCTCGGAGTCTGCATCGATCCACGCGTTGCGCCGAACTCGGCGAACACTGCAGCTGCGCGAAGTTTCGACGTCATCGCGCTGCGAACACCGTGGACGCTCATTGAAGCCACGCCCGGAAAGTACGACTGGAGTGCGGTCGATGCGTGGGCGAAGTGGGCGCATGCAGAGAAGAAAGCGCTCATCATTGGGCCGGTGATCGATTTCGGTACCTCGAATGGTGTTCCGAACGCACTTCCCGCCCATGCGCTCGCGGCGCGGAGCGATCATCAGCGCTTCCGGGCGCTTGTTTGGGCTCAGGCGCGTGCGGTCGCGGCGCGATACCAGCAGGTGACACCACTCTTCCTCGCAGCGAGCGGGTCGAACTGCGCCGGTTGGCACGGCGAAGGTATCGATCGGATGATCGAATGGACTCGCACAGCGGTGGTCGCGATCCGTGACGCGAAGCGCGATGCGCGAGTTGTGGTCGAGATTCAATCGCCAGGCGCTGAGAGTTGGCATGGCGTCAAAGGTGGCTCGTGGCCGACGGCATTCCTGCAAAAACTTGTGACGGAAAATCTCTCGCTGACGGCCGCGGGCGTGCGCTTCACCCAAGGTGGTGGCGCGGATCCCGTGCGTGACCTCATGACGGTGGGCGGGCTCCTCGATGGTTACATCGGGCGCGAACTGCCGATTTTTGTGACGTCGTTTGGCGTACCCAGTGCTTCGACGTCGGCGGAACATCTCGAGCGCGGCGCGTGGCACGCGTCGGAAGGTTGGACCCCCAGTGCGCAAGCGCATTGGGGTGAGGCGATGCTGAGAGTCTCGCTCGCGCGCGCATTTGTCGAAGGTGCCTGGTGGTCGCGACTGCAGGACGCGCCAGGGGGCCCGTCGGATGGAGTCCTCGACGTTCAAGGACGCCCGAAGCCGATCTTCGATCGGTTGATTGCGCTGCGTCGCGAACTCTCTCGCTCGAGCGGAAAGATCGCGACGGGCGGAGGCGCTCCGGGATGACGCCGAGCGTTACAACTCGAACCGTGGGCGAACGAACCGTGGGCGAACGAACCGTGGGCGAACGAGCCGTGGGCGAACGAGCCTTGGACGAACGAACCGCGGGTGAGACATCCGACGTGGAACGACCGTTCGAGTGTCGTTCGACGCATCCGGAGGGCTTGCCTCTGACCGATTCTTCGGCGGCGGTACGTCATCAGAGTGCACGCGAGGGCTTGTCGTACGTCGCGGGTCTTGTTGTCGCTGCTCTTGTCGCATTGAGTGCATGCGTCGCTCTCGTGCGCGGTCCATTCGTACGACCCGCGTCGGCCGCCGCGGGTGACGAAGTCCTACGGACGGTGCGCGTTTCTGTGCCACCCCATCGAGTGGACATTGATCGCGCAGACGTCGGCGAACTCGCCCTTCTTCCCGAAGTGGGCCCCGGACTCGCCGCACGAATCGTCGCAAACCGCGCGGTTCACGGCGCATTCGGATCGGTTGATGCGCTTTCGCGGGTCGAGGGAATTGGCCCCGCCCGACTTGAGGCCATTCGGCCGAAGGCGCGTGCGTCGAGTGCGATGCGTGGTCCAGAGGCGGGTCATCAGGATGGCCCCCATCGAGGCGATGGTGCGGAGCGATTCGATGACTGATGCGCGTGGACGGAGCACGACGGCGGATGCGCCTCCGTCGGGGTCGGCCGCAGCATCGACGGTGCTTGATCCGGTCCGCGCGCTCATCGGTCATGAACTCACGCACGCGTGTGCGCGGGGTGGTACGACGGCGTTCGAGGGAACGGCCGGCGGTTTGCCAATCGTCATCGCCGCGCTCCTTGCGGCGCGCCTCGAGGCGTCGATGGAGGCATCGCCCACGGTTGTGCATGTTGTTGCACACCTCGACGAGGCCGATGATGCGGTTGAAGAACTCCGTGCACTCGGCGTCGACGCGGCGCTCTTCCCGGCGCTTGAGATTCTGCCTGGAGAAACAAGCCCGAGTGCGGAACTCACGGTCGCGCGACTTGCGCTTGTTCGTCGCCTCTCCGAAGGGGATCGGCCGCAGGCGATCGTGGCCCCGATCGCGGCACTCATGCAATCGGTGCCGGAGGTCGCGCGACTTCCGCAACTGGTGCGACGCCTGACAACGGGCGCGCGCGTTGAATCGACGAAGCTCGTCGCATGGCTCGTGGAGGGCGGATATCGCCGCGTCGACGCGATCGAGTCGCCTGGTGAGGTCGCGGTGCGAGGAGGCATCGTCGATATCTATCCGCCGGGGGGCGCGGCTCCTGTGCGACTCGATTTCTTCGGCGATGAGATCGAACGCATCTTTGAGATTGACCTCGGCACGCAGGCGTCGGATCGCAAACTTGATGCAGTCGAACTGATTGCTGTCGCGCTTGAAGCAGCACTCGGAGACGCAAAAACTGGCGCGGGCGTCCAACCGCTCGCCGATCTCTTGCCGAAGAACACGGTGACCGTGCTTGCGGAGATGAGCGAGATTGTCGAACAAGCGCGCGCGTATTGGGATCGCGTGCGCGATGGTCGAGGGGTGTACGGGCCGCCTGCGACGCTCTCGGCGTTGGCGAAGCATTCGCGAGCGGTGTTTGAGTTGCATGCGTTTGGTTCGGCGGGTGGTGCTGCTGTCCGCCTCAGTGGCCGGGCGTTGCCAGCATTTCCGGAGGATGCGGCAGAGGCGCTTGCCCAGTGTGTCGCGCTCGCGGATGGGAAAAAGGTGGTACTCCCGTGCGGCTCAGAGGGTGAGCGTTCGCGCATCACCGAACTTCTGGCACGCTCTGGAGCGGTCCATCGATTTGAACGGCCGATCCTCGCGTTGACGCGCGGATTTCTGCTCGAGCCAAGCGCGCGTGTCGAAGGCGAAGCCACGGGCGGGCCTGTTGGTGGGTCGGTTGGCGTGCCGGTCCTCATCGCGCCGGCCGCGGAGCTTCTCCATCGAACGCCCGTCCGTCGCCGAGGGCGAGCGCTCGCAGGTGGTCGCGCGAAGGACGCATTTCTCACGTTTGAGCCGGGCGATTACGTCGTCCACCGCGATCATGGCATCGCGCGATTTGTCGGCCTCCAAACGCTCGCACAGGAGAGTGTCGCGCAAGGAACTATTGAGCAAGAGTTTCTCACGCTCGAGTTTGATCAGGGCGCGAAGATCCATGTCCCCGCGTCGCGCATCGAGCTCGTGCAGCGCTACGTCGGTGCCGGGAGTTCACGGCCGAAACTCTCCATGCTTGGTGGTCGGCGTTGGAAGCGCGCGAAAGAGGAAGCGGAAGAGTCGGCGCGCGATTTTGCGGGTGAAATGCTGCGCGTACAAGCAGCGCGCGCCGCCACGCCAGGGATTGCATATCCCGCCGACAACGAGTGGCAGCGCGACTTCGAATCGCAATTCCCCTACGAAGAAACTGAAGATCAGTTGTCGGCGATCGCGGCCACGAAGCGCGACATGGAGCGCGCGAGACCGATGGATCGACTTGTCTGCGGCGACGTCGGTTTCGGAAAGACGGAAGTTGCGATCCGCGCAGCGTTCAAGGCGGTTGCTGGCGGGAAACAGGTCGCAGTGCTCGTGCCGACGACCGTGCTCTGCGAGCAGCATGAACGCAGTTTCCGCGAGCGATTTCGTGGCTATCCGTTCCGAGTCGAGAGCGTGAGTCGATTCAAAACCGACAGCGAAGCAACGGCAACGCTTCAAGCCCTCGCGGCCGGGAAAGTCGATGTCATCATCGGAACGCATCGCATTCTTTCGAAGGATGTCGTCTTTCAAGATCTTGGTCTTGTCATCGTTGATGAAGAGCAGCGCTTCGGCGTGGAGCACAAGCATCGATTGCTCGAGTTTCGCGTCACCGCCGACGTTTTGACGCTCTCCGCAACGCCCATTCCGCGCACGCTGCATATGGCGATGCTCGGACTTCGCGACATCAGCTCGCTGACAACCGCGCCCGCCGATCGTCGCGCCATCGTGACTGAAGTCATTCCGCACAACCCGCGACGGATACAGCAAGCGATCTTGCGCGAACTCGCGCGCGAAGGCCAGATCTTCTTCGTACACAATCGGATCAGCGACCTCTTCTCGGTGGCAGACGATCTCCAGCAACTCGCGCCGAACGCGCGCATTGCTGTGGGGCACGGACAAATGGCCCCGAAGGAACTTGAAGACGCGATGCTTCGTTTCATGCGACGCGACGCGGACATCTTTGTCTCGACGACCATCATCGAATCGGGCATCGATATTCCGACCGCGAACACCATGATCATCAACAACGCTCATATGTTTGGGCTTGCGGAGTTGCATCAGTTGCGCGGACGTGTCGGACGCTGGAAGCACCGTGCCTATTGCTATCTCGTCTTGCCGAAAGATCGACCTGTGCGTGATGAGGCGCTCAAGCGTTTGCACGCGGTCGAAGAGTTCTCGATGCTCGGTGCGGGATTTCGTATCGCGATGCGTGACCTCGAACTGCGCGGCGCAGGCAATTTGCTCGGCGAGGAGCAGTCGGGACATATCGCGGCGGTTGGCTACGAGATGTACTGCCAACTCCTTGAGCATGCGGTCGCGGTGCTTCGCAACGAAGTGAAGGTTTCCCCGCTCGATACGATCGTTGACATCGGACTCACTGGCAGCGTTCCGAAGGGGTGGATCCCGAGTGACGCGCGTCGCATGGAGGCGTACCGTCGCATCGGACAGGCGGACACACTTCAGGCGCTCTCCAAGGTGGAGACTGATCTTGCGAGTGCATACGGAGAGCCGCCCGCGACGACGAAGTCGCTGCTTGAAGTTGCGGAGATTCGACTCCGTGCCGCCACACTGGGCATTCGTTCGCTCGTTCGCAAGGATCAGGATGTGATTTTCCGTACCGCACGCCCGCGCGAACTCGAACGGCTCTTTGCTGGCGTGCAGGGTGCGGTCCGCGTCGTTGGCATGGTGGATGCAGAGGGCCTCACCGATGTGTACTTCAGGCCACCGAAGGGGTTCCTCGAACCGAAATCGCTTGTGGCGGTCCTGCGAAAGCGGCTCGCGATCGCGTGACTCGTACGGAGACGGTACAGGTTGAAAGTTGCGTGGAAGAGGTTGGGGCGCGTGCGGCGCGGCGAGTTCGCGTGTTTCGTTCGCGTACCTTGTCAGCGTGCCTCGTGTCGGGTTGACTCGATCTCGCGATGCCGCGTCATTCGGGGAGTGGCTGCGGCGTGGCGATGACGCAGGCGGGGGGAGCAGGAGGGAGAAGCAAGTCGCGCTGAAGTCGCGTGGTCTGCGCGTGTTCAGGGCATGGTCGTTCAGGGCGTGGTTGTTGAGGCCACGCTTTTGTGCTTCGGCTGTTGACTGAGGGTTGTTGGCGCAACCTTCACGAAGACCAACCACACGTGGTTCGTCTCGGAAAGTCTCGTCAGAAAAACTCCGCAAACGACCCGCGCACGTGACTTGAAGTTCCCGTTAGGATCCGGCTCGCGCAGAGAGGCAGTGATGAGGTCTGGTGGATCTTGTGGAGTTGCACCGCAGGCGAACTCCGTTTCACCACTGTCTCGCACAACCATGAATGGCGGCTTTCTCCGAGTGCCGCCGATCACGTCGCAGATGTGATGTTTCTTCGGAGTTTCACGCTGTGTACGCGCGTACGCAGTGGCAAAGGCGATAGATCGAAGCTCTCGCTTTCGAAGGGTGTGATTCCAAGGATGGACCCCATGCAGACGATCCCCGCTCCACGCCGCATTGTGCTGCCACAAACTCGCCGTTCCCTCACGCACAAGTTCGCGATCAATGGCCACGAGGGCTATCTCACGATCGGGCTTTTCGAGGATGGCCGTCCCGGCGAGATCTTCATCAAGATGTCGAAGGAAGGCTCGACGCTCTCGGGTCTCATCCAAGGGTTCTGCCGCGCGTTTAGCCTCTGCCTGCAGCATGGCCTTGAGGTGAGCGAGGCGTGCGAGCGCTTCCGCGGCATGCGCTTTGAGCCGATGGGTGGTACGAGCAATCCGGAGATTCCTGAGTGCTCGAGCATTCTCGACTACGTCGCGCGCTATCTGCAGCGTGAGTACTGCGGCCAGCGTTGACGAAGAGGCGCTTGCGGTCGAACGCGGTATCGGTCGGCTCGTGACGATTTGCTCGCGCTGATGAGCCTCCGTCTCTGTGCTTCCGTCTCTGTGCTTCCGTCTCTGTGCTTCCGGCGATGTGCTTCCGACGATGTGCTTGCGTCGGTTTTCTGGCGCGAGTTGAGGAGGCTTTCAGTTGGCAAGGCTTTCAGTTGGCAAGGCTTTCAGTTGGCAAGGCTTTCAGTTGACGTCTTCACGCATGCTCTGCGGCGCGCAGGTCAACTTCGCGACACTCCGGTGACTCCTTGCGCATCCTGCGCATTGCAGGGCGGCATCTGACGGAGACCGTGACCTCTGAAAGTGACCATATTCAGCGAAAAAGACAGCGCCCTCGCTTTCGCGAGGGCGCCGTTCATTTCAACGTGTGAGGAGGTCTGGCGTGTTGTCGGAGTCCATCCCTCCGCCAAGCACGAGGGGTTCCCATCTTCAGGGAGGAACCCTTCGGACTTTGCCTCAGGACTTGGCCTCAGGACTTGGCCTCAGAACTTGGCCTCAGGACTTCGCCTTCGAGCGGCGAGGGCCCTTGGCTTCTTCGGCGCGGTCTTCGGCTTCAGACGCAGCGACGACGGCTGCCGCAGCTTCTTCCGCTTCCTTCTGAGCTTGGAGCATTTCAAGCGCACGGTCGGCTGAAACTTCGATTCCGACGTCGGCCTTGAGTTCCTTCTCGAACTGAATCGTGCAGGTGTACGAGCCGATGCGGCGGAACGGGGCAGCGAGACGCACGGCGCGCATGTCGACGGCGTAGCCGGCGGCGACGAGCGCATCCGCAATGTCGCGCTGGGTGATCGAGCCGTAGAGAACGCCTTGATCGTTGCAGCTGCGAATGAGCTTGATCGAAACGCCAGCGAGCTTCTGGACGGTCTCTTCGCGGTTCGCGCGGAGGGCTGCGAGTTCAGCGACGGCCTTGGCGCGCGCTTCCTTCAGAGCCTCGATCTTCGCGTCGGTCGGATGCTCCGCGAGTGCGTGGGGCAGGAGGTAGTTGCGGGCATAGCCTGGGCGCACCTTGACGATGTCACCAACGATGCCGAGGTTTTCGACGTTTCGGAGAAGAAGCAGTTCGACTGGACGTGCCATGAGTCGCTGTCCTGGGGCATTGCCCCGTGAGTTAGGACGCGATCGACCAACGCGGTCAAAGGCGCCCAACGAGTGGCGAGTCGCGCAGTATGGCGAATTTCCCGTAGGAAGGGAAGGGCCTCGTTTCATCGCAGCGTTCTGGATTCGCGGCGCGGGTTTGCAGCGCGAGTCGCGCGTCCCGAGTCGATCATGACAGCGCCGAGAACAGGTTCGTGCGCGGACAAAAAAGAGGAGGAAAATTTTGCGACCAAGAATTTCGCGAGAAACGTTGCCGTGGAAGGCCTGTCGATTGGATACCCTGATAAACTCCGAACATCGAACGTGAGTTCCTGTGCATCGCACGGGAACTTGCCTTGCCTTGTTCCCCGCGCAAACTCGCCGGCTGGCAGTGAGCGCTCGCAAGTTCAGGGCGGTTCGAACAGGTTAGATTGAGACGCATTGAGACAATTTGGGTTCGAAAAGATGCGCCGCGGAGGAACTGCGTTGGTGCAGCTCGGAACGCGCTCGTGCGAGCACGAGATCGAGCGCACGCAATCACAGGGTCATGCTCCGTGGGCGCGGAGTGCCGCGAAGGCGGCAAGGTCTCCAACACCGGCCAAGCCGGAAGGAAAGAAAGATGCCGAGTTACAACAAGGTCCTTCTCATGGGCAACCTCACGCGCGATGTGCAAGTTAAGAGCACTTCGGGCGGGCAATCGGTCGCCGACATCTCGATCGCCGTCAATCGCAAGTACAAGACGAAGGACGGTCAAGACCGTGAAGAAGTGACGTACGTCGATTGCGAGTGCTGGGGACCGCGCGGCGAAGTCATCGCGAAGTACTTCTCGAAGGGTAAGCCGATCTTTATCGAAGGCCGACTCAAGCTCGACTCGTGGGAAGACAAGGACGGTCAAAAGCGCTCGAAGATGCGCGTGATGATCGAAGACTTCCAATTCGTCGAAGGTCGCGGCGGTGGCGGTGGTGGCGGTGGCGACTACTCGCGCGAAGAGTCGGGTGGTGGCGGCGGGTACGCGCCTTCGCGGTCCGGCGGCGGCAACGCCGGTGGTGGTCGCGGCGGCCAAGGTGGTGGTGGTCACTCCGGCATCCAAGAGGACGAGATTCCGTTCTGACCGAGATGCATTGAGCGCTCGCGACTGAGCGGGCTGCTGAAGCTCTGCTTCAGGTGCCCGCTTTCGCTCGCTCTGGCGGGGAGGACGTCGTTGGTTGTTCGTTGCTCGCTTTGGCGGTGAGGGCGTCGTTGGTTGTCCTTTGCTCGCTTTGGCGCGGAGGGCGCCAATTTTGAGCTCTCGCGTGTTTGAGCGCGCGCAACCTGCTTCGCGTGTTTGAGCGCTCGCGACTCGCTTCGCTTTCGCTCGCTTTGGCGGGGAGGGTGTCGTTGGTTGTCTGTTGCTCGCTTTGGCAGCAGCGCGCGACTCGTGTACCAAGCAACGTGATCAATTTTCGATTTCGATCGAAAGTACTTGACGATCGCTGCATTTAGTGTACTACTACACTAGTACACCAATATGCCCACGCTCGATCAAACAGCCGTCGAAACGTTGGGCAGATGGGAGTCTCCCTGACGGCAAGGGTGACAGGCGCCACTTCGCCAAACCCCCGATCGCGGAACTCGCGCTGAAAGCGCACATCAACCATGCCACTACCGTTTCTCATCAACCCCAACGCCCCGGTCCCGATCTTTCGACAGATCGCAGACGGACTGCGCGCTTCAATCGCGCGCGGGACCTACGCGCCAGGCGAACTCATCCCAAGCGTACGCACACTCGCGGAAGAGCTCGGTGTCAATCCAAACACCGTGCAGAAGGCGGTCGCGGACGTAGAACGCGATGGACTCATCGAGAGTGAACGCGGACGGGGCATGGTGGTGCGCGCGGGAACCCGCGTGCAAGCGCGTGCATCAGGGGATGAGGCCGTGCTCGCACATCTCGGTGAAGCGGCGCGCGTCGCGTTCGCGGCAGGGCTCACCCAGGAACGTTTCGAACTTCTTGCGCGCCGCGCACTCAAGAGTGCCGCGGACAACCAAAGACTCGTTGGTCCAACCGTCGGCGAAGTTCAACAGGGAGGCCGTTCATGAACGTGTCAACCAACATGGATACGACCCATTCCTTGCCACCATCGAAGATCACCTCACCGCGTTCTGATCAGGGTGTCGGCGAAGCAATCGGCGTCGCATGCCGTGGCCTCGTGACGCGCTTTGGATACGTTCGAGCACTCGACGGCTTCAATCTCACGGTCGAACCAGGTGAATGCGTTGGGCTCGTCGGACGAAATGGCGCCGGCAAGAGCACGCTGTTCCGTGTAATGCTGGGGCTTGGATCACTCGATGCCGGCACGATCGAGTTCACCCCGCGTCTCGATCGGGGCGGTCTGCTCGCCCGCACGGGCTACGTCCCCGACACGCTCTCGATCTACGACTGGATGACGGTCGGTCGCGCACTCGACTTCGCCGCACGATGCCAGCCGCGGTTTGATCAGACTTGGACGAATGAACTTCTCTCGCTCCTCGCACTGGACCGTTCGAAGTCCGTGCGGTCGCTCTCGCGCGGCATGCAAGCGCGGCTTGCGTTCGTCCTCGGACTCGCGCATCGCCCCGATCTTGTCTTGCTCGACGAGCCGCTGCTCGGTGTCGACGCCATCACACACGACATTGTTCTGGAAGTGCTCGCTCGGATGCGCGCACGCGATGGCACGACCGTCATCATCGCGACACATCAGCCTGGCGACCTCGCACGCCTCGTTGATCGTGTGGTCTTCGTCGAAAGGGGACGGGCCCACACGTCCATCGCGATCGACGACCTCGTGGATCGCACCAAACGCATCGTGGTGCATGGCGCGAACGCTGGAAGTCCACTCGATACTCCACGCACGTTTCCACCTGAAGCTGGTGTCTTGCTGACACGCGCCACAGACGTGGGTGAAACGTCACAACTCACGGTGACCTTTGATGGCGATGCGCACGCCGTCGAAGAGGCCATCCGCAAGATTGCACCGGACGCGCGCATCAGTCGCGTCGATCTCACGATCCATGAAGCATGCGCGGATCGACTCCGCGCACTGGAGGTGAAGTCATGAGCACTCTCGCTCCGCAGGCAGCAAATCACGACCATTCGCCCAGCGGGCAATCGTCATCCAATTCGTCATCCAATTCGTCATCCAATTCGTCGTCCCGCAGTTCGTCGACTTTCGCCACACTCTTCCTGAAGGACCTCGCGCTTCTTCGTCCGATCGCCGCAACAGTGACTGCGTTCGTTCTTCTCGCAGCACTGGTTGTTGCCGTGCTGCCACTTCTCGGTGCTTCAGCGCTGCGTTGGTTTGGCTACACCCAACGCGACGATCTCTTCGATCGCCTCGACCCAGTAGCGTCGATTGCGATCGTCATCGGCGTGCTCATGCCGTTTCTTTGCGCACCGATGATCCTTCAGGGCGACCGTAGCCGGGGCGCGGGTTCCTTCTTCTCGACGCTTCCAATCGGTTGCGCCACGCGCTGGATGTCGAAACTCGCGGCTGCAGTCGTCGTCGGGCTCGTGCCCTTCGTGCTCGCCGGGCTCCTTCGCGCGCCATCCTTTGCGGTGAAGAGTGACGACATCTCGAACGCGATGTCCCTCGCCGCGCTCGCGTGGCTCGCTGGTGCCGCTGGCGCCGTCGTCGTTCGCGGCGTCCCGTCGGCAGCGATCCTGGGCGCGGCCTTCGCTGGCGCGATCGCAGCACTCGCATGGTCCGTTGCGGCGCTGATTCGAATGCCAATCTATAGGGGTGTCTTCGCATGGACCGGGTTCGATGCCGAATTCAATGACTATCTCGAGGGGAATCCCTTGGGGACGTTCTTGAAGAACGCCGCGTCCTCCCGAGCTGACGCGATGCCGATGTGGGTGTTGATCACGACGGTCGTCGCGGCGCTTCTGCTTGTCCTTTGGATGGGGCGGAAGATCGTTGTCAACGGAAGTGAGCCGCTTCGCAAGTTCCGAGGTGTCTTGGTCGGCGTTTGCGCGATCGCCCTCTCGGGAAGCGGCATCGCGGGCGTGCTTCATGCGAATCGCGCGTGGCTCTTTGCGCGCGATTTCGCACAGCGTCATGAGGCGCTTCGCCAGGGCTTCGAGCGATTGGACAAACTTCCGACCGACGAACTCTTCCGCAGTTGGATCGCGCGGCGTGCGGCAAAAAGCGGTATCGAAAAGGACCTGTTGCACGAGTGGATTCTGCGAGAGAGCGGAGGCTACCTCCAACCATCGAGCGCCGATTACATGTTTGATTCTTCTCGCAAGCTACTTCCCGATTCAACGGACTACTTCGCATGGGCGGGTCTTCAGGGGGAATTCGCTGCGGTCAACAAGCGTCGAAATGGAGAACCTGCCGCATTTGAGAGGATCGTGCGTGGAGTCGCCTCGGGCGAGATTCCAGCGACGCTTGCCGAACGTATGGCAGCGGCCGATGGACTCGGTCCCTATCACCTCGCGGCCCTCGCGGCGGAACAACTCGCCTCATCACCAGATCTCACCGAGCGTTTGCGCGCAATCAGGTCGCTTGCGAAGTTGGTCAGGGTGGATGTCGATCAAGGATCGCGAGAAGTGGTTTTCGACCCAAGCCGTTGGGAGATGGCGCGTGACGGCATTCCGGGATTCGCGCTGCACCCATCGCTCTCGACGAACTTCGTTGGGCAGGCGCGTGCGCGCGCGGTCATCGCGTTGGTCGCACTTGAGTACGCACTCACGCAGGCGGCACGCGATGGTGACAATACGCGACTTGCCGATCTCTTCGGTGGGCCCGCGCCGGTCGTCACGGCAGAGGTTTTGGCGAAGGCGCGAGCGGAACTCGCGCGTCCTATTCCTGAACTCCGAGAGTCGGTCGAAGAGGCGCGCGCGCGGACTGTAGATCCAGCCGATGTCGAAGCACTGGATGCTCTGTTACGCGCGAAAGCCGTCACTGTCGAACAACTCGAAGCCGTTCGCCGCGGCGCCGAGTGCCCAATCTCTGAGTTGTTCGACCTCACACAAACTGATCCGGTGTACTTGCGTGGATTCGAAGGCAAGTGAGCCCAAACCACGCATAAATGATCGGAGCGAAACAGCTTCGCGAGTCGCGCGATCAGCAACGAGTTTGCCCAAAGAGAAGCGCCCCCAACACTGCGGGCG
>CAIWCL010000064.1 GCA_903911205.1 uncultured bacterium
GTTCGCCTTCCTCTTCGCGCGCGGCGGGACACCGTTCGAGTTGAGAGCAGAAACGAAGAACGCCCCCGCGCGATCCTCGCGCGGGGGCGTTGTGTTCTGACAGGATTGAGGAATGATGCCTCGGATGGACGTTGCTGAAGCGAGTGGGCGTCGCCTCCGCAAGATGTATCACGCGAAGAGGAGACGCTCCGGCTTCTCGATCATGTCCTTGATATGCACAAGGAAGCCAACGGCTTCAGCGCCGTCGATGATCCGGTGGTCATAGCTGAGCGCCAAATACATCATCGGACGCAATGCGATTTGGCCCGGGTTCTTCGGATCTTCGACGGCTCGCTTCTTGATCGCGTGCATGCCGAGAATCGCCGATTGCGGCGGATTCAGGATCGGCGTCGACATGAGCGAGCCGTAGACGCCGCCGTTTGAGATGGTGAAGGTTCCGCCGGTCATCTCGTCGACGGTGAGTTTGCCGTCCTTTGCGCGCACAGCGAAGTCCTTGATCGCAGACTCGACGCCCGCGAAGGAGAGCGCTTCAGAGTTCCGAAGTACTGGAACGACGAGGCCCTTTTCGGTGCCGACCGCAACGGCGATGTCAGCGTAGTCGTGATACTCGATCTCCATCTCTGCGCCTTGACCAACGATGTACGCGTTGACGCGCGGATACTTCTGCAGCGCACTGACAGCAGCCTTCACGAAGAAACTCATGAAGCCGAGGCCGACACCGAAGCGCTTCTCGAAGGCATCCTTGTGTTCGGTGCGAAGACGCATGACTTCCGTCATGTCGCATTCGTTGAAGGTCGTGAGCATGGCAGCGGTGTGCTGTGCATGCACGAGGCGCTCAGCGATCTTCTGACGGAGCTTCGTCATCTTCTCGCGACGAACACCGCGGGCACTCTTGTGCACGCCAGCACCAGAGGCCGCTGCCGCAGCAGCGGCCGCTCCAGTCGCGTGAGCGCCCGCAGGCGCGACCGCTCCGAGAACGTCATCCTTCATCACGCGACCCGATGGGCCAGTGCCCGCGATCGCTGCGGTGTCGACGCCCTTTTCGGCAGCAACCTTCTTCGCAACCCCCGAAACTTTAGTCCCACCAGAGGGAGCTGCCGCAGCAGCGACCGCCCCAACATGGCTCCCACCAGAGGGAGCTGCCGCAGCAGCGACCGCCCCAGAGACAGGAGCGCCCGCAGGCGCGACCGCTCCAACTGACGTATCGATCGCCGCAACCACCGTGCCGACCTTGATGCCATCACCCTTCTTGGTGACGATCTTCAATGCACCTGCGGCTGGCGCACGCAGTTCAAGCGTCGCCTTGTCCGACTCAATCTCCGCCAGCAACTCGTCCTTCTGCACGTACGCGCCGTCGTCCTTGAGCCAGCCGCTCAGTGAGACTTCAGTGATGGATTCGCCGGGAGATGGGATGGTGATATCGACTGCCATGTCGGTTGCTTTCCAAGTTCGTGTGTCTTCGCGGTCAATCTGCCGAGCAACGAGGACTCACGTCCGTTGAGACGCGCCATCGCTGCGCTGTTCAAACTTCTGCCTTCCGTACTTCCGCGTCGCTTACTTCTGCGTCGCTTCCTTCTTGCTGCCTGGGCCGCCCGCGGGGCCGTCGCCAGCCTTTGCAGCGCCAATCGCTTCGGTGAGAATCTTGTCTTGTTCAATCGCGTGTTGCTTCTGGCTGCCAACTGCAGGGCTCGCGCTATCAGTGCGGCCGATGTAATCGACATCGATCGCGAGCAGTTCCCTCAGTTGCGTTTGTGCGAAGCGATACGCGCCCATGTTGCGCGGCTCTTCTTGCACCCACGCGAACTTCTTGGCGTTCGGGTACATCGCGAGCACCTTCGTGAGCGCGCCGTCGGGGAACGGGAAGAGTTGCTCGAGTCGCACGATGGCGGTCGTGGTCTGGCCGCTCTTCTCGCGTTGCGCGGCGAGTTCGTGATAGATCTTGCCCGAGCAGAGAAGCACCTTGTTGACGGCATCTTCGCCGCCCTTCGCGATGCCGACATCAGGGAGCACTTGACGGAAGTGTCCGTGCACGAAGCCCTCGACGCGGCTTACTGCCGCGGGCAACCGCAGCATCGACTTCGGCGTCATGACGATGAGTGGCTTGCGGAAGCCTTGCTTCACTTGCTTACGCACGAGGTGGAACACTTGCGCCGAGGTCGTTGGATAGACGACCTGCATGTTGTCATCCGCGCAGAGTTGCAAGAAGCGTTCAAGGCGTGCGCTGGAGTGCTCCGGGCCTTGGCCTTCGTAGCCGTGGGGGAGCAGCATGACGAGACCCGTCGAGCGCTTCCACTTCGCTTCACCCGACGCGATGAACTGATCGATGATCACCTGCGCGCCGTTCGCGAAGTCGCCGAATTGCGCTTCCCAAATGACCAACATGCGCGGATCGCCAAGCGAGTAGCCGTACTCAAATCCGAGCACAGCATTCTCGGTGAGCGGCGAGTTGTGCACGCAGAAACGCGCTTGTTTGTCGGACAGCGTGTTCAGTGAGCAGAAGCCTTCGTTCGTGTCTTGGCAGTTCACGACTGCGTGACGATGGCTGAAGGTGCCGCGCTCGACATCTTGGCCCGAGAGGCGTACCGGGTGGCCTTCTTCGAGCAGCGACGCGTACGCGAGGAGTTCCGCAAGCGCCCAGTCGATGTGTCCCGACGCCATCGCGCCCGCGCGACCTTCGAGCAATCGCGCGACGGTCTTGTGCACCGTCGCGTGATCTGGAGTTTGCGCGAGGCTCTTCGCGAGGGTGTCGAGCTTCTCCAGCGCGACGCCTGTTTGCACGGGTTCGTGCGAGTATTGCCCACTCACACCCGCCCACACGTTCTTGTACGGATCGATGACCGGATCGATCGGTTGCTTCTTCGCGGCGCTTTGCGCTTCGTCCATGACGGCGACGCGTGCGGCAAGCATGGCTTCGACTTCTGCGTCGGTGACGACACCTTCCGCAATGAGTTTCGTGCGGTAGGTCTTGAACGCTGGGCGCGCCTTCTTCACGCGCGCGTAGAGCAGCGGCTGCGTGAACATCGGTTCGTCGGTTTCGTTGTGGCCGCTCTTTCGGTAGCACCACATGTCGACCACGATGTCGTGGCCGAAGGTCTGGCGCCAATCGATCGCAAGTCGCGCGGCCCACGCGCATGCTTCAGCGTCGTCGCCGTTGACATGGATGATCGGGCACTCGTAACCCTTCGCGAGATCGGTGCCGTATTGGCCGCCGAAGGTATCGCGTGGATTCGTGGTGAAGCCGACTTGGTTGTTCACGATGAAGTGAATCGTGCCGCCGACGGTGTAGCCGTCGAGGAGCATCATGTTGAAGCATTCGGCCACGATGCCTTGCCCTGGGAACGCAGAGTCGCCGTGCACGATGACCGGCACGACGGCCTTGCGCGCTTCATCACCCAAAAGGCGCTGTTTTCCGCGGCAACGGCCAAGAACGACCGAGTTCACAAACTCAAGGTGCGAGGGGTTCGCGGCGAGCACGACGCGGAGCTTTTGCCCGGTCGATGTCGCGTGCTCGTTCGAGTACCCCATGTGGTACTTCACGTCGCCGCCGCCCGACGCGAACGCTGCCGTCCACGCCTCGTCGAACTCGGTGAAGATCTGCTGCAGGTTCTTGCCGACGATGTTCGCGAGCACGTTGAGGCGTCCGCGGTGTGCCATGCCGAGCGTGAACTCTTGCACGCCGAGTGCGGGGCCTGTTTCAAGCACCGCATCGAGCATCGGAATAAGCGACTCGCCGCCTTCGAGGCCGAAGCGCTTCTTGCCGACGTACCGATTGGCGAGGAAGTTCTCGAAGCTGTCTGCCTCAAGGAGTTTCGAGAGAATGCGCTTCTTCTGATCCGCCGAGAATTGCGGGCGATTGCGCGTACCTTCGAGGCGCTTCGCCAGCCACGCGCGGCGCTCTGCGCAGGCGATGTGCATGAATTCGACGCCCATCGAACCGCAGTAGGTTTGCTCGAGGCACGAGACGATTTCGCCGAGCGTCGATGGGTTGTCGAGTGGCAGTGTGCCTGGGTCGAATGCGCGCGAGAGCGCGTCGTCGCCAAGGCCAACCGCTTCGAGCGTCAGCATCTCGGGGAAGGGGCGCGTCGTCCCGAGCGGATCGAGTTGCGTCGCGAGGTGACCGACGGTGCGGTAGCGCAGGATCAGTTCGTCGACTTTGCGTTGATCAGGATCGAGGCCGCTCGACGTGATCGCAACGGCAGGCGCGGCGACGTAGCTGGCCGAAGTCGATGCGGCGGTGGCGATCGCCGAACTGCCTTCGCCGGCGTCTTTCGAGAGGCCGAGTTCAAATCCGCGGAAGAAATTTTTCCACTCACCCGGGACGGAGTCGGGGTCGGCTTTGAACTGCGCGAAGAGGGACTCGACGTAGTCCGACTGCCAGCCGTTCACCGACTGTGGGGCGGGGGGGAAGAAACCATCCGTGCTGGCACCCGTGTGGGCCATCTCTTTGAACTCCGGTCGACGTGCGGCAGCGCGCCGTGGGCGGCGCGAAGTGGGGCGATTGTAGAGGGAAACCGCGGGGGATTCAGCGCGTTTGCGTGTACGACTCCGCGCGTTCACACGGCGCTGAGGGGATCGACATCGACTGCGAGCTCTTCGCCCAGTTTGAGGAGCCCGCGGGAGCGCGCCTCGGCGAGAACCCGCGAGATTTCCGCGGCGCTGTCGGCGGTAAGTTCGATTTGGCGTCGGTACTTGCCGGCAATCCGCGCGATCGGGCAGATCGACGGGCCGCGAACCTCGACCGCGCCCGAGAACGAGCGCAGCGCGTCCGCGAGCGCAGCCGAGCGGTTCGCGCACTCCGTTTCGCCCGGGTGGCGCAGAATGAGGCGTGCAAGGCGGCGGTACGGAGGCAGTCCAAACTGCTTGCGATCTTCGAGTTCTTGTGCGGCGAAGCGTTCGAATTCGTGGCTGGCGGCGAGGCGGATTGCGGGCGTATCGGGCTCGAAACTCTGGATGATCGCGCGGCCAGGCTTCTCGCCGCGGCCGGCACGTCCCGAGACCTGCGAAACCAGTTGGAAGGTGCGTTCGGCGGCACGGAAATCGGGCAGCGCGAGCGCGGTGTCGGCCGAGATCACGCCGACAAGGCGCACGTTCGGGAAGTCGAGCCCCTTCGCAATCATCTGTGTGCCCATCAAGACGCGGACGTCGCCGCGTCCGAAGCGTTC
This sequence comes from uncultured bacterium, assembly GCA_903911205.1. Classification (GTDB taxonomy): domain Bacteria; phylum Planctomycetota; class Phycisphaerae; order Phycisphaerales; family SM1A02; genus QWPT01. The sequence continues at coordinate 5,163 of CAIWCL010000064.1, forward strand.
GAGGGCGTCGTGGAAATGCGCGGCGGTCTGCATCGTGTCGCCGTCGACGCGGAGGAGCGTCTCGCCCTCGACGAGGCTTGGGAAGACGCGCGTGAGTTCCTCTTCAACCCGCTGTGTACCCAGCCCGAAGACGGTGACCGGCTTGCCGCAATCGGGGCACTTTTGGGGGAGCATCTGCTCGGCGAGACAGTGGTGGCAGCGCACGTAACGGCGACGAATTTCGCCGGCGCCATCGACGTGGCAAACCATGCCCGCATCGCACTCGGTGCAGGTGAGCATCCAATCGCAGTTCGGATCAGTGCAGGCGATGTAATTCGCGTAACCGCGGCGGTTCAGAAGGAGAAGCACTTGCCCGCCGTCGGCGAGGGTTTTCTCCATGGCGGCCTGAAGGGTTGGGCCGACGAGGTGGAGGCGGCGGTCTTTGAAGAGTCGGCGTTCCGCGCCGAAATCGACCACGGCGACCTTTGGGACGTTGAGGCCGGGCGCGCGCTTGGTAAGACGGTGGAGCGTCGAAATCTTCCGCTCGACCGCATTCATCCAACTCTCGAGGCTCGGCGTCGCGGAGCCGAGGACGATCGGGCATTTCGCCAGTTGCGCGCGGCGAATTGCGGCGTCGCGGCCGTGATAGCGGGGGGCTGAATCTTGCTTGTAGCCCGGTTCGTGCTCCTCGTCGACGATGACAAGGCCCAGCGTGCCATCGGGGATCGGGGCGAAGATCGCGCTGCGAGCGCCGACCACGACGTCCGCGCCGCCTTCGGCCCCACCCTCTGCTAGAAGCGTCCACTGTTGATTGCGCTGCGCTTCAGTGAGCCCCGAGTGCAGGACCGCGACCTTCGCATCCTTGAGGCGCGCCGCGATGCGCCCGACGGTCTGAGGCGTGAGCGAGATTTCGGGAACGAGAAGGACGGCTTTCTTCCCGGTCGCGAGGCAGTTTTCGATCGCGCGGATGTAGATTTCCGTCTTTCCCGAGCCAGTGACGCCAAAGACAAGATGCTGTTTGAACGAACCAAGATCGCGCGTGATCGCATCGATTGCCGACTTTTGCTCGGGTGTCGGCTGTGGCGCGGGAGCCATGTGGCCCGAGCGGGCGATGAAGCCAGCTTCGACGGCGGTCTTTTTCACGGCGATGAGATGGCCGGAGGCGA
>CAIWCL010000065.1 GCA_903911205.1 uncultured bacterium
CCTGAGGTGTGGGACATTCTCGAGCAGGTGATCCAGAATCACCCGGTCATGCTGAACCGCGCGCCGACCCTGCACCGCATGGGTATTCAGGCGTTCGAGCCGGTGCTTGTTGAAGGCAACGCCATCAAGATTCACCCGCTCGTCTGCACCGGCTACAACGCCGACTTCGACGGCGACCAGATGGCAGTCCACCTGCCGCTCTCGGTCGAAGCGCAAACCGAGACGCACGTGCTGATGATGTCGACCCACAACATCTTCAGCCCGGCGAACGGCAACCCGATCGTCAGCCCTTCGCAGGACATCATCATGGGCGTCTACTTCTTGACGTGCGCCCACGGCGATGCGCTCTCGAAGAAGCCGCGTCGGTTCAAGGACTTCGAGGAAGCGCTCCTCTCCTTCAACCTTCCGCACAGCGATCCGCGCAAGATTTCGTTCCACGATCCGATCGAAGTCCGCCTCGCGCGCTTCAGCGAAATCGTCAACGATCAGAAGAAGGCCGCAGAGCCGATGCCGGCGAATCGCCGCATCGAAACGACGATGGGCCGTCTTCTCTTCAGCGAAATCCTTCCCGATGGCATGCCGTTCTACAACTGCGCCCTCGGCAAGAAGGGTGCAGCGCGCGTGATCGACGACACGTTTGCTCGCAAGGGCAAGGCGTTCACCATCGATCTCCTCGACGCGATGAAGCAACTCGGCTTCCGTTACTCGACGGTGTCGGGTCTCTCCTTCGCGATCACTGATCTTCGCGTTCCGGCTGAGAAGAAGGCTCTCCTCGACGCGACCCAGAAGAAGGTCGACCGCGTGGAGAAGGCGTATCAGGCCGGTGCCATCACCGAGCGTGAGCGTCACAACCAGCTCCTCGACCTCTGGCAGCAGTGCCGCGCGGAAGTCACCGCGAAACTCGTCGACGCCCTCAAGAAGGATCGTCGCGATGTGAATGGTGCGGAAACTTCGATCGAAAAGGTCGAAGGCGCGAAGTACCTCAACCCCGTGTATCTCTTCTCTGACTCGGGCGCACGTGGTAACGTCAGCCAGATGCAGCAGCTCGCTGGTATGCGCGGCCTGATGGCCAAGCCCAGCGGCGAAATCATCGAGACGCCGATCCGCGCGAACTTCCGCGAAGGTCTGTCGATGCTCGAGTACTTCTCCTCGACGCACGGCGCACGAAAGGGTCTCGCCGATACCGCGCTCAAGACCGCAGACTCCGGTTACCTCACGCGCAAGCTCTGCGACGTGGCGCAATCGGTCGTCGTCCTCGAAGACGACTGCGGTGTGCCGAGCGGCATCCCGAAGAAGGCGATTTACAAGGGTGAAGAAGTCGACGTTCCGCTGAAGGACATCGTGCGCGGCCGAACGAGCGTGGAGACGATCATCAATCCGATCACGGATGAGGTCATCATCAAGCGCAACGAGATCATCACCGATGACATCGCGCGCAAGATTGAAGAACTCGGTCTGACGAGCGTCTACGTCCGCTCGCCGCTCACCTGCCAAACCGCCCGCGGCGTCTGCGCGAAGTGCTATGGCCAAGACATGTCGACGGGTAAGCCGGTGGAAATCGGTATGGCCGTTGGCATCATCGCGGCGCAGTCGATCGGTGAACCGGGCACGCAGCTCACCATGCGTACCTTCCACACCGGTGGTATCGCGGCGCGTGGCATTCTCGACAACACCTACAAGTCGGCATCCGGCGGTACCGTCGTCCTGCGCGACTGCATGGAAGTCGAAGTCGCGAACGAAGACGGCACGAAGACCGTCGTTGCACTCAAGCGCAACGGCGAAATCCTCGTCAATGACGCGCACGGCCGCGAACTGGAGAAGTTCAAGGTCCCCTACGGCGCGCAACTCTTCGCGCGTTCTGGCGACGTCGTCAAGAAGGGCGCCGTGCTGTGCGAATGGCAGCCGCACGCCACGCCGATTCTCGCCGAGAAGTCCGGTACTGTCCGCTTCAAGGATCTCGTGGAAGACGTCACGTTCCGCATGGACACCAAGAAGGGTGCCGGCGAGACCGCAGAGATGATCGTCATCGAGCACACTGGTGAGAAGCACCCGCAGATCACCATCGAAGACGCGTCAGGCAACATCCTCGACTTCCACCACCTCCCGGCCAAGGCACGTATCGAAGTCAAGGACGGTCAGAAGATCGCCCAAGGCCAGATGCTTGCTCGTCAGCCGAAGGAAGCCGCGCGTTCCGCCGACATCGTCGGTGGTCTCCCGCGCGTCACCGAAATCTTCGAAGCGCGTATCCCGAAGGACCCGGCCGTCATGGCTGAAATTTCGGGCCGCGTCGAACTCCATTCGGATAAGCGCAAGGGCAAGATGACGATTCGCGTCGTCAGCGATGCGGGTCTTGAGCACGATCACCACGTGCCGCAGGGCAAGGCGCTCCTCGTCCACACGGGTGACCGTATCGACGCAGGTGACGCGCTCACCGAAGGTCCACACATCCCGGCGGACATCCTCCGCATCAAGGGTGAAGACGCGCTGTACGTCTACATGCTTGATGAAGTGCAGAACGTGTACCGCGCGCAGGGCGTGCCCATCTCCGACAAGCACATCGAGGTCATCCTCCGTCAGATGCTGTCGAAGGTGCGCGTCTCGAACCAAGGCGAC
>CAIWCL010000066.1 GCA_903911205.1 uncultured bacterium
CGAGCGTTTCAAGGCCCGCGTAGATCGACACGCGCAATGCGCGCTCGGCGGCTTCGCAGGCATCGAGAAACTCGTTCGGCCACTCTTCTCCGCGCCACAGTTGGTCGAGTTCGGTCGCCGCGCGTCGGATCGTCATCTCCGCGATCGTTCGCGCGTGCGGTCGCTCCGCCTCCGGAACTTGCGCGAGTTCCCCGAGTGCGGCGGTCGTCGCTTCAATCGCGATCAAGTGCGCGATCGAGTCGCGCAAGCGCGTATCGCTTGGCGGAATCGCACGACTCGCGCGTGCGAGTTCGGTCCAACGTGCGACGAGGGCGATCCACGCGATCGGTTCAAGTGGCGTCGTCATACGTTGAAGTCTTCCGCACGCATTTCGAGTTGACCACCGCGCAAGCGAAGTGGTGCTGTCGGCGTGCGTGCCTCCGAAAGCGTCAGGCGCGCGGCGAGCGTCGGGAGTTCCGCTTGCCATGCGCCGCGCACGATGTCGGGCGCGTTGCATTCACGCGAAAGATGCAGCAAAACGACGTGCGCAGGTTGGTCGGGCCACGCAATCGCGCGGACTGCTTCGATGCATTCGCGATTCGAGAGGTGGCCTTTGCCGCCCATGATGCGGTCTTTCAACATGCGTGGACGGCTCGATGCCTCTTGCAACTGTGGGTCGTAGTTCGATTCGATCGCAAGGATGTCGACGCCACGCATCGTGTCGACGAGTCGATCGGAAACGCGACCGATATCGGTTGCGAAGCCAAGCGTCCCCGCAGGTGTTTCAAAGCGAAACGCGACGGTTCCGCCTTCGTCATGCGGATTTTCGCATGGCTGCACATCGATTGGTCCAAGTGAGAATCCCTCGCCGCGCGCATCAAAGGCATCGATGTTCATGTCGGGATAGCCGCGCACAAGTGCGTCGCGTACATGTCGCCGTGCGCAACGCAAACGTATGCCGGTTTCCATCGCGACACGTGCCCAGCCAGCTTGAGCGTGGTCGTTATCGAAATGGGTGAAGAGAATCTCCTGCGTTTCTGCGAGATCGAAGCCAAGTACGGAAAGTTGTCCGCGCACCATGCGGGGGGAGAGGCCTGCGTCGATAAGGATTTGCCGACGAAGTTCGGGCGTCGTCACGCGCAGAAGCGATGCATTTCCCGACGAGCCGGAGCCGAGGACCACGAACTCAAGCAACGCATGCGCACTGCGCACTTGTCGGATCGAGGAGAAGAGTGGTCCGAGTGCTGCGTGGGTCATCGCGGTCTCAATGCGTACATCTCTACTCACATCACTGCGTGTTTCCCCGCGTGTTTCACTCGCCACTCTCGCCGCCGGCACCGCTCGTGTCGCGTGCGTGGGTCACGCGGCCGTGTCGCGTTGCAACACCGCGCTTCGATGCCGCGATAAAAGCGAGCATTTCATCAGCCATCGGATGTCCCGCGAATGCTTGCAAGGCTTCGATGCGACGCGAATACACCGTACGACCGCGCACGAGCATTCCGTAGAACGTCTTCACCATGTCCATGTCAGACGGCTGAAATCCAGCGCGCCGCATACCGACACGGTTGTACGAACCGATGTAGTTGAAATTCGTCGCGGTGAAGAACGGGCAGACATCCTTCGTCATACCGACGAGTCCGCCGATCATCGCACCGCGACCGATGCGTGTGAACTGCTGAATTCCAGCGCCACCGCCG
>CAIWCL010000067.1 GCA_903911205.1 uncultured bacterium
AAGGCCGCGTTTTAAGGCCGCGTTTCAAGGCCGCGTTTGAAGCTGGCAGATCGGGGCACTGCATCGGGGGGCAAATCCCGCCTCGGTCGTCGACGCGACCCGGTGCATTCGCCGCAAGTTGGGCCGCACGTGCGACAACTCGCCGTGTCGATTTGGCCATCACATCCGACCTCCCCAAATCGAATCCCGAATCGAATCCCGAATCGAATCCCGAATCAAATCCCAAATGAAAGGCCGCGGATGCACGCTCGTCGCCGCACCGAGCCGCCCTCGCTACCATGACCGCCCCTCCGGGATTTCGCCCGGATTCGCTGACCGGACCGCCGTTCATGACAACGATTCCAGCCCCCCATCAGGAGATCTTCACCGCCGTCTGTTCAAACGGGCGGGCGAAGGAAGTCTTTGCGAGCATTGAGACTCTTGGCGATCGGATTCGCTGCCACGCGAAGGGTTGCCCCGAGCCTGCATGGTACGAACTCGCATCAACCGATCACGGACTGATGGTGCGGTTTGCGACTCCGGATCGCTGGTTGAGCGAGTCCATTGAGTCGGACCTCATGCACTTCGGCGACCCGATTGAGGAACTCGTCGAAGAGGAACTCGCGGAACTCGGATGGCGCGGCAAGGTGCCGACGGTCAAGCACTTCCGCGACGATGCGAAGTTGTACACCTTCGAAAATCTCGTCCCGCTTGCGAGCGACTCCACCGCGGGGTTGTCGACTGCGACGGATCTCGCGACGAAATTCTTGCTCGCGTATGAAGCAGCGTTCCGAGCACTCGGCGACGTGGGCGGCGAAGACGAAGACGAGTGAGTGCAGGAATCCGTTTGTCGATAGCTCGCGACTCGAAGAACGCGATCTCCCCACCAAAACGCAGAAATGCTCGGGACATCGAGGTACTTCGAGGCACATCGAGGTACATCGAGGTAGATCGAGTGGGGCACATTGTGAAGAAGTGAGTTCGGTAGAGGGCGGCGCATTGCGCCGGGAAGGGACAGGGTGCCGGAATAGGGATGGCAGTGCGCGTACTCATGCTCGGTTGGGAGTTTCCTCCGTTTATCACGGGCGGCCTCGGCACAGCCTGCTTCGGTCTCACGAAGGCGCTCGATCGTCAGGGTGTTGACGTGACGTTTGTGCTTCCGAAATCAGTGCCTGCAGAGAGTGCGTCGCACGTTCGACTCGTGAGCCCCGGGGCCATCATCGAGCGCGTGCGCGAAAGCAACGCCGTTGAATCCCCTGCCAGTTCCAACGTAAAGAGCGCGACGCCGGCAGCGGCTTCGCAAGCTTCGGCGAGTCAAACTTCGTCGAGTCAAACTTCGTCGAGTCAAGTACCCGCTGTGAGTTCCCGCGTTGGTAGCACTCTCACGGCTGCCATTCCCGCTGTGCCGACCCCCGCGACGGTCATGTCCGCCAGTGAGCGCGAATCGTGGAGCCGCATCGTCGAGGAATTCACCTCCACCCGATTCATCGAATTGCCAGCCGAAGCAGGCAATTTCACATCGATCTACGAGTCGCAGGGCGAGTCCGCACGAGCTGGAGTGGGTATTGCGACATCCAGCCGAATCGCAGAGAGCGTGCGCATGATGCGCGAGGCAGGTTGGAGCATCGAACGCATTCGCACCCTCGCGAAGGCGGGCGCGTTTCCTGAGCTCACGCATGATCCCGTCGATCACGCGCTCGCGGCGGCTCTTCCCGAAACAGCCCATCGCCCGAAGGAAACCGCGACTGCGCGTGGCGCCGATGCGGCGGACTACTCAGGTGATCTCCTCGGCATGGCTGATCGTTACGCGCGATTCGTCGTGGATGCAACGCGCGGCTTAGACTTCGATGTCATTCACGCTCACGACTGGCTCACCTATCCGGCTGGGCTCGCCATCCAAAAACTGACGGGCAAGCCGCTGCTGGTGCACGTCCACTCGACCGAATTCGATCGTTCGGGCGAGCACCCA
>CAIWCL010000068.1 GCA_903911205.1 uncultured bacterium
AACAGAACCGCGAAGAGAACCGCGAAGAGGACTGCGAGACACCTATGCCGATCGAACTGACCATGCCTCGTCTCTCTGACACGATGGAAGCGGGCACCGTCATCAAGTGGAACGTCAAAGAGGGCGACGCTGTGCGCTCCGGATCTGTGCTCGCCGACATCGAGACCGACAAGGCGACGATGGAGATGCAGTGCTTTGATGATGGCAAGCTTGCTGCGATTTTGGTTGAGCCAGGCAAGCAAGTGAAGGTCGGCACGACGATCGCGTTGATCGCGCTCGAGGGTGAAGATGTCGCGTCGGTGAAGGCTGGCGGTGGTAAGTCGGGTGGCGGCGCGGGTGCCGCTGCGAAGCCAGCGCCAACTGCAGCGCCGGTCGCGGCTGCTCCGGCACCGATGCCAGCGCCAACTCCAGCGCCAACTCCAGCGCCAACTCCAGCGCCAACTCCAGCGCCAACTGCTGCACCGACTCCTGTCGTTCAGACCGAAACGCGCCACGGCATGGAAGGATTCCCGTCACTTGAAGAAGACGGCCCGCGCATGCGCGTGAGCCCTGTCGCTCGTCGTATGGCGGAAGAGCAAGGCGTCGACATTCGCACCGTGAAGGGCACGGGCCCCGGCGGTCGCGTCATCAAGCGCGACGTTGAACTCGCGATTGAGAACAAGGCGAGCATGAAGACGGCGTCCGCAGCCGCGGCAACCATTTCGCCGTCGCAGGCGTTGGCTGTCTCGACGGGTGGCGTGCAGACGCCGAGCGCGCCGCTTGCGCTCGCGCTTCCGGGCCGCGATGTTGCGCTCACAGGCATGCGACAGACGATCGCGCGTCGCCTCGTCGAGTCGAAGACGACGATCCCGCACTACCAAGTCACGATGAAGTTCGACATGGATCGACTCATCGATCTTCGTCAGAGCTACAACGAGAAGTTGAAGTCGTCGGGCGTGAAGTTGTCGGTGAACGACTTCCTCGTGCGCGCGTGCGCGCTCGCGATGGCAGAGCATCCGTACTTCAACGCGAGCTTCGCGGGTGATCACATCCGTTGCCACGACACCGTGAACATCGGCGTTGCGATTTCGTTGCCCGAAGAGAAGGGCGGCGGACTTGTCGTCGGCGTCATCAAGGATGCTGATCACAAGAGCCTGCGCCAGATCTCGGCCGACACGAAGACGCTCGCCGAGAAGGCGCGCACGAAGGGCTTGTCTGTGCAAGACATGTCTGACGCGACGTTCACGATTTCGAACCTCGGCATGTTCGGCGTCGAGCACTTCACGGCGATCATCAATCCGCCGAACTCGGCGATCCTTGCGTGCGGCGCTGCCGTGCAGCAGCCGGTGGTGCGCGATGGGCAGTTGGTCGTGGGCACGCAGATGCAGGCGACGCTGTCGCTTGACCACCGCGTGATCGACGGCGCGATGGCCGCGCAGTACCTCGCGAGCTTGAAGGAGTTCATTGAGGAGCCGGAGACGTTGGTCGTCTGAATTTGAGCGCTCGCAAGCGTTTTTGAGCGCTCGCAACCTGTTTCGCAACTTGCTCGCTTTGGTGGAAGCGGCGCTGGGAGTTTTCGCACGTGCTCGCTTTGGTGGAAGCGGCGCTGAGGGTTCTTGCGACCGCTCGCCTTGGTGGACGCGGCGACCGTGTTCCTTACATCTCTGGTGCCCACTCCAATGGTGCCTGGCACGTGCCATGCAGTGTCAGGCACTGAGCGGCACGTGCCGTGCACTGGTTGACACCACTTGTAAACCGTTGCAGGGAGACGTTTTCCGGCCAGGATTCCTTGGTGCCAGACACGTGCCATGCAGTGCCTGGCACTGCATGGCACGTGCCGTGCACCGTTGAAGACGTCAGCCGACGAGCACGATTTCAACCGCGGCTGGGCCGTGCACACCCGTTACGAGCACGCCCTCGATGTCTGCAGTCTTCGACGGCCCCGTGATAACGGTGGTCGACGCCGCGTCGATCGCGTCGGGGCGCAGTTCGAATAGGTCGACGAGATCGGGCAGGATCTGATCGGCGCGCACGATCGCGATGTGGATCGGCGGCGTGATCCACGCGTTGCGAATGCGCCCGTTCGTTGAGATCACCAGTGAACCAGACTCGGCGATCGCGCAGTCGACATCGGTGATGCCGACTTCGCAGTCGAAGAGAAGATCGTCGTTGTCGTTTGGTGCAAGGCGATCGCCTGCTGCCGTCGCCGCGCAGGCAGCGAGGTTCGCGTCGCGGACGGCGACGACGACTTTCGCGTCCCCTTTTGCATGCTTGGCGATGAGCGTCGCGAGCGCCGCATCGACACCTGCGTCGTTTTCGGCTGCATCGACGCGCGTCACACGCATGCCGACGGCTGTGGCTTTCGTCGCGAAGAGATCTGCGAGGTTCGTTGTATCACGCGACACGCGCCGGACAACCGCGTGCGACGGAACGTCGCGCACGGTGACAGGTTGCGCGCGCACGGCGTCGCGCACGCGCGCGAGGAGCGCGGCGACGGCGGTATTGCGGGCGGTCACTGCGAGCCTCCTGGCTTCTTGGGTCGTGGCTCGCGACTCGCGAACCAGTCGCGGAAGCTCTCGCCGGTCGCGATGCCGAGGTCGCGTGATTGCGTCCAACCGGCACCGGGGCCGGGCGCGCGCGAAAGCCATGCACGCTCGCCGTCGCCATCCTTCCGACCAAGCATCCGCGCGTGGAGGCGCACCGCGCCGATCGCAAGGCGGAACAGCGCGGGGCGCTCGGCAAGCCAGCGCCAGAGTGCGAGCACACGCGCCTCGGACTTCGGCGACAGTCCCTGCGCGCGCAGCCGCACGCGGTCGTGCAAGAGAAACTTCGGGATGTCGATCTTGACGGGGCACGCCTCGTAGCACGCTCCGCAGAGCGAACTCGCGCGGGGCAGATCCGGATAGTTGGTGAGGCCAGCGGCAGGCTGTCCGGGGCTTGCGGTGCCCTGCGCGCGTTCGAGTTCAGGCGTCAGCACCGCGCCGATTGGCCCCGCGTACATCGATCCGTACGCGTGGCCGCCGACCTTGCGGTACACCGGGCACGCGTTGAGACACGCACCGCAGCGGATGCAACGGAGGAGATCGCGCTTCTCGCTCGCGAGGACGCCCACGCGGCCCGCATCAACGAGGACGAAGTGCACTTCCTTCGGTCCGCCGTGTTCGCCCGCGCGGCGTGGACCACGCACGAAACTCGTGTAGACCGTGAGTGGTTGCGCCGTACCGCTGCGAGCGAGCAGTTTGAGGAAGGGTGCGAGGTCGCGCGCGCCGCGGATGAGTTTCTCGATCCCGACGAACACGATGTGCACCGGCGGGCCGCCCACCGAGAGATCGAAGTTGCCTTCGTTCGTGCAGATGACTGCGGAGCCTTCGTCGGCAAGCAGGAAGTTCGCGCCCGAGACGCCGATGTCGGCGGCGCGATAGAGGCCGCGCATATGTTCGCGCGCAATCATCGTGAGTTCGGTCGGGTCCTCGGTGTAGCGGGCACCCAGTTCGCGTACGAAACTCTTCGCCGTGGCCACGCGATCCTTGTGGATCATCGGCGTGACGATGTGCGATGGCGCGTCGCCATCGATCTGCAGGATGAACTCGCCGAGGTCGGTTTCGAGTGTCTTGATCCCAGCGGCTTCGAACGCCGGAAGCAGGCCGATCTCCTCGGTGACCATCGACTTGCTCTTCACGCAGCTTTTCGCCGCGTGCGCGCGAGCGATGTCCAGCGCGATGTCGCATGCCTCGCGCCCCGTCGTCGCGGCGTGAACCTTCGCTCCCGACTGCTCGGCGTTCGCGATGAACCGCTCAAGTAACTCGTCGAGGTGATCGAGCGCGTACTGCTTGGTGTCGCGCGCGACGGTGCGGAGATCGTCGTAGTCAGGCCCGAAGTCGCGGCCGAAGATGCCGCCGCGCTGCGTGTCCTTAAGGTGCGTCGCGTTGCCGACGAACTGCTGGAGCTTCAGATCGCGCACGGCCTCGCGCGCGCGCGGCTTCATGTCGAAGGGAAGGGCGGGAGCGATCAACTCGTTCACGCCGGAATCTCCATGAGTCCGAGCGATTCTGCGAGCGCTTCGGCGGGCGAGATCACACGCAGCGCGACATTCTTGCGATGCGCGAGGCCGGCGAGGTGCGCGGCGCAACCCGTGTCGCTCGCGACGAGGGTGGACGCGCCGGTCGATGCGACGTGCGCGAGTTTCTCCTCGCCGAGCGCAGTTGAGACCTCGGGAAACTGCGTGCTGAACATGCCGCCGAAGCCGCAGCACTGCGCCATGTCGGGAAGGTCGCGGACGTCGCCGCAGCCTGCAGCCTTCAGGAACGGCGCCGTGCAGCCGTGTCGGTGGATGCCGCGCAGGTGGCAAGCGTCGTGGCAGTTGAGCGGTGCGGTGGTTGTGGTGGCTGGAGGGGTTGCGGTGGACGCGCGCGAACATGTCTTCGCGCGAAGCGTCGCGGGGTCGATGCCAAGCTTCGTCTCAAGGAACTCGACCAACTCAAAGGTCTTCGCAGCGAGCGCTTCGACCGCAGCTCGATCGCGCGAGCCTTCAGCGAAGAGCCCCGCGTACTTCTCGCGCACCACCGAGCAGCAGGAGCCCGAGGGCGTGACCACCGCGTCGTAGGGCGCGAAGATCTCGCTCATTCGACGCGCGAGGCGGGCCGCGTCGGCGGGCAGACCGTTCGAGAGCATCGGCTGGCCGCAGCAGGTTTGCGCGGTCGGCATTTCAACGGCAACACCGCAGTGCTCAAGAACAAGCACCGTGGCCTTCAAGGCGCGCGGCGCGAGTGCTTCGGCAAGACAGGTCGTGAAGAGCGCGACGCGCATCGGTGGACTGTACCGCGGGCGGAAGGGCGGCTCGCTCGAGAAAATCGTGCACGGTACGTGCCATGCAGTGCCCGGCACTGCATGGCACCTGCCGTGCACTGGCTGGCACCAACCAAAAGTCCTGCGAAGGCACCACTTCACGTGTTGCGCGTTCGGGTGCCTGACACGTGCCGCTCAGTGCCGGGCACTGCATGGCACGTGCCGTGCACTGTCTGGCACTTGACTGGCACTTGACTGGCACTTGGCTTGCACCGGAGGCAACAGCACTCGGCGCGTCCTGCGCGCCCGATCGCGCCCGGTTTCGGTTTAGTACGCGCCCCAGTTGCCGAGGAAGATCGAGAGGTCCGCGCCGCCGATCACGCCGTCGCCGTTGAGGTCGCCGAGTGGTGGATTGATGACGCCCCAAATGGAGAGCAGTACCGCGAGGTCGGCGCCGCCGACGGTGCCATCGAGGTCAAAGTCGCCGCGCGCGAACTCGCAGTCGTCGAGCACGCCGTCGGCATCTTTGTCTTGCGCGCCGGTTGCGATCTCGCACGAGTCGAGCACGCCGTTCGCGTTGCAGTCGGCGCTTCCCGCGTTGAGTTCGCAGCCGTCAAGCGCGCCGTTCTGGTTGCAGTCAAGCGCTGGGTTCGCGGCGATCTCGCAGACATCAAGCGCGATGTCCATGTCGCAATCCTTGGAAGGATCGAGCAGGATCTCGTAGGTGTCGGGGATCGAGTTGCCGTTGCAGTCGCCTTGGCACGCATCGGGAATGCCGTTCGCGTCGATGTCGGTCGCGGTACCCGACGCGATGTCGCAGGAGTCAATCTTGCCGTT
>CAIWCL010000069.1 GCA_903911205.1 uncultured bacterium
CGTTCACGGAGCGTTCACGGAGGGTTCGTGACGCGTTCCTGCAGGCCTCGCTTGGAACGACCAACGCCGGACAGCGATTGGCTGCCCGGCGGTGGGATGAGACTCGGTATCAACCTTCAGTATCAAGCTTCGGCATCAAGCTTCGGCATCGACCGTCAGTGCTGCCGCATGCATCTTGCGTGCCGACCTCAGTTTTCGCTTTGCGCGAACTTCGTGGGTATTCGGCCCTCGCGCGTCGCGATGTCGACCGCAAGATCGTTCGCTGCATTGGGATTCGACGTTTGTAGCGCCAAGCGAATCTTCTCAAGCGCCTTGTTTTGGATCTGACGTACGCGCTCCTTGGTGAGGCCGACGACTTGACCGACTTGCTCGAGTGTGAGCGGCGGAGCGCCGGTGGACTGGGGTGGCAAAACCCCTGACGCCGCCGTGTCGCTCGCGTGAGGCGAGGTCTGTGTCGTAGCACCAAGACTTTGACCGCCGCTCGCGCTTGCGGGTGCGCTTTCCACCGCCAGTGGCGAGCCGTCGACGGCGAAACCAAACCGGAAGCCGATCACGGCGCGCTCAATCTGACTCAAATCAGCCTTGTTGGAGAACAGAATGTGCTTCACCTCGTCCGCGCATTCGCGCTCATGGGTCGCGCGCACGATTTCAAGGTGATTCGACTTCTCCAAGATCGGGTCGTATTCCGCGCCGAATCGCTTGCGCTGGGTGGTGACCTTGATGCCATGGCGGCTGAAAGCCTTCAAGATCGCCCGGCACGCGTACGTCGAAAACTTGAAGCCGCGTCCACAGTCGAACTTGTCGACGGAACGCATGAGTGCCATATTGCCCTCGCCAATGAGGTCGGCGAAATCGACTTCTGCGAGCCGGACGCGCTTCGCCATCGCGAGGACGAGCGCCAAGTTGGTCTCTGCGAGTTGCTCGCGATACTGCATCGCAACGTCGTGCCAACGAAGCACGGTTCGGGCTTCCGGGAGCGTGAGCGCTCGGCCTGCAGCGGTCTGTTGGATCTCTGAGACCTGGAAGCGCGCGAAGTTGTACTTCATGAACAGGATGCGCTCTTGCGCTCCGGTCAGCAGGATGCTTGACTGCGACTTTGGCGAGCGGGTCCCCCGGCTGCGCGCGGAGATGAAATCGTCCATGAGCGGCCGGTACCAAGTGACATCAGGCCGTTCAATTTCAGCGAATCCGTAGATGCGTTCCTCTGCGCCTTGGACGTGGTACTCCGCATGGTCGATGTAGTCCATCGGCTCTGAGAGGATCTCGTTGAGGCGCGACTCTTCGCCGCTCGACAGAGGGCGCAGTTCGCTTCCTCCGTATGGGCCGAGTGCGCCAGCGAATCGGCGTCCAAGTTCTGGCTCCGCGCTCGCGGCAGCGCGAGTTGTGCCGCCAACGCGGCGAGCCGCGACGGACGATTGCAATGTTTGCTGCAGCGCTTGCTTCGAAACGGTCCGAGAACGAATGGCCGCGTTACTCCTCCTCTGCGTGCGCAGGAGAGGAGAATCGCTCGCCGTGGATGCCGGCACGGTCTCCGAAAGCAGATTGGCTTCGGCGGCGGACTCATGTGGCGTGAGGTCGATCGCGTTCTTACGGACAAGCGATGGCATGTTGGAAGCTTCCTTTGCGTCAAGACGCCTGGAGGTTTCTGGGCCTTCGCGACGGCTGGGCGAGGCCGCGCATCTCAATTCACTGCTGCTGAGGTGGGCCGGGCATGACAAAATGGGTCATGTGAGTCATGCGAGTCATGCCGGTGCACCGAAGATCCGTAGATTCTCCGCCGAAAGTCGTACGGGAATCCATCTCGAAATCACGCGAAAACGCTACGAACGCTTTCGAACTTTCGCAAAAACACGAAGGGCGCCTTCCCGGGGCGTTCCTTCTTGTTCGGGCACAGTTTCCATGGTGGTGGAACTGTCCCGCCAGCGACGTGGCGACCTCATGTCGTGAGACGCCACAACAAAGCACTTTGTTCACCTTTCCCAACAAGTTCGGGGCATATCGCTTCGAAACGCGCACGGAAGCGATTCAGTTCCGCGTTCAATTCTGATCCACTTCGGTCTCACTTGGGTTGGCAAGGCTCTGCACGCGGACGTCAGCGAACGCCGGGTTGCCAAGTTCAACCGACTCCACCCACCGGACACAAATGCAACGAACCGCGGAACAACCGCAGATTCCCACTATACGTTTGAGATGTCTTGAGGTTGACGTTCCGTCCCGCCGCGCGGAGGGAAACACCCAAACTGGGGAGGACGCCGAAGGGATGACTCCGATGCGTGGTCGGGAAAGACGCGTGGTGCGGCGTTCGTATTCCCGACGGCGCTCAAAAAGACACCGACCGAGGGGCGGGAGCCCTTCGGTCGGTGCGTGAATTCCTTGCGAACGACTTCGTCGCCCGCTCCGTCTTCGATTACTCAGCCTTGCCGGAAGAGCTGTCGTAGATCCAGCGCTCGCCAGCACGGTTGAAGTCGAGGACTTCGCCTGCCTTGAAGAAGAGCGACAGTTCGCGTGCGGCGGCTTCCGGGCTATCCGAGCCGTGGATGAGGTTGAACGAGTTCGAGACGCCGAAGTCGCCGCGGATCGTGCCAGCAGCAGCCTTCGAGCCAAAGGTGGCGCCCATCATGCCGCGGCAGATGGTGATCGCGCCGATGCCGCGGACCGCCATGACCAGGACCGGGGAGCTCGTCATGAATCCGACGAGACCGTTGTAAAACGGCTTGCCGTTGTGATCCTTGTAGTGGGTTGCTGCAAGCTCGGGCGAGATCTGCATGAGCTTGGCGCCCACGATCTGGAGGCCCTTGTCCTCGAAGCGGGTGATGATGCGGCCCATCAGGCCGCGTTGGACGGCGTCTGGCTTCAGAATGATCAGTGTCGTTTCCATGGTGTAGTTCTCTTGAAAGGGGCGTTGGAAGGGGGAAGAGTGTAGCGGAAGTGCGCGTGGAGGGGGAAATGGCTGAGGAGTGGGGGAACTGCCCGCGCAGTCCGCGGGAATCCGTTAACTTCGCTCGCTGCGGTATCGCGCCGCGCCGAGGCGAAGGAACGCCTCGGCCCACTGATGGAAGGAGCCGTGAAGGCCGTGACGGAACGCGCTGCGCAATCGAACAAGCCACGCCGGGGAGCAACTGCCGAGGAGATGTCCGCTCGGCAGAAGGAAGTCTCTGTCAGTGAGTTCTTTGTCAAGAACCGCCACTTGCTCGGCTTTGACAATCCCCGAAAGGCGTTGCTGACGACCGTGAAGGAAGCGGTCGACAACTCGCTCGACGCTTGCGAGGAAGGTGGAATCCTTCCGGACATCGCGGTCATCATCGAGGATCTCGATCCGAAGCGCCCGGCGACGTCCAAGAGTTCGCGATATCGCGTCACGATCATCGACAACGGACCGGGCATCGTGCGGAAGCAGGTGGAGAACATCTTCGGTCGACTGCTGTACGGCTCGAAGTTTCACCGCTTGAAGATGTCGCGCGGTCAGCAGGGGATTGGTATCTCGGCTGCGGGCATGAACGGCCTCATCACGACGGGTCGTCCGATGGTGATTCACACGAAGCCGAGCGCGAAGCAGGCGGCGCATCACCTCGAACTCGCGATGAATACGAAGACCAATCGTGCCGAGGTGACACTCGATAAGGAGACGAAGGACTTTCCTCCTGAGCGTTTCCGCGCGATTTCCGCGGGCACGAAACAACTTGCTGCCGAGGGCACGTTTCTTTCGCCAGACGTGTTTGCGACGGGCACGAGTGTTTCGATCGAGCTTGAAGGCAAGTATCAGAAGGGGCGCGGTTCGGTCGACGAGTTCCTTGAGCTGACCGCCATCGCGAATCCGCACGCGCGCATCATCTTCGTGCCGCCGTCAAGAACAACGCAAGAGGAAGGCGATGATCTGCTTCCAGGCACGAGTGCAGCTGCCGCGCAGGAGGGAAAGAAGGAAGTCCCCGCGCAGACCTCGGAGACCGGTGGCGTCATTGTGTATCCGCGCGGCGTACAAGAGTTACCCCCTGAGACCAAAGAGATTCAGCCGCACCCAAAGGGCATCGAACTCGGCATTCTCTTGCAGATGCTGAAGGACTTCGAAGCAAGCGAAAAGGGCACGCTGTACGACTTTCTTCAAACGCGATTCTGCCGCGTGTCTGCGTCAACTGCGTCGAAATTCTGCTCGGCGATTGGCGTCACGAGTCGAACCAAAGCCGGCGACATCGAGCCGCGAGAAGTCGAGAAGTTGTTCAAGGTGTTCGAGGACGAACGCCTTGCGCCGCCACCGACGGATTGCCTTGCACCGATTGGCGTGCGGCAGTTGCTTGCCGGACTTCTCAAAGGCGTGAAGGCCGAGTTCTACGCGGCGTCGACGCGCGAAGCAGCGGTGTATCGCGGGCGCCCGTTCCAAATCGAAGCGGCGATCGCGTTCGGCGGAGATCTGCCCGCCGATCAATCGGCGCGCGTGATTCGTTTCGCGAATCGCGTGCCTCTTCTCTTTCAGCAGAGTGCATGCTCAAGTTTCAAAGCGGTCGAAGAGACACCGTGGAAAAACTACGCGATGCAGCAGCCGCGTGGCAGTCTGCCGGTCGGGCCGCTCGTGGTCATGATCCACATGGCAAGCGTGTGGGTGCCGTTCACGAGTGAATCCAAAGAAGCGATCGCGGACTACGACGAGATTCGCAAAGAGATGAAGCTCGCGCTCATGGAGTGTGGGCGCAAACTCGGCACGTATCTGCGGAAGCGCCAGAAGATGCGCCGCGAGAGCGAGCGGCGCGATGTGTTCGAGCGTTACATCGGCGAAATCGCGAAGGCACTCAACGCCATTACAAGTGAGGATGCGAAGCGCCTCTACGACGCATTGCTCGAGCAAGCCCGCAAGAAGACCGCGGTTGCCGATCAGCAACTTGATGAGGATGGCAAGATCGTTCGCGAAGAGGAAGACGAATTCGATGACGACGGCGTCATCCTCGTTCCGACGGCGATCGCACCGATTGAGCAGGCAGCGCCGATCGCACCAATCTCTTTCGAGCCCGCAGCGGAGAAGTCGAGTGGAGCAAAGAAGGCTCTCGCCGCGAAGTCGCCGTCGAAAGTGACGGAGAAGCCCGCGGCAAAGGCAGCTCCTGCGATCGTCACGAAGAAGGATCTCGCGGCGCGTTCGGAAGCGAAGTCCGCTTCGCCAGCAACCTCGTCCACACCCACAAAGTCGTCGGCGTCATCGGCAGGCAAGCCCTTCGATGAAGATGATCCACGGCTCTTTTGACGCCGTTCCCAACACGCATCGCCGATCCAAGAGCAGAGCATTTCGCACCCGTAACGCCGGAATGAACACATGGCGAAGAAGTCCAATACACCACCGTCGAGCACCCCGAAGCCTGCGACTGGCAAGGTGAAGGAACGCGACGCAGCAACGCAGCGCAAGATCCTCGCGCTCGCCGAGGAAATCGTCCGTCGCTCGCTGAGTGGCCGAGAGCCGATGGTGCAGATTCCCACACGCACGAAGTCGAACACCATTTGGAACAAGAAGAAGGGCATTCTCGAGATGGGTGACGCGGCTGCCGATCGGCCGCTCTTCGACCTGAAGACCGCAAAGCAGTTCATGCAGACCATGCTGCACGCAAGCACGATCAAAGACTTGATCGATGCGCAGAAGACGAGCAGCCTTCGTGGTGTTTTCTATAAAGCAAAGCACACCGTCGCTGGTACGAAAGAGAACACATTCGACACACAGGACGAGTCAGACCCGATTCTTGAAGATCTCGAAGTTGCATTGGGCGCGTTGCGTGAAGAACTTCATGTCTTCGCGGAAAATCGTGGATCGATGGTGGGCAATATCACCATCGTCGACAAGGGCGATGAAATTGATTGCCGCCGCATGGGTTCAGGTGGCTATGCGCTGCCTTCGATTGTGGAACCCGACATCATCCAGTTCAAGAAGTGCGAAGCAAAGTTCGTCTTGCATGTCGAGAAGGGCACCGTGTGGAATCGCTTCAACGAAGACCGATTCTGGGAGAAGCACAACTGCATTCTCACCCACGGCGCTGGTCAGCCGCCGCGCGGTTGTCGCCGCCTCTTGCAGCGGCTCAATCAAGAGCTGAGGTTGCCGATCATTTGCGTGCTCGACAACGATCCGTGGGGGCACTACATCTACAGCGTGATCAAGCAGGGCTCGATTTCGCTTGCGTTCGAAAGTACGCGCCTCGCGATTCCGGATGCGAAGTTCCTTGGGATTCGTGCGAAGGACTTCCGTGAATGCGGCCTTGATGATGCGGTCAAGATCGATCTCACCGACAACGACATCAAGCGTGCGCGTGAGATCGCGGCGTACCCGTGGTTTGAGGCGCACAAGGGTTGGCAGAAAGAGATTAACGCGCTGCTGGCCAACGGCTTCAAGATGGAAGTCGAGTCGCTCATCACAAAGGACATCTCGTATGTCAGCGAGACCTATGTGCCCGAGCGGCTGAAGGCGAAAGACTGGCTGGAGTGAGCGCGCACTTTCGTGTGGGATGTGGCAGATCTCAAACCGCTGCAATGCACTCGCGGTGAGGTCGGTGAAGGCGAGCAACGTCCCGCGGCTGCGGTGACGTTCCCC
>CAIWCL010000070.1 GCA_903911205.1 uncultured bacterium
AGGCCGCCGATGAGCGTGGTGGTGGGGCCGTTCGAGATGATCTTGTTGCCGGGGGGCAGATCGATCACGCTGTCCGCTCCGAACTCGAGGCAGGGGGTGACGGTCGCATGCTCGGCCGCGGTGCAGGTCGCGAAGCGAGCGTAGACCTGATCGGGGTAGCTCGGCGCGCCGTTCGGATCGGACGAGTAGATGCCGCCCTCGATGATCAGGCGATGGGTGGAGGAGATGTCGGGGGTGAGGCCTGCGTATCCGTCGTAGTTGCGCAGATCGATGGAGCCGCGGAGCCGAGTTGCGGACTTGGCGTCGGTGTTGAGCCCGACGTTCGCGATAGATCCGATGACGATGCCGGCCTCCGTCGACGATGCGAAGTCGGAACTCACGGTCGCGTTATTGGCGGAGCCTTCGACATTCACCCGTCCACCTGCGATGAGCGTCGAGCCGTTCGCATTGCCACCAACCTCGATGTCGGCCCCGGCCGTGGCCAGGCCCTGAAGGTCATTCTCGATGTAGATGGAGCCGTCGGCGATCACACTCGCATTCGCGTACGAGCCGATGTTGACATTGCCGCCGGACTGCGCTGAACCCTGCAGACTTCCGCCGATATCAATGTCGTCGCCCGAGATCAGGGATCCATACATGTCGGAAGCAACATGTGATGTGCCAGCGACCGTTGCTTGTGCCACCCTCAGCGAAGAGGGAACATCGAGACTGCCTGCGACGGAGACGAAGCCGTAATTGAACTCGACTCCTCCAGTCGTCACGAAGTCTCCGAGGGCAGCGAGTTCGCGCGAAGGCGCGTAGGGCCAGGAAAATCCAGGAAGTACGACGTCGGCGCACTCAAGTTTCCACCATGGCGCTCCCGTGTTCTGCGTGCCATTCAGGGCTTCGGAAATCGTTGGGAACACACTGTAGTCCGCGGTTCCTGGCCGGATCGCGCGCACGGGTTCCACGGTTGTTCGGATCGCTGCGGTGCTGTACCTGCCTGCAACCACATCGGTGATGCCAACGACGCCGATCGGAATGTTGCATTGCCCGTAGCCGTTGTATCCCCAGCACGCGACGGTGCCGTCGGACTTCAGAGCGACGGTGTGGCTTTCACCAGCTGCAATCGCCGTGACGGTGCCGAGATTCGCTGGGGTGTTGCATTGACCCGTTGTGTTGTATCCCCAGCACACGACGGTGGCGTCGGACTTTAGTGCGACGGTATGGAACATGCCTGCTGCGATAGCTGTGGCAGTACCAAGACTGGCGGGGACGCTGCTCTGTCCGTCCCCACTCGCTCCCCAACAGTTGACCGTTCCATCGGGCTTGAGAACGACCGTGTGGTATCCGCCCCCTGCGATTGCGCTGGCGGATTCGAGGTTCGCGGGCGTGTTGCACTGGCCGCTATTGTTAAATCCCCAACAGACGACGTTTCCATTCGTCTTGAGTGCAATGGTGTGGAAGTAGCCCGCTGCGATCGCGGTGACGTTGTCGAGATTCGGCGGGGTGTTGCACTGGCCGTGTTGGCCGTCGCCCCAGCATGCTACGAGGCCGACCGCGCGGAGCGCTACGACGTGCCTGGCCCCCGCTGCGACGGATGTGACCTCGCCGATCCATGAAGGCACATTGCATTGACCGTATCCGTTGTATCCCCAGCATGTCACAACCCCGTCGTATCGAGCGATTACGCCGAAAGGATCAAGTCGTCCCAGCGTGAGCGATCGAACACGTGGCGATGGCGAAGGGAGAGTGACCGTCGGACTTTCTCCCCACCCAAAGATCCGGGTGCCCTCCCACCCATCCGTCCCTCCGGCATGAGCGGCGCCCGCGATCGCGAGGCCAACACCCACCACCCACATCGCCGCCGATCCGACACTCTTCCGCTGGTTCATCGATCGTCTCCTCGTGCCGGGCATCGCCCGATTTGTCGAGCCTACCACCCCGACGCGACGAAACCAACGGTTTCACGCCGATTCAGCGACGCCTTTGACAAAATCACCAAAACGGTCGCCCAACGGACGCTGGGTGTCACGAGCCGAGCGGTCGCGGCGCGACCAACGGGGGCATGCTCATCTCGTGTTCTAGGGGCTCGAGGGACGGCGCGCAGCGCCGGTCGCTCTCACCGTCGGCGTCGTCGTGCGCCGCCCACGAGCGCGAAGAGCGCGAGCGCGCCGGGTGCGGGGACGGCCGTGTACGAGATGTTGTCGATGGTGGTCATCGGCAGGTCGCCGTCCCAGCCGGCCCAACTGCCGAGTTGCACTCGAACGACGAGGCGGTCGATCCCGGTGAAGTTCACATTCACCTGCTGCGAGACGCCTGCTGCGCCGAGGATGGCCAGATGGCTGTGCGTCTGTGTGGTTCCCTGGTATCCCTCCAGCCTCACCCAGACGTTGTTGCGCCAGATGCCCGCGAACGACGCGCCGTGGAAGTCCCACGCTTCGGTGCGCGACATCCTGAGTTCGCCCCAGCTCCAGTAGACGGGGATGAAACCCGCGCGGGTGCCTTGCGGAATCGCAGTCGAGTAACCTGACGGCGACATGCCGGGGGACTGCGTGTTGCGGTACACGGCCATCGAGTTCGCCGGGGTGCAGCTGTCACCCGAGAACGGGAAGTCGGTGCTCCAG
>CAIWCL010000071.1 GCA_903911205.1 uncultured bacterium
ACCAATGGCCGTGAATGGCCCGTCTACACGGCCGATGGCTCGATGAGTGTCCACTACGAAGCAGATGTGCTCGTCACCGCGCAAGGGCCCGTCAATCTCACGCAGGGTCTGTTCAATCTCCCTGAAATTGTTGGTTAACAGAGTGGGCTGACCTCCATCGTCGGCTCGTCGCATCGTTCCATTCGAACACGCCATCCAAGGCAACGACCTCTATGCAAACGCCACGTTTCCTCGCACTTTCGCTCGCGCCAGCGCTGATCTTTGGCTGCGCGAGCAACACTTCGATTCGCATGACCGCCACTCCTCCAGCAACGAAGAAGGCTCCCGTCGTCGACACCGTCCACGGCGTTGCCATCACCGACGATTACCGTTGGCTCGAGCCGCTCGAGAAAGATTCGCCGGAAGTGGAAGCTTGGACGACCACGCAGAACAACTACACGAAAGAAGTCCTCGGCTCGCTTCCTTGCCGCGAACAACTCGCAAAGGCGCTGGAACCGTGGATGACGCTCGGCGCGGTCGGCGCACCGACGATGACTGACGCGGGCTACTTCTATTCCGAGCGGAGCGGTACGCAGAATCAAGCGGTCGTGCAGTTCCGTGCGGAGGCTTACGGCGAACCGCGCACCCTGCTTGACGTCAACACGCTCGACGCAAAGGGTCTCACGAGCCTCGATTGGTGGCGTCCGAATGAGCAAGGCACGCTCATGGCATTCGGCACCTCGCAAAAAGGCAGCGAGATGAGCGAATTGCATATTCTCGATGTCGCGTCGGGAAAATGGCTCGACGACCTCATCGTGGGCAAAGTGAGTTTCTCCGGTTGGATGCCTGACGGGAAGAGCTTCTTCTACTCGGCGCTGCGCAACGTGAACGACCCGTATTCGCGCGAGACGCGCCATCACCTCGTTGGCCGCCTCTCCGCGCAGGACCCCATCGTCGTTCAGCAAACGAACCCAAGCGAAATCCCAGGCGCAGGCCCATCGACCGATGGCAAGTGGCTTCTTGGCAGCCTTTCCAAGGGCTGGCAAGCGAATGATCTTTGGATCGCGCCGATGGCCCCTTGGCTTGAGAAGGGTGAACTGCGCAAGACGGTGCTCGCAGAAGGCCTTGATGGACGCTTCGATCCGATCGACGTCATCGGCAACACGCTCTACATCACAACGAGCTTCGGTTCTCCGAAGGGAAGCGTGGTTGCGATTGATTTGGCAAAGCCCGAGCGCGCGAATTGGAAGACGATCCTTGCGGAGCGCAGCGACATGGTGCTCGAGGGTGTTTCGATCGCGAAGGACTGCTTCGTCACGAGTTGGTCGAAAGACGTCTGCTCGCGCTTCGAAGTGATGTCGTTCGATGGCCAGATCCTTCGAGAACTTCCAGTTCCAGGCCTCGGGACTGCGAGCGTTTCCACCGATCACCGCCGCGAAGAAGCATTCGTCACCTATACGAGCTACGACGCGCCGCGCACGATTTATCAAACGAACGTCGCTCATCCCAAGATGCGCGTGTGGGCTGAAACAAAGGTGC
The DNA here is from genome assembly GCA_903911205.1 of uncultured bacterium. Lineage (GTDB taxonomy): Bacteria > Planctomycetota > Phycisphaerae > Phycisphaerales > SM1A02 > QWPT01. Next base: position 1,519 of record CAIWCL010000071.1, read on the forward strand.
CCGGAGATCTTTCGAAGTACACGGTGGAACAAGTCCGCGCGACTTCGAAAGATGGCACGAAGGTGCCGATGTTCATCGTTCGCAAGAAGGACATGCCTCGCAACGGCGCGAATCCCACGCTGCTCTACGGTTACGGTGGCTTCAACGTCTCGCTGACACCCGCATTCAATCCGTCGATTGTTCCGTGGCTTGATGCTGGCGGCGTCTATGTCGTCGCGAATCTTCGCGGTGGTGGCGAGTACGGTGAGGATTGGCACCGTGCTGGTATGCGCGGAAACAAGCAGAATGTCTACGACGACTTCTATGCGTGCGCGGAGTGGCTCATCGCTGAAAAGTACACGAGCCCCGCGAATCTTGCGATTGAAGGTGGCTCGAATGGCGGCCTCTTGACGGGCGTCGCGAGCACGCAACGACCCGATCTTTTCGCTGCCGCGATTGTCGGTGTTCCGCTTCTCGACATGATCCGCTTCCAAGATTTCCTCATCGCGCGCTATTGGACGCCGGAGTACGGATCGAGCGAAAACGCCGATGAATTCAAGTGGCTCTACGCGTACTCGCCCTATCACAACATCAAGTCGGGTGTGCAGTACCCCGCGCTTTTGGTGACCGCGGGCGAGAATGATTCGCGCGTGCACCCGTTGCACGCACGGAAGTTTGTCGCGCGCGTCCAAGAGCGCGCTGCGAACGACGTCGCCACGAAGCCCATCATGCTCTGGGTTGACCGCGACGCAGGCCACGGCCAGGGCAAGCCGCTCGCAAAGAGGATCGAAGACGAAGTGGACCAGTGGTCGTTCATCATGTGGCAAACCGGTTGCTGCCGCTGAGTCGAGCGCAGCCCAATGTTGGTTGGAACTCGCGGACCGCGCACACGCGCGGTCCGCGCTGTTTTTGCCTCTTTTCAACGTGCACTACGCCACAAACCTCCAACGAACCTGCGGGTTTCCGAGGCTCAATTGAAGTCGCATCCCCACCCTGCCGATGGCCGATTCGTGCCGTCGTACGACCTCATCTCGATTGGATCCGGGCCTGCTGGCGAAAAGGCGGCGTTGGTCGCCGCAAAATTCGGCCGCCGAGCTGCGATCGTCGAAATGGCTCCACGTCCCGGCGGCGCGATGGTGAACACCGGCACCGTTGCGTCGAAGGCGCTGCGCGAAACGGCGCTCGTTGCGAGCGCCATGCGTCGGCGACCGATTCCAGGTTTTGAAGCAGTCGCACCCAAAGGCCTTTCGATGCAGCGCTTCATGGCGCGCCGCACGCTTGTGCAGATGGAAGAGCACGATCGCATCGAAGGTGGGCTTGAGGCTGCTGGGGTCGAGATCATTCGTGGCCGCGGCGAGATCGTCGATGCAAACACCGTCTCGGTCACGCACACCGATGGATCGCGCGAACTTCTCACCACGGAGTACATCCTCGTTGCAACAGGCTCCTCGCCCGCACGCGCGAAGACCGTGGACTTCACCCACCCTGCGATCGTCGACGCCGACGGAATTCTCGAACTCGATTCGATGCCGAAGACACTGGCAATCGTCGGTGCCGGCGTCATCGGAAGCGAGTATGCAAGCATCTTCGCGGAACTCGGCGTAGAAGTCACACTCATCGAGCCGCGCAGCACGCTCATGCGATTTCTCGACGAGGAAATTCGCGACATCCTCAAACGCGGTATGGAGGATGTGGGCATTCGGCTCCTCTTCGGACGCGCGGCGACGAAGGTCGAAGGGCTCACCGAGAGCCGTGCCCGCACGACACTCGCCGATGGAGAAACCATCGACACCGATTGTGTGCTTTGGTCGCTCGGCCGAAATGGAAACACGCGGGGAATCGGCCTCGAAATCGTTGGCGTTGTGCCCGACGAACGCGGCAATATCAAAGTTGATACCCACTATCGCACGAGCTGCCAGAGCATCTTCGCCGCAGGCGATGTCATCGGCTTTCCTGCACTAGCATCGACGAGCATGGAGCAAGGCCGTATCGCCGCCTGCCATATGTTCGGCATCCCTTTCATCACGCGACTTGCCGATACGGTTCCGATGGGGATCTACACGATCCCTGCAATCGGCTCCGTTGGACTCACTGAAGAAGAGGCACGCGACGGCGGACGCGATGTTGTCATTGGACGCGCGCATTACCGCGACAACGCACGCGGGCGTATGCTTGGCGACGATCGCGGGCTGCTGAAGGCCGTGTTTGACCGACGAACTCGAGCACTGCTTGGTGTTTCCGTCGTCGGTGAAGATGCAACCGAACTTGTGCATCTTGGCCAACTCGCGATCGCAAGCGGCCATGGAATCCAACACCTTGTGGAAACCTGCTTCAACTATCCATCGTTGACAGAGCTTTACAAGGCTGCAGCATTCGATGCGCTCGCGGCACTCACGACGTCCAACGTTCGACGTGCGGCGTAGTCTGCTCACGCGCGCAGCGTACGCGGGCGCGGTCTGCGCTCACGCGCGACTCAACTTCGCGTGCTCAACAATCAGCGTCTTCAACCCGACGGAACGGAACGCGATACGCGCACGCGTACCGCCGAAGCCGCGCGCGAGAAACTCGATCTTTCCGACTCCAAAGATCGGATGACGCACCATCGATCCGATCGGGAACATCTCGCCCACGTCGGCATCACCAAACGCTTCCGGATCGTCGTACTCAATACGCGAACCCGAGAAACGCTCGACGAGATCGGTTCGCGCGACGTTCTGCGTGGGGATTTCACGCAGGAACTCGCTTTCGATCGAGGCTTGGCGCACACCGCGCACCGTTCGCACCGCAGCAGAACTCACGGAAAGCGCTCGCTCGGCACGTGTCATGCCGACGAAAAGGAGCCTGCGTTCCTCTTCGACTGCATCTTCGCCCTCGCTCGAACGGCTGTGCGGCAGGATGCCATGCTCGACTCCAATGACGGCGACCGTGTCGAACTCGAGGCCCTTCGCCGCGTGTAACGTCATCAGCGTGACGCTCCCCTGTTCCGGATCGACCGCGTCGGCATCGGCAACAAGCGACACACTCTCAAGCCACAATCGCAACGCATCACCCAAGGTTGGCTGCGCGGGAAGTGGCGCATCGGCCGCGCCGTCCACTTCAAAGTCAGGCTCGACGGGTGCGTCGGCCGCCGGATCGCTCTCCGGCAAGCGAAAATCGGCAGCTGCCGAGACAAGTTCTTCGAGATTGGCCACGCGCTCGCGTTCTTCGATTGTGGAGTGGTCGTCGAGTCGATCGAGCCCACTCGTCTCAAGTACTTCACTCACGAAAGACGCGAGATCGCCAGGCACTCGTTCATCAAGACTCCGTGCGAAATCGCGAATCATGACCACGAAGTTGTCGACCGCTTTCGCCGTTTTCCCAGAGACAACCGTGGCCGTTGATGCCTGCGCACATGCCGCGATGAACGGCAGCCCGTTCGACACTGCGTATGCATCGATCTTGCGCACCGTGACATCACCAATTCCACGCGCGGGGTAGTTGATGATGCGATGCAGCGACACTTCATCGCGTGGGTTCGCGCAGGCGCGCAGATACGCGATCGCGTCTTTGATTTCTTTGCGGTCATAGAAGGCGGTTCCGCGCGCAACCGTCGAAGGAATCATGCGACGACGGAGCGCATCTTCAATGACGCGCGAAAGTGCGTTCATGCGATAGAGCACCGCCATCGAACGCCATGGGACGCCTGCGCGCGATCGCTCTTCGAGGAATTCCGCGATGCGATCCGCTTCTTCATACTCGTCATTCGCTTTCAAGAGCCGAACAGGTGCACCTTCACCGAGTGAAGTGGTGAGATCTTTGTGTTTGCGGCGTCGATTGTGCCCAATGAGCCCGGCGGCCGCAGACACAATGTGCGAAGTCGAACGGAAGTTCTCACCGAGTGGAATCACCACCGCACCGGGGAATTGCTCCTCAAATTCCAGGATGTTCGAGATGTCCGCGCCACGCCAACCGTAGATCGATTGGTCTGGATCACCGACGACGAAGAGATTCCGCGAACGCTCCGCGAGCGCGTGGGCAATGACGAACTGCGCGTGGTTGGTGTCCTGGTATTCGTCGACCAGAATCCACTCATGTCGCCGTTGCAGCAGCGTGCGCACTTCCTCATCGTTGCGAAGGAGGAGCGCCACCTTCAAGAGAAGGTCATCGAAATCAACGGCATTCGAACGCGTCAAAACTGCGTCGTATGCCGCATACGCCTTGGCAACCGAACGCGACCAGAAGTCATTTGCCTCCGCGAGATAGCCGTTCGCATCAAGCAAACGGTTCTTCGCATCGCTGATCTCGCTCAAAACGCTCGCTGGCGTCCATTGAGTACTGGAGAGACCAGCTTCCTCAATGGCGGTTTTGATCGCGTCCTTCTGATCACCCGAGTCGTAGATGGAGAAGCCTGGCTGTAAACCAATGCGATCACCGAAGCGACGCAGAATGGCCGCACAGTGGGAGTGAAAGGTCGAGACGACCAAGCCCGTACGCGATCCATCTTCACGCGCGACGAGTTGCGACACACGCTCGCGCATCTCACCCGCGGCTTTGTTGGTGAACGTCAGGGCAAGGATCTTCCACTGCGGCACACCGCGCGCAATCAACGCAGCAATGCGACGCGTGATGACACGAGTCTTGCCTGAGCCTGGCCCCGCGAGTACGAGCGCTGGACCGGACCCGTGCGCCGCCGCCGCGCGCTGTGCGGGCGTGAGATCGCGGAAGAGTGCGTCGGTTGCAGGATCGATGTCAGCAAGTGTGTGCATCTGATGTCGAGTGAGAGATGGGATGGAACAAGTCGTCACGAGCCGTCACGAGCCGTCACGAGCCGTCACGAATCGTCCGCGCAAAGAACGGCGATGCTACGGGCGATCGCACCTGCGCCCGCGCGAGTCAACACATTCCGCGCAAAGGGATCGTGGTGATGCGAGGAGTTGAGGGAGGGCGCCCCAGACTTCACCTCCCGGACAGGAGGTGAAGTGAGGCTCAGAGTGTGGCGGGACCCGCAGACACGGAGCACCCAACAGGATGCGCTTGCCGACTGTTGGAAATGTTGCTTGACGTTTGGTTTTTGTTTGGTATTGTCAAACTCTACCACACATCGCAGATCGCCTGCCGACTGTTGGCCAACTGGCCAAGCTCCGCGTGATGCCGCCGCCTTCAACAGGAATCCTTCAACAGGAATCCTTCAACAGGAATCCTTCAACAGGAATGCTTCAACAGGAATGCTTCAACAGGAATGCTTCAACAGGAATGCTTCAACAGGAATGCTTCAACAGGAATGCTTCAAGACGAATCACGAACCGGAA